>JASHQA010000243.1 GCA_030037785.1 Streptosporangiaceae bacterium
CTCGACTCACTCCCACCGGCCGACGGATAGTTTTAACTAGTTAATTGATTTAAACTAAGAGGAGCGCGACAGCGGGAGGTGCGACAGCACAATGATCGTTTACGGGGACTTCAACTGCCCGTACTCCTACCTTGCGAGCCAGCGCGCTGACCAGCTGGCCCGTGCGGGCACAGAGGTGGACTGGCGGGCGGTCGAGCATGACCGCTGCGTCCCGCGCACCGGCGGCCGGGCCGGCAGCGACAGATCTGCGGCAGCGGCGGAACTGGCGGAGGTCGCAACGCTCGCCTTGCCCGGTGAGCGCGTACCCGCCGGCCCGCCGATCCTGGTCACCAACACCCAGGCGGCAGTGGCCGCCTACGCGGAGGCAGTCAGCGACGGCGTCGCCGACGACCTGCGCCGCCGCGTGTTCGCCGCGATCTGGGTGCACGGGCTGCACCTCAGCAGCGCCTACGAGGTGCGCCGTCTGCTCACCGCGGTGATGTGGCCGCAGGAAGACATTGCCGACAGGCTGGCCAGCCCGGAGCTTCCCAGCTTGCTGATCCGCGATCGCGACCTGACCCGGATGGTGCGCCGCTCCGGCGGCGCGATCGGCCTGGACGGCGGACCCCTGACCACGACGGGCTGCCGTCGGATCAGGCAGTGGCGGCAGGAGTGGCTGGCACTGCCCAGCGCCGTCATCCCCGCGGTCATCGGCCCTGACCAGGTTGCCCGGTTTGGCGCCGACGCGCTCGCCTACCTTGCTGACCTCGCGGCCGGCCCCGACGTGGGGTCGCGCTCACCCGCCGCGGCGGACAACACACCGACCCGGTACCGGCAGCCGCGGGTGGCGGCATCGGCCGCCTGACCGCCGGCTGGCGCCGAGCACGCCCCGCTGGCGCGACAACCAGACCCGGATCGGCCGGCTGGCGCCGAACCGGCCCCGCTGGCAGGACAACCAGACCAGATGCGTCGGCAAGCATGATTAGTTTCTACTAGAATTCTGATCTAAACTTGCATCATGGACCTGCAAGTGTTGCTGTCGCCCGATGCTGCTCCCGCGCTTGGCGAGAGCCGGACCAGGGTGCTGGACTTGCTACGGTCGGCGGGCGGCCCGCTCGGCGTGCAGGAGATCGCCGACCGGACGGGCCTGCACCCCAACACAGCACGGTTCCACCTCGACGCCCTGGTGGAGGCGGGGCTCGCAACAAGGGCGCCGCAACCGCGGGAGACCCCTGGCCGACCCAGCATGGCCTATCTGGCCGTAAGTGGCGAAGGGTCGACCGGGCAGCGGCGTTACCGGCTGCTTGCCGAGATGCTGACCAGCATGATCGCCGGAGTCATGCCTGAGCACCGGGAGGCAGCGGCCGAGGCTGGCAGGCAGTGGGGCCGGTATATCACCGAGCAACCGCCGCCGTATGAGCAGCTGGGCGCCGGGCAGTCGATCGAGAGGCTTGCCTCGGCCATGGCAGGCATCGGATTCTCCCCCGAGGTCGTCGGCGAGGGCGCCGCCTATCAGCTTCGGCTACGCCAGTGCCCGTTCCGCGAGGTAGCCGAGCGTCATCAAGATGTCGTGTGCTCTCTGCATCTCGGCCTCATGCAGGGCATCCTTGGGCAACTGCGCGCGCCCGTCGCCGCCGACAAGCTGCAGCCTTTTGCCGAGCCCGGCGTCTGCATCGCAGCTCTCGCGACACAGCAGCGCGCTACGGCCGCTGAGCGGCAAGCGGGTCCGCGCCGACAACGCTGAGCGTCGACGCCGGCCAACCTGCTGGGAAGCAGTCATCTGACCAGTCGGCACCGCAGTCCGTCGGGTGCGCGTTGCCCGTTATGCTCAAGCTCACATAATTAATCTCAGCTGGTTCGTGTAAATTGGCTCGCGGACGATCCATAGCCATCCGCAGGACGTGTGCCGGCGATGCGTGAGCTCGGCTCATCCGGATGCACGCGCAGCGAGAACGGAGCTGACATGACCACCGGCACCGAGGCTTACAAAGCCATTCGCGCCCACCACAGGACGCTCAGCGAGCATCTCGCCCAGCACGTGAGCGCCGTGTCCGAGGCTGTGGCCAGCGGGCAGCCGCACGACCCCGCAGTGGCCGGGCTCCTCGCCTTTCTCGATGCGGACGTGCTTCCGCACGCGCTGGCCGAGGAGCAGACCATCTACCAGGCCGCAGCCGCTGTGGCCGGCCTAGCCGACCTAGTCAGCCTGATGACAGGCGAGCACAAGGAGCTTGGTGCTGCAGCCGGGCGCCTCGCCGACGCGCCGGACGGCACGGCGGCAGTCGGGCAGGCGCGCCAGCTAGCCGAGCTCTTCGCCGTGCATGTCAGCAGGGAGAACGACGTTCTGCTGCCGGCGCTGCTCGCCGACGAGGAGACCGACCTGGTGACCCTGCTCGCCGACATGCACCACTACGTCGGGGAAGCCGGGCACGCGGCTGGCACCGACGAGGCCACTGCCGCAGACGCCGAAGCTGGCCAGGGCAGTGATGCGGCTGCCGACCCGAACCTCGACGTCCGGAATCTCCCTCCGGCCCAGCGGCATGAGTCAATCTTCGCCGCCTACCGGGCACTCCTGCCGGGCACCGGCTTCGTGCTGGTCAACGATCACGACCCGAAGCCACTGCAGTACCAGTTCGAGGCCGAGCAAGCTGGCCAGTTCACCTGGGATTACCTGCAGAGCGGGCCGGTGGAGTGGCGGGTGCGCATCGGACGTGCGGCTGGCTAGCTAGGCCCAGGGTCCACGACGCTCGGGCCCGATCACGTGACGAACCGCAGCCAGCCAGCGGGTCGGGAGGAGAGCTACCCCGATTGCCTGCTAGCGCGACCGGGAGACGGTGTCCCTGGCTGCCCGCAGCCGGGCGCGAGCTCGCTCGACGGTGCCAACTGCTCGCGCAGTTGCTGGCTGCCAGCGCCCCTGCCGCGCCCGGACCGGATCACCAGGGCGGCGGCCAGCACCAGGAAGAGCAGGATCGCGACCTCGTTCAGCGAGCCGCCCCACTGCCAGGCGTCGACGCTGCCCGCCCAGTCTCCGCCCGCCAGGCGCAGCAGCAGCGAGGCGTGCAGCAACGCCAGCGGCACGTACAGGCCAGCGCGATACGGCAGGGGGCGGCCCAGCACCGCAGGCACGATGACCGGGGCATGCGCGAAAATCATCGACATCACGAACCCGAGGAAGATGGCGTGTAGCTGCGCATCGTAGGCGGATCCGTCGCTCATCTGTCCGATGCCCGCCCAGAGGCAGCCCGCGACCGCCAGCCAGCAGTAGCCAGCCAGCAGCGCAACCGCCATGTACCGGGTGACCCCGCGACCGTGGATGGTGCGCCGGGCGATGTCGTAGCGCCCCAGCCAGGCTGCGAGGGCGATCAGGCCCACTCCCGTGATCCGGATGCCGACCGGCACCGGCGAACTCGGTGTCGCTGCCGCTCCGCCCGTAGCCAACGAGGTCAGCAGCCCAATGGCGAAGATGACCGCGGCAGCCGCAAACAGCAGCCGGGCCCGTTGCGAGATCCCGGTCATCCGGGACAACTCCAGTCGCTCCCCGGTGATCGTGAGCACCAGGAAACCGACCAGCCATGGCACGAACCGCGAGATGTCCCAGCCTGCCATCCACAGCCCCGCGGCAATCACCCAGCAGGCCGCACCGCTGGCCAGCACCGCATTGTGCAGCGATGGCTGAATCCGGTGCACGGCGACGAAGATGGCGACCAGGATGACCCCGCCAATGCCGATGAGTACCTCGCCGAGACTGCCGGGTGCACCGGCCGCTACCGCCAGTCCGCCCGCCCCGGCAGCGGCGGGCGCCAGGTAGGCCCAAGCCTTGCCGAGCGCCACCGCACGCTCCAGCGCGATGAACGTGCCCAGGAAGCCGAGGGTCATCAGCTGGCCGTGCGTCGCGGCGAGATTTCCCTGCAGCGTCGGAACGGGCAACCCGAGCCGGATCAGCGCCGCCCACAGCCCTGCCAGCAGGCACACCACGGCGATTGCCATCAGCGGCGGGACCCAGCGCCTACGACGGCGCCGCGGTGCCGTCAAGGCGATCTCGGACCGGGTCATCGCCGCCACCCAAGCTGCTCCTTAGCCCAGTCGCTCATCATCTCCTCCGGATCCCACGGAGGATCCCAGACGATGTGCACGTCGATGTCGCGCACGCCGGGCACGCCCCACAGGGTCTCGCGGATGGCATCGTCCAGGTAACCGCTGAGCGGGCAACCAGGCGTGGTCAGCGTCATCCGCACGGTCACCGCGCCATCGTCAGAAAGTCCGACGTCGTAGATCAGGCCAAGGTCAACGACGTTGATGCCGATCTCCGGATCGATGACGTCGCGGAGCAGCTCAAGCAGTACTTCCGCGCTCGGCTGTCCGCTGAGCCCGGACAGTGTCTCCAGGAGCCCTGGAGACGTTCCCGATCCGCTCCTGCCGCCGTCAGCCACACTGATCACTCCCTCCGCTCGCGGTCGGCAAGCCACGTCGCGCGCGGCCATCCAGCCTGCGCCCCGGCACACGGGCGCGACCGGGTCACGCCTCCCTATACTGCCAAGTCAGCATAGTAAAAACAATCCAGCTCAAGGTATAGGCTAACCCGCTGCGCCGTGGTGCTGGCTGCGCTGTGGCCCTGGC
>JASHQA010000244.1 GCA_030037785.1 Streptosporangiaceae bacterium
GCGCTCGCCGATCTGCACCTGCTCGATCCGGACCAGGCAGGCGTCGCCGACCTCGGCCGGCCCGACGGCTTCGTGGAGCGCCAGCTCCGCGGCTGGCAGGCGCGCTGGGCCGCGGTCGCCGAACCACTGCTGGCGAACCTCGCCGATACCGCGCCGCGGCCAGCGGACGGGCGGAGCACGGGCACCCCAGACGGCGCGGACCTCGTCGCCGAAGCGGGCGCCCGGCTAGCCGCTACCAGGCCGGAGACCGTCCGCACGTCCGTGCTGCACAACGACTTCAAGATCGACAATTGTCAGTTCGACCCCGCCACCCCGGACCGGGTGCACTCGGTGTTCGACTGGGACATGGCCACCATCGGCGATCCGCTGGTCGACCTCGGCATCATGCTCAACTACTGGCCCGACCCGGCCGACGACCCAGACGACCGGCCGTCGTACCCGGACGGCCAGCAGGACATGGGACTGCCGACGCGGGCCGAGGTGTGCGAGCGCTACGCCCAGGTAACCGGCGCCGATCTAGCGGCTGTCAGCTGGTATGAGGCGTTCGGCAGCTGGAAGACCGCCATCGTGGTGGCCCAGCTCTACCACCGCTATCTCATGGGCAACAGCCACGACCTCCGGCAGGGACTGAAGGGCGACCGGATCATGCCACTAGCCCGCCGCGCCCTCACCATCCTCGGCGGCTAGCGGATAAGTCACGCACGCACAGGACACCGAAACATGACATCGACAGCTACCGCCCTCGCCCGGTGGGCCCACGACCTCGAGCCGACCGCCGACGATCTAGCGCTGGCGGACCGCTCGCTGGCGGACACGGTCGCGGTCGCACTAGCAGCGCGCGACCAGCCGGTAACCCGGCTCGCAGCCGCCCTCGGCGAGGGCGGGCACTGGGCGACCGCCGGGCACGTGCTCGACTACGACGACCTGCACATGCCCTCCACGACGCACGTCAGCGCGGTCTGCGTGCCGACCGTGCTCGCGGCCGGCGGCGGTGCCCGCGCCTACCTCGCCGCGGCCGGGGTGATGACACGGCTCGGCACCGCGCTCGGCTGGCGGCACTATTCGGCCGGCTGGCACGCGACCTGCACGGCCGGAGCGCCTGCCAGCGCCGCGGGCGCGGCGGTCGCCATGGGCCTGTCCGCCGAGCGCATCGCGACGGCGATCGCGCTGGCCGTCCCGGCAGCGGGCGGGGTACAGCGCGCCTTCGGCACCGACGCCAAGTCGCTCCAGGTCGGCTTCGCCGTCGAGGCCGGCCTGCGAGCCGCGGCACTGGCCGCCGCCGGCGCGAGCGCGGATGACCAGGCGCTCGACGCGTGGCTGCCACTGGTGAGCGCCAAGCCGGGCGGCCTCGACCTGACCGGCGCCGCGGTGCCCGACGGTCTCGCCATCAAGATGTATCCGTGCTGCTACGCCTTGCAACGCCCGATCAGCGCGATCGCCGAACTCGCCGAGACGACTGGCCTCGACGCCCGCGACGTGTCCCGGATCGAGGTGCGAACCCCGGAAGCCACGGTCGTGCCCCTGATCCATCACCGTCCCGACACCGGCCTGCAGGGCAAGTTCAGCCTCGAGTACGCGGTCGCCGCGGCGCTGCTCGACCGCAGCCCGGGGTTCGCCAGCTTCACCGACGCGGCGGTGCGCCGCCCCGCGGCACGGCGGCTCGTCGGCCTGGTCGAGACCGAGCTTGACCCGGGCGGCGCCGGACTGCTCGACGGGCAACTCCAGGTGAAAATTCATGGCGGGAACGGGGCCGTTCACCACGCAGCCCTGCGCTACCCGCCCGGCTCCCCCGCCCGGCCCCCGTCAGACGCGCAACTGTCGGCCAAGCTGGCCGGCTGCGCGGCCGATCTGGACACCGACTCCTCGTCCTGGACCTGGCAGAACGCAGCCGATGTGCTGCGCGAGTTCCTGCCCCGCCGCGATCAGGCGCGGTCGTGACCGCGGTGCCAGCCTGGGGGGACAACCCCCCGGAACCCCCCGCAGTGCCAGCCTGGGGGGACAACCCCCCGGAACCCCCCGCAGTGCCAGCCCGGGGGGACAACGCTCGGCAGCCGCCTGCGGGACTGCCGTTGGCTGGTGTCACCGTGGTGTCGCTGGAGCAGGCGGTCGCGGCGCCATTCGCCACCCGGCAGCTGGCTGACCTGGGCGCGCGCGTGATCAAGGTGGAGCGGCCCGGGGTTGGTGACTTCGCTCGCGGTTACGACCAGACGGTGCTCGGCCAGGCGAGCTACTTCGTCTGGCTGAACCGCGGCAAGGAGTCGGTCGAGCTCGACGTCAAGAGCGAGCGCGGGCAGCGGGTGCTCGCCGCACTGCTGGCGCGCGCCGACGTGTTCGTGCAGAACCTGGCGCCGGGCGCAGCAGACCGACTGGGCCTCGCCCCGGCGGCGCTGCACGCCAGACAGCCGCGGCTCATCTGCTGCTCGGTGTCCGGGTACGGCTCAGACGGGCCATACGCCCGCAAGAAGGCCTACGACCTGCTGGTGCAGTGCGAGGCCGGCCTGCTGTCAGTGACCGGCACGCCAGCGGTGCCGTCCAAGGCCGGTATCTCGGTCGCCGACATCGCGGCCGGCATGTACGCCTACGCTGGCGTGCTGAC
>JASHQA010000245.1 GCA_030037785.1 Streptosporangiaceae bacterium
AGCGGCTCGAAGTCCTCCCGTCGGACCGTGTCACCGTCCCGGAAGCCGAGCTCAGCGGCCCCGTTGCCGACCCAGATCCCAGCCGGCTCGCCGCCCTTTTCCACCGCCGACAGGTAATAGCCAGCCCCGCGCTCTCCCGTCAGCGTGGCGCCGTCCGCAGCGCCGATCGCCCGGAACGGATAGGACGCGTCATGCCCGCGTGCGATGCTCACGACAACCGCCACCCGCAGCGCTCCACCTCTCCGATCATGTAAGCGAATTACTGATCTTCAACTGCACCGACCTTGATCATCTTGATGCATAGGTGTGCAGTAGCGATCCAGTGACTTGATGGTCGCAGAAGCAGCAGGAGCTAGCAGACTGCAAGATCACGACGGTAAGTACGCAGTGGCCGACATGTGAAACTCAGCTCAGCCTGATCCCACGATGGTGGCGGGCGATACTTCATCGGCTGCTCGACCCCTGGCGCCCGTTTTCACGTCACTCCGGCGCCTGCTGTAGCGGCCCGATGCCAGGTGCCATCAGCGACCTGAAATGGCCCGTCATGCGTCGAACCACGAGCGGATCACGGATGATGATCCCGAGTTCGATGTTGCGCGCCAGCGCACGATCGGTGAGGTTCGCGCTACCGACGATGGCGACCTGATCGTCAGCGGCGACGAGCTTGGCGTGCAGCGCGGCACGGGCACCGCCGACGGACGGGCGGCGGGCTGCAGGCCAGGTCCAGAACGTGGCGTGTGGCCTGAGCGCGGCGAACGCCTCGGCGGCGCCGAGGTTGCCATGTAGGGTTCCCCCTTCGGCCGCGGTGCCCTCCATGATGAGGTCGATGCGCACGTCGCGCTGAGCCGCGGCCTGGAGTTCGCGGACAACATCGGCCACGCCGAATGCCGCGAAGCTCACGACCAGGAGCGACGTTCGGCTGTCGTGGATGAGCTCACTGATCACCGCACTCGTGAGCCGGACCGGGGCAGACTCGGATACTGGCCCGCTGACCACCGCGTCGCTGCGCCAGGCCGCGAACTGGGAGGCAACCGCGGCGGCGGCGTCCAGGGCGAGGGCGACTGCCTCGCCTGACGGCACGGGCGCGCAAGAGCGCCACGCTCGGGTCAGCCGCGTCGCGGCTCCAGCGAGGGCGAATCCGGGCCTGGCCTCGATCAGCCGCGCCTGGGTGGCCGGACCCGGCCCGGCCGTGCAGTCGGGCGATCGCAGCAGCCGCGCCCAGGCGCCGACGTGCTCGGACGGGAGCGTCCGGGCCAGCTCGGCTATGACGTCCGGGAGCAGCTCACCGGGCGAGGAAGCCGGTGCCAGATCCATTGACTGTGTCCACGAGCAGCGTCCGGTCGAGGTAATGGTTGCCGCGCTCGCACGAGGTCTCAGCGGCGAACAGGCAGGCGTGGCACGCGGCGCCGAACAGCTCTTTGCGGTCGCGCGGGTCGTGGTCGGCGCACAGCGGGTCGGAGGTGCATAGGCGCGCAGCTTCGATCGCCTGGCTGATCAGCGGCCCGAGCCGGTCGCGTCGGCCCAGGGATACCAGGCCGCCGAGCGTTCCCTCGCTGTCGGGCGCGGCGGTGTAGAGGAGTACGCCGGCCATAGGCTCGTCACCGGTGGCAGCGTAAATGCGCTCGGCGATGCCGGATGCGCTGTAGCCGCATTCGAGCGCGGCCTCGCGGATGAGCATGTGCGCGAAGGTGTGCAGCAGCAGGTAACGCAGACCGGGAAAGCTGCCGGGCGGGAGCCGACGGGCGGCGCGCCAGTCGTCGTTCGCCTGGGCCAGGACCCGGCCTCTACCGGCCACGTCTGCACGCTTCTCCCACGCGACGACAGCGTCCTCGCTGAAACGCAGAAAGATGCCCTCGCCGCGCGTCTGGGCGCATGGCACCCAGGCGGGCGCTGCTCGGGAGATCGGCACCATCCGGTCGCTCTCGGTGGACAGCACATCCCACTCGGGGGCATCGATACGGGTGAAGCCGTAGAGCGCGGCCACTTCGCGCAGGCGGGGAACGAGGATCACGTCGGCCAGCCAGCCGCGGTACTCCGCTGGCGGCCGCTCGCGCTGGGTGGTGAAGTCAGGCCGCTCGATGGGTTCGGGCCGGGTGAACGCCCGCCATTCCGGAGTGATCAGGTCTACACCGTCGTCCTGGTCGCCGTCGCCACTGCCGTTGCCAGACGAATCGGCGCGCTGCCGGATCGCCTTCCAGACCTTGTCGACACCGTAGGGCTCAAGATCCGGCCAGCAGGCGAGACTGGGCAGCAGCGCCTTGGCCTGGACCGCCCCGGCGGGCGTGGCACCAATGGGCGCGAGAACGCTGAGCTGCGGCCAGTTCTCAGCGACGCGCTGGTCGACATCCGTGTCGCCGAGCGGGAGGCTGAACGCCCGGGCCTGCATCGCGAACCACCCGTTCGTGGCGCCGAGACCCATGGTCCGGCTCTCGCAGCCGCAGCCTTCGAACGAGCCCAGGTGCGGGTGACGGCCCCGGCAGGCGGGGAGTGAGCGCACCGCGTCGCGGCCGAACGCCTGGGCCATCGATCGCCTACGGTCGCAGGAGCACTCGATGAACAGGTTCGCCGCCTCGCCGGTGGTTCCGCGCTCGGAGAGCCGCAGGGTGTGCTCGCCGGCGGCGGGCTCGCTGCCACCGTGCACGTAGTACAGCCAGGGGAAGTCATCCAGGTGGCCACGCTCGCACGCGAGCACGAACCGCGCCGGGACGGCGGCCGGGCGGTTACGGCCGTGGCCGCGGCAGTTGTGCGCGTACCGGATGCGCTCGGGCCGCCACATGTCGGCCTCTAGCTCGAACAACCCGCTATCGACGGGCGCGAGCCTGTTGCAGCGCGTGTCGGAACAGCGCAGCCAGCGGGGAAACAGGCGCACCGGCACACCGACCCGAGCCCAGTCCCCGAATGGGTCGGCGGTCTCGGGCTTATACGGCGGCGTGCGCAGCGTCTCGACCTGAGGGCCGAGCTGAGTCCGGACGGCGGCGAGCAGCCGCCGCTCGGGGACGATCTCGGAGCTGGTCAGGTCCCAGTCGTCGAGACCGGCGATCACGACCGAGAGGTTCGGTAGGTCGGCGACGGCGCCCACGCCGTAGGTGTGCAGGAGCTGATTCGGGCGCAGTTCGCCGACACGGAGCGGGCTCGTCATGACCAAGCCTCCTCTGCGCCCGGCTCTATCGCGGGCAACTCCTCGAATGGCGGATCGTCGGCCGGCGTCGATACCCCGTCTTCCCTGTCCAGCAGCAGCCGGATGCCCTGGTCGACGTTGCGCAGCGAGGTCTGGCAGGTCATCTGCCGCCAGCGGCCCTCCTCCGGCCGCCACAGCAGCCGGGCCACGTCGTCTGACGCGCCTGCGGGCCGGTCATACGCCAGCCGGCGGGCCGGGACTTTCCGCTCGGCGTTCCAGTGATCCAGCCGCCTGTCGAGCTGATGCTCGACACCGTCGCTCACCGCGGTGTCGCCGGACACGTTCCCGGCCCGGCGCTTGAGGTAACGGACGACGTGGTCGGCCAGCTTGTCGTTCCGGTCGAAGGCCCCCGCCTGCATGTTGGCGTTGTAGGGATCTTCAAGATCGCGCACGAGTGCGATGAGGACGCCGGTCAGGCCGCGGTCAACCGCCCGGTCGGCGAACGGCGTTAGCGACAGGGCCTCGACGTTCCGGTAGATCGTGGCGTGGAAGTGCTCGAACGTCTCGTAGTGTGACAGGTCGCGTGGGCGGGCCCAGTTGAAAACCGTGAACACCAGGCCCGGCGCGGCCCTTCCGACGCGACTGGTGGCCTGGACGTACTCGGCGCTGGACTTCGGCTGGCTGTAAACGACCATCAGGCCGAGCCGCTGCACGTCGACCCCGACCGCGATCATCGACGTGGCCAGCAGTACGTCGATCGGACGCCGCTCCCCCGGCGGCCGGTCCGCTGTGAACGGCTCCATCAGGTGGCCGAGCACCTGAGGGATCTCCGTGGACGACAGCCGCGAGGTCAGCTCACGTAGCAGCGGGTCATAGCGGCGCGCGAGCCCGCGTTCCTCGGCCCTGGTCAGCCGGGCCGATACGTCGTCCTCCACCAGCCGCCGCATGCCGCCGAGGTCGCGCAAGCTGTTGAAGTAGCCCACCAGCGTCATGTAGGGGTCGGTAACCGGGTTGCGGCCGTACTTCTCGTGCAGCTTCTGCGCGCCGCCGAGAGCGGAGACGTAGACGCGGATCAGCGCCGACTTCATCCGGATGCCGTGCGCGCACAGACCGACGTACCGTCGGCCAGGTGCGTACCGCGGCGCATCGGGCTCGACCGGCCGCTGCCGCGCAAAGAAGCTGTCGTCGATGTCCAGGCCCGGCGGCGGGAACACCTCGGTCTCCCGCTCGAACAGCGCGCCGATCTGCCGCGGGGCGCGGCGGGCTGTCGCCGTCGAGGCGATGACCTTCGGCCGGGACCGTTTTCCGTTTCCGAGGTCCCAGGTGGCAAGCCGGTCGACAGCGGCCTCGTAGAGGCCGACCATCGAGCCCAGCGGACCGGAGATCAGGTGCAGCTCGTCCTGGATGATCAGGTCCGGCGGCCGCAGCGGGCCGACCTTCTCGATCCGCCCCACTGGCTCGGCGCCACGAGCCGGGTGGACCGAGGTGTCGGTATGCAGCTCCCACTTTTCGGCCATCGTGTCGCCGGTGACGTACCCGTGCCGGGTGCACCGGCGGCTGACCCGGCCGAACAGCGACTTGGTCTCGCCCCGCCAGGTGAGCTGGGCGAACTTGTCCACGGTGCCAATGATCAGGCTCGGCAGCAGCCGGTAGATCTCCTCGTCGACGACCACGACCGGCAGACCCTCGCCGCCGACGCCGCTACCGAACTCGCAGAACGGATCCGGGCAGGTGACGTACGTCCGCCGCGTGATCATGTTGACACTGATGTCGCGGCCGGGCTCCAGCCCCGCGCCACACCAGGGGCATGCGACCAGCTGGTGCGGGGAACCCTGGGCCCGGGTCGGGGTCCGGCGGCCGCCCCGCTGCTGCTTGAGCCAGTCGTCCGCGTCGTCGGTGCGATTCGGAGTGACGCGTGCGCCTACCCACATGCCGATCCGGAACGGCGTGCTGCCCCAGGTCGCGATGTCGTCACGCCGGATTTGCTCGCATGCGCAGATCAGCGCCGTGGCCCGCTGGAACTGCTGGATCGTGAGCAGCCGCAGGGTGTAGCGCATCAGGACGGCGACGCCGCCTTCGGCGTCCAGTCCACCCGCGCTGGGCTGGAGCCGGCGAACCGCCAGGACAAACGCGGTCAGTCCGAGGTAGGCCTCAGTTTTGCCGCCGCCGGTCGGGAACCACAGCAGGTCGGCAAGGGCGTCCAAGCTATCGGACCTGTCGGGGTGGCCCGGATCGGCCAGCGCCGGGAGGTTCAGCAGCAGGAACGCGAGCTGGAACGACCGCCACGACCTGCTATTCGGGTCGTCCGCGGCGGCTAGCGCCTGGCTCAGGACGAGCGTCGCGTTGCGGCCGCGTACATCGGCGGCGAGTGTGTGGATGCGCTGGAGATACATGGCGCGGTTCGCGAACCGGAACGCCGCCAGGGCGTGCTCGTCGCGGGCGAGCAGGTCTATCCCTTGCTCGATCCGGTCGGCGGCGCGCCGCGCTGCGGCCAGCGCTTCCGCCGCGTCCGAGCCGTAAGTGTCCAGGTAGGCGGCCGAATCGCCGATCCGCATCTCCTGCTGGCCGATCCACTCACGGTATCCGGTCACGAGCGGGCGCAGGCCGTCGAGCAGTTCCGGCAGCTCGGTCTCGGCGAGGCGCCGCATGTCCAGCAAGACGTCGGCGAGCCAGGTCAGGTCGCTGTCTATGGAGCGGTCGGGCGCTGCTGTGAACGGCACCTCGTATGTGGGCACGGGCGTCGTGGCGATCTCGTTGGCGCGCATCGGGTTGTCCGGCGCGGCGGTGCAGTGCACCCCGGTGCCGTGTCCGACGGCGAACTCCGGAGACATCCGGTACGCCATCGCGAGGCGGCGCTGCTCCGCTCGGTCGGCGTCGTCGCCTCCGCTGGTCGTGTCCGGCCGCGGCAGGAACACCGGCGCACGGTCGACTGCGGTGACGGTCAGGCCGACCTGGAAGAGCCAGGCCATGTCGGTCGAGGTCTCCCGGCGCGGCTGGCCGTTGACCAGGAATAGAGATACCAGCCAGTTGCCGTCGTGGCGCCGAGCGCGGCCGCGCAGCATCACCTGCGGATGCTCCGGGTGCACGCTGGTTGCAGCCAGCTCACCCTCGACCAGTCCCAGCGTCGCTGATCCGCGCACGGGCACCCGCTGCCATACCAGGCTCGCCTCGGTCTCGGTCTCCGGAATCGCCCGGCGGTACCAGGCCCAATCCGCACGGACGGTCAGCCCGGCGCTGTCGCCGGCGACGTATACGGTGCAGCCCAGTGCGG
>JASHQA010000024.1 GCA_030037785.1 Streptosporangiaceae bacterium
CGTCCGCCGGGTCGTCCCGCAGCACGGCGCCCGGCACGGCCCGGCGCGCGAGCATGGCCCGCCGCACGCCGTACGCCAGCGCGGACAGCCCGGTCAGGGGCGCGCCGACGGCCTCGGCGAGAATCCTGGCCAGTCCGGTCAGCGCCGAGACGTGGCCCGACAGCTCGGCCATGTTGGTCGTCACCTGATCCATGCTCGCGGTGATCGAGTCGGTCCGCGCCAGCTGCTCGTTGGTGCGGTCCACGGCTGCTTGCGCGCGCTCCAGCAACTGGTCGGCGCGTCCGGAGTAGTCGGTGACAAGCCTCGTGAGCGCGGACGCGAGCCGGGCCAGCTTGATCAGCACCACCACTGCCGCGCCGGCCAGCACGGCACCGGACATCGCGGCGATCAGCGCCGCCAGCTGGCCGACGCTCATCTGCGCCCGCTCCTCATCAGCTTGCCCCCTCCACCCCTGGGCCCGCTCTGCCTGCTCGGCTGCCTAGTCGACGTCGACCTGCGCCCGACCTTATCGCGACCGCCCGCAGCGCCGTCGGCCCGCCAGCGATCCCGGCCGATCAGCGCCGGGGGTCATGGGCCACGCGTCAGGCCCGGTGCGCGCTCGCTCCCGCGGTCCTGCGGTCCTGCGGTCCTGCGGTCCTTCGGATCGCACGACCGAATGTCCGCGCCACCGCTACGGTGCCGTGGGTGGCTGCCCGGTACCGTCGGCGTTGCCGTCCAGGATCGAGCGGATGCGCTCGGCGCGCTCAGTGACCCGCGCCTCCCCGCCCCGCGTCGTCGGCTCGTAGTAGCGCCGTCCGGCCACGTCGTCGGGCGCGTACTGCTGCGCCACCACCCCGGCCGGGTGGTCGTGCGGATAGCTGTAGCCCTCGCCGTGGCCGAGCCGCGCCGCACCCGGGTAACTGGCGTCGCGCAGATGCCTCGGCACCGGCCCGGCCAGGCCCTGCTCGACGTCGGCACGGGCCGCCAGGATGGCCTTCGCGACGGCGTTGGACTTCGGCGCGAGCGCGATGTGGATCACGGCCTGGGCGAGGTTGAGCTGCGCCTCGGGCAAGCCGACGAACTCCACGGCCTGCGCCGCGGCGACCGCCGTCTGCAGCGCGGTCGGATCGGCCATGCCCACGTCCTCGCTGGCGTGCACGATCAGCCGCCGGGCGATGTACCGCGGGTCCTCCCCCGCCTCGATCATCCGGGCCAGGTAGTGCAGCGCGGCGTCGGCGTCGCTGCCCCGCATGCTCTTGATGAACGCGCTGATCACGTCGTAGTGCTGGTCACCGGCCCGGTCGTAGCGGACCATGGCGCGGTCGACGGCGCGCTCGAGCAACGCCACGGTGATCTCGCCGTCCGCCGGGAGGCCGAGCGCCGCGGCCTCGAGGTAGGTCAGCGCCCGCCGCGCGTCACCGCCGGACAGCCGGACCAGGTGGGCGGCTACTCCGTCGGCCAGCCGCACCCGGCCGCCCAGCCCGCGCTCATCCGCCAGCGCCCGGTCGATGACCTGCAGAATGTCCGCGTCGCCGAGCGGCCGCAGGGTCAGCAGCAGCGACCGGGACAGCAACGGGCCCACCACGGAGAACGACGGGTTTTCGGTCGTTGCCCCGATGAACGACACCCACCTGTTCTCCACGGCAGGCAGCAGCGCGTCCTGCTGCGTCTTGGAGAACCGGTGCACCTCGTCGATGAACAGCACGGTCTGCCTGCCCGTCAGGCCGAGTTCGCCGCGCGCGGTCTCGATCGCGGCCCGCACGTCCTTGACCCCGGCGGACACCGCCGACAGCTCGACAAACCGCCGCCTGGTCGCGCTCGCGACCACGTTCGCCAGCGTGGTCTTGCCGGTCCCCGGCGGGCCCCACAGCAGCACCGACATCGGCGCGTTGCTGTCGGCGAGCTTGCGGAGCGGCGAACCGTCCCTGGTCAGGTGGCCCTGACCGACAACTTCGGAAAGGGAACGAGGTCGCATGCGGACGGCCAGGGGCGCTTGAGCCTGCTCGGCCGAGCGCGCCGAGTCGTCGAACAGGCTCCCGGATTGGCCCGCGTCCGCGCTGGTCACAACTGTGACATTACTCGCCGCAGCCCACAGCGCCCGGCCTGTCAGCACCGCCAGGGTGCAGGTCAGACTGGTGGGTAACCAAGATCATCTATTTCATGGCTTGCCATGGAGCCGGGCTGGCGCGACGCGGCAGCCCGCAGCTTGCGCGCCGGCGTGCAGGCGCCGGTCCCAGACCGCGACGATGATGTCGGGTTCGCCGATGGCCAAGGCACTGGCCAGGTGGACGGCCTCAGCACCGCGTAGCGCGTGGGTGCGCGCAAGCTCGCCAGCGTGACGCCCCACGGTAGCGGTGAGCTCTACCGGGCGGACCGCTGCCCAGTAGCCAGCCCAGTCCCGCTCGGCGGCGTCAAGCTCGTTCTCGGTGATGTCGTGGTTGCGGGCCGCTGCGGCGAGCGCGGCGCGGACCTCGGGGTAAGCGAGCCGGCTCGCGAGCGCGGCGTCGCATCCGTCCCACAGTTCGGCCGCCAGGTCGCTTCCGGGCTCCTCGGCCAGGAGCTTGACCAGAGCGCTGGAGTCGAAGTAGATCAGCGCCACGCCGGTCAGCGTCGCTGGTCGCTGACAACTGACGACAGCTCCCGCCGTGGGCGGGGGCGAGCACGTCCTGCGGCCACCGGCCGCCGGGCAGATGCTGGCCTGCCGATGACGCCCTCGGCGGCCAGCCGCTCCAGGGTAGCGGTGGTGGACAGGCCGAGCAGCCGGGCGACCGGCACCCCCCGGTCGGTGACCACGACTTCAGCGCCCTCGCGGGCGCGTTCCAGCCACTCGCTCAGGTGAGCCCGAAGGTCGGTGATGGCTACGTCCATACCAGAATTGTACGCTAAGCGGGTCACTGGTATGTACAGTCTTCGTCGCGGACGTGAGCCGACCGGGCCGGGCGCGCACATCAGCACAGGCGCGCCGAGCACCCAAACCCGCTGGTTACAGTCAATCCCTTCGGGCTCGGCACAGTGCACCAGAGGTATTACCCGGTTATACTGACGGGGTGAAGACAGCGATTTCTGTGCCCGACGATACCTTCGAGCAGGCCACCAGGCAGGCAGCCGAGCTGGGCATCAGCCGGTCGGAGTTCTTCGCTCGCGCCGCTCGTCGCTACCTGAATGAACTTGCTTCGCGATCGCTCACTGAGCAGGTCAACGAAGCGCTGCAGGCAGCGGGGGGCGACGACTCCGCAGCGGCCGCCACGGCGACTGGCCGCAAGCTGCTGGCCGCCGGGGACGACTGGTGATCCGCCGCGGCAGCATCTGCTGGGCAGATCTCGGCGAGCCGCGGGGCAGCAGGCCGGCGAAGCGGCGTCCCGTCCTGGTGATCCAGGCCGACCCGTTCAACGCCAGCCGACTGAACACCACCCTCGCCGCCGTGATCACCTCCAGCACCGGCCTAGCCGCTATGCCGGGGAACGTCTTCCTGCCTGCCGCCTCCTCCGGCCTGCCCAAAGACTCCGTCGTCAATGTCACCGCCCTGATCACCCTGGATAGGACCGACCTGGACGCGGAGACCAGGCTGCTGCCGCCAGCTCTCATGAGCCTGGTCGACCAGGGACTCCGCCGCGTTCTCGGACTTTAGATCCCTCCCGACAGCGGCGTGCCCTGTCGGCGGCGCACCTGCCGGAGTGCCGGCCGCATGACAGCGCGTTCCTTGCACGAGTGATGGCACCGTGCACGTGCCCTTGACGGGATCAGCCTGTTAGCTTGTCCAGCTTGGCTTGACGGGCAGCCTTGGCGGCAGCGGGGTTGAGGGCACCGTACAGCTCGTCAAATCGCTCGCGCAGTTCGGATCGCTTGACGTCCAGGACCTTGACGTCAGGTACAGCGCCACCCTGGTAGTTGTACACGACGATCACGTCCCCGTTAGTCGTGACGTAGTACGCGGGCTTGACCCAGTAGGCGTAGCTCTTGACCTGGCCCGTTCCGGCGTCAGGCGGCTGGTCCGCTGCCTTGGCCTCCACCAGGACCAGGGGCACACCGTCATCGAGATTGTGAGCAGGGCCCTCGAAGTACACCAGGTCAGCTTCGACTCTTCGCTTGCTAACGCCCTCCCACATGTCGAAGCGGAATCCGGCCGCCTCGTGTTCGACTGAGTACCCGAGCCCGTGGAACAGCGGGCTAGCAAAGTACATCTCCACTTCGCGCTCGGAGTCCAGATGCACTGACATCAGGTGATCGAACCAGTCATCCGATGGTCGCGGGTCGGGCTTAGATCCACTGGGCGGCGGCATCACCGGCAGGCTCAGGACGATCCAGTCGTGCAGGTCAGCTTCCGTAACCGGGGGTTGCGCGCGGATTCCGTGGCCTTCCAGCAGCCGGGCGACCATCTCCTTTCGCTGCGTGGTCCAGGCCTGGAAGCCGAACAGAGCGCGCAAGCTGTGGCAGCGGACTCGCCGCGAGCCCTTGGGGCTGACCTCAATCGATCGCTGGATACTGGCTGCCACATCTTCCGGGTCCTTAGGCCTGACCATTCCTGGATCCCTCCCGTCCTTGGGTTCGCGTTTGCACCCAATGCGACGCCTGAGTTGGCCGCAGGTTCGAGTCGTGACCTGCACTACGCCCGCACCGCCACTCAGGGCCCGACGTCGATGTGCAGCCGCTCGCCGAGCGCCGGCCCGAGGAGTTCGCGCACTCGCGCTGGCGACAGGTCACCGAGGTATACCGTCCGACCCGGCCCGCCGTCCGCGCCGACTGCCTCGTGGATCTCCAGCCGGCTGACCTGCTGGGGCCGGGCGAGCA
Source organism: Streptosporangiaceae bacterium (assembly GCA_030037785.1). Taxonomy (GTDB): domain Bacteria; phylum Actinomycetota; class Actinomycetes; order Streptosporangiales; family Streptosporangiaceae; genus JAJYUU01. The sequence goes on from JASHQA010000024.1 coordinate 4,768, forward strand.
CGATCCGCTCCACGATCGCGAACGGGATCGCGTGCGCGCCGCGCCAGCCGGGCGCGAACCCGCCCGCCGTGCCGTCCGCACCGGCGCCCAGGGCTACGGCCTGGAGCTGCTCAGCACGGACCTGGCGGGCCGGACCGCCGGTGCCGAGCAGCCGGCTGAGCACACCGCGCTGCAGCACCGGGCTGCCGCCAGGCACCGGGACCGGGCACACCGCCAGCCCGTCGGTGAAGACCACGATCGAGCGGGTGAACCGGACCGCGTGGCCCCGGTCCTGCTCACGAACGAGGTTGTCGAACTGACCGAGGTATGCCACGTGCGGACCCTAGCTCCTCGCCGGGTGTTAGCCCTCGCCATGCGGCTGGGCGCCGGGTCCCGGCCCCCGTGCACCGCCTCACAACCCGGTGACCGGTCCGCCCGCCGTGGCCAGGCCGGCCAGGAACGGGTTGTGTACCCGCTCGGCGCCGATGGTCGTCTGCGGGCCGTGCCCGGCCAGCACGACGGTCTCGTCCGGCAGCGGCAGGCACACTCGGGCCAGGCTGGCGAGGATGGTCTCGTAGTCGCCACCCGGCAGGTCGGTCCGGCCGATCGAGCCGGCAAACAGCAGGTCACCGGTGAACAGCGTGTCCGCTTCGACCGCGGCGGACCGCGCCGCCTGGCTGCTGGCGGCGGCGAGCCGGAACGTCACCGAGCCAGGCGTGTGCCCGGGTGCGTGGTCGACGACCAGGCTGATCCCCGCCAGGTCGAGCGGCATGCCGTCGGTGAGCTCGCGCACCTCGGCCGGCTCGGTGAACGTCAGCCCGCCGAACAACTGCTGGGCCGGGCCGAGGGACAGGCCGCGCGCGGGGTCGGAGAGCAGCGCGCGGTCGGCGGGATGGATGTAGGCCGGGATGTCGCGCGCGCCGCAGACCGGGGCGACGGACCAGATGTGGTCGATGTGGCCGTGGGTGGCCAGCACCGCCACTGGCCGCAGCCGGTACCGCTCGATGATCTCGTTGATGCCCTGCTCGGCGTCCTGGCCGGGGTCGATGATCAGGCACTCCGAACCTGGTGCGGTGGCCAGCAGGTAGCAGTTAGCGGCGAACGAGCCCGCGGGGAACCCGGCTATCAGCACGCGGCCTCCAGGTCTGGACGCTGGCCCCGGCTGGCCCAGAGCCGTGCGGTCCCAGGCTACCGAGAACCGACGGCTAACTCTCCGCTGACCAGTGCCTCGACGTCAGGACACGACTTGGGCGCGGTTGGGTACCGATATGTAACGACGGCGTTACTAGTGCCAGCACAACGGTACGATTCGCGAAGTTTCGTAGCGCGTTTCCTGGCGGCCGCCGTAGCCCGCTGGCGAGGCGTCTGCAGCCCCAGAAAGATCGCAGGACACTGCGGGTGAGCAGGAGGAATTGCAGGGGTGGCCACCAAGAAGCGCGAGCGTCAGCTTGCCCGACAGGCCTATGAGCGCCGCCTGGATCGGCAGGCGCAGCGGGTCAAGCGCACCCGCCAGCGGTGGGCCACCGCCGTCGTCGTAGTACTGGTACTCGGGGCAGGTACTGGCGTCGCTGCGGCTGCTGGCGCGTTCTCGCCGACCAAGGTCCTCACGTGCGTCTACACCAAGTCCGGCACCGCGGCCCGCAAGGTGTCGCTACCCCCCGCGAACCCGGACACCAGTGCGACCTACACCGCCAAGATCACGACGAACCGCGGCACGGTCGACATCAGGCTGCTGAACAGCAAGGCCGCCTGCACCGTGAACTCCTTCGTCTCACTCGCTGACCAGGGCTTTTACAACAACACGCCGTGCCCGAGGCTGGTCACGACCGGGTTCTACGTGCTGCAGTGTGGTGACCCGACCGGGACTGGCTCCGGGGGTCCGGGCTACGAGTTCAAGAGCGAGAACCTCAAGGGAGCGAAGTACCCGGCCGACACGGTCGCCATGGCCAACAGCGGCTCCTCCGATAGCAACGGCAGCCAGTTCTTCCTGGTGTACAAGAACAGCAGTGCGCTGCCACCCAGCTACACGCCGTTCGGCACGATCACCAGCGGGCTCAGTGTCCTGCAGGCGATCGCGGCGAAGGGCGACGACAACTCCAATCCGGCAGGCGGCGGGAAACCGAACGAAAGTGTCAAGATCGAGCGCGTGACGATCAGCAAGACCTGACCGTGCAGCCGGTCAGGTACCGAGCAGGAGGTACGCGGTGAGTACCGCAAGCGATCCGTGGGGCCGGGTGGCCGACGACGGGACCGTCTATGTCCGCACCGCCGACGGCGAGCGGGTCATCGGTTCCTGGCAGGCCGGCAGTCCGGACGAGGCCCTGGCCTTCTTCAAGCGCAAGTTCGACGCGCTGGAGACCGAGATCAGCCTGCTCGAGCAGCGCATGTCCAGCACCGATCTGTCCGCTGGCCAGGCCAAGGCCACCATCGCACGGCTGACGCAGTCGCTGGCCGAGGCGAATGCCATCGGTGACCTGGCGGCGCTGACGGCCAGGCTCGCCGCCCTCGGGGACAGCGTCGAGCAGCGCAGGGAAGAGCACCGCGCGGCCCGCGAGCAAGCCAGGAGCGAGGCGCACGAGATCAGGGAGCGGATCGTCGCCGAGGCCGAGCGCCTCGCCGCCGAGGCGACGCACTGGAAGGCGGGCGGCGAGCGGATGCGCCAGCTGCTCGACGAGTGGAAGGCGGCACCGCGCGGTGACCGGGCCACCGAGGCGGTGCTGTGGAAGCGGCTGTCGACGGCAAGGAACGGCTTCGCGAAGCGACGCAAGGCCTACTTCGCCGGCCTCGAGGAGGAGCGAGCGGGTGTGCGCGCGCGCAAGGAGGATCTGGTCAGCCGCGCGGAAGAGCTGTCAGCGTCGACCGACTGGAGCGCCACCGCCACGGCCTACCGGGAGCTGATGCGGGCCTGGAAGCAGGCGGGACGAGCCGACCGGGCCACCGAGGACGAGCTGTGGACCCGGTTCAAGAGTGCGCAGGATGCGTTCTTCGCCGCCCGCTCGGACGTCCTCGACGCCAAGGACCGGGAACTGCGCGATCACGTCGTCGTCAAGGAGCAGCTGCTCACCGAAGCCGAGAAGCTGCTGCCGGTGACCGACGCGCGCGCGGCCAGGGCGTCGCTGCGCGCCATCCTGGAGCGCTGGGAGCGCGCCGGCGCCGTGCCGAGGGACGCCCAGGAGCGGCTGGAGGGCGGGCTCCGCCGGGTCGAGGACGCGATGCGCAAGGCCGAGGACTCGCACTGGCGGCGGACCAATCCCGAGGCGCTGTCGCGAGCTCGGGGCACCGTCGAGCAGATCCGCTCGGCGGTGACTCAGCTCGAGTCGCAGCTCGCCAAGGCGCAGGCCGCCGGCGACCAGAAGGCGCTGCAGAAGGCCAAGGAGGCGCTCGCTGCTAGGCGTTCATGGCTTGCCGAGGCGGAACGCACGCTCGCGGAACTGTCCAGCTAGCGCGATCGGGAGCCGTCGTGCCGCGGCACCGCGGCCAGCGCTCGGTCAGCTAGTGACGCGGTAGACGTCGTAGACGCCGTCGACGTTGCGGACCGCCCGCAGCACGGCGCCGAGGTGCTTCGGATCGCCCATCTCGAAGGTGAATCGGCTGAACGCGATCCGGTCGCGCGTCGTGCTGACGGTCGCGGACATGATGTTCACGTGCTGCTCTGAGATCGACCTGGTGACGTCCGAGAGCAGGCCCGTGCGGTCCAGCGCCTCGACCTGGATCGCCACCAGGAACTGTGACCCCTCCCTGGGGGACCAGCGGACGTTGACCAGCCGCTCCGGCTGCGAGCCCAGCAGGTGCATCACGTTCGTGCAGTCAGCGCGGTGCACCGACACCCCGTTGCCCCTGGTCACGAAGCCGGTGATGTCGTCGCCGGGCACTGGCGTGCAGCACTTCGACAGCCGGGCCCAGACATCGGCGGCGCCCTCGACCACGACGCCGGCGTCGCCTTCCGGCGTGGCGGGTCGGGCGACCCTGGTGGGCAGCGTGGCCTCGGCCAGGTCTTCCTGCGCACCCGCGATCCCGCCGGCGGACTTGATGAGCTTGGTGACCACCGACTGGGCACTCACGTGTCCCTCGCCGACGGCCGCGTACAGCGCTGACAGGTCTGTATAGCGGAGCTCGTTGGCGATGGCGTTGAGCCCGTCGGCGGTCGCGAGCCGCTGCAGCGGCAGGTTCTGCTTGCGCATCATCCGGGCGATCGCGGTCTTGCCTGCTTCCGCGGCCGCCTCGCGGCGCTCCTTGGAGAACCAGTGCCGGATCTTGTTCCGGGCCCGCGCGCTCTGCACGAAGCCGAGCCAGTCCTGGCTCGGGCCCGCGTCGGGCGCCTTGGAGGTGAATATCTCCACCGTGTCGCCGTTGCTGAGCGTGCTCTCCAGCGCGACCAGCCGACCGTTGACGCGCGCGCCGATAGTGCGGTGACCAACCTCGGTGTGAATGGCGTAAGCGAAGTCGACTGGCGTAGCGCCCTGCGGCAGCGCGATAACCGCACCGCGCGGGGTGAACACGTAGACTTCCGCGCCGGCGAGGTCGAAGCGCAGCGAGTCGAGGAACTCCGCTGGATCCTCGGTCTCGCGCTGCCAGTCCACCAGCTGGCGGAGCCAAGCCATGTCACCAGCGCCCGCGCTGCCGGCCAGTTCCTCCTTGTACTTCCAGTGCGCGGCGACGCCGTACTCGGCCCGCTTGTGCATGCCCCAGGTCCGGATCTGCAGTTCCACCGGCTTGCCTTCCGGGCCGATCACCGTGGTGTGCAGCGACTGGTACATGTTGAACTTCGGCATCGCGATGTAGTCCTTGAACCGGCCGGGCACCGGGTTCCACCGCGCGTGCACGATGCCGAGGACCGCGTAGCAGTCGCGAAGCGAGTCGACGAGAACCCTGATCCCGACGAGGTCGTAGATGTCATCGAAGCTGACGTTGCGGGCGATCATCTTCTGGTAGACGGAGTAGTAGTGCTTGGGCCGCCCCGTCACGTGGCTCTTGATCTTGGCGTCCCGCAGGTCCTCTTCGATGTCCTCCTTGACCTCGCGCAGGTACGCCTCCCGGCGCGGCGCGCGCTCGGAGACCAGCCTCGCGATCTCGTCGTAGCGCTTGGGGTACAGCGTCGCGAACGCCAGGTCCTCGAGCTCCCATTTGACGGTGTTCATGCCGAGCCGATGCGCTAGCGGCGCGAAGATCTCCAGGACCTCGCGCGATTTGCGCTCCTGCTTGTCGCGCGGCAGGTAGCGCAGCGTGCGCATATTGTGCAGCCGGTCTGCCAGCTTGATCACGAGCACCCGGATGTCCCGCGACATCGCGACGACCATCTTCCGGACGGTCTCGGCCTGAGCGGCGTCGCCGTACTTGACCTTGTCCAGCTTGGTGACGCCGTCAACCATCGAGGCGATGTCGTCGCCGAAGTCGGCGCGGAGCTGGTCGATGGTATATGCGGTGTCTTCCACGGTGTCGTGCAGCAGCGCGGCGCTGATCACGTCGTGCGGCATGCCAAGCTCGGCGAGGATGGTCGCGACCGCCAGCGGGTGCGTGATGTACGGGTCGCCGCTGTTCCGCGACTGGCCCGCGTGCATCGTCGCGGCCAGTTCGTAGGCGCGCTCGATCAGCCGGACGTCGGCCTTGGGGTGGGTGCTGCGCACGATCTTGATCAGCGGCTCGAGGACCGGATTCACCGCCCCGCCGCGGGCGGCCCCGAGCCTGGCGAGCCTGCGCCGAACTGCCGCGGCCCCCGACGGGCCCTCGGACCCGGCAGGCCCTCCGCTGCCGGACTGGGTCGGCCGGCGGGTGACCCGGCTCGCCGCTGACCGGGCAGCCGACTTCACGTCCCCGCCGCCGGCCTTGCGACCGGACCCGGCCTTCCGGCTGACTCCGCTGGTACGACCGTTCTCGGTGCCGTCGGCCTGCGGCTTTGTCACGGCCCCGTCCAGGTCCTCGGTGGCGCCCTGTCCGTCGGCGTGAAGCGGCTCGGATGCCGCGGGCCGCTCGCTAACCTGCGGCTCGGTCGGCACGCCAACACCCGACGTCACCCTGTGTTCCGCCACCGGCAGGTCCTGGGTGACGTCGGGTCCGGCCACCCCGGCCGTCGCCACGTCACCGGCCACACGCGCTCCTTACGTCCGTCGTGTTACAAGTCTATCGGCGGGCGATTCGGACGCGCTCAGCCACGTTCGAAGCGTCACACCATAACTAGTGAACGCACCGGCAGACCGGCCAATTTCCCGCGGCCAGCGAGGAAGCCCAGTTCCAGGAGCACGACGATACCGGTAACGGTTGCCCCAGCCTGGCGAATAAGGCTCGCGGTGGCGGCGGCCGTGCCTCCGGTTGCCAGTACGTCATCGACGATCAGCACCCGATCAGTAGGGTGAAATGCATCAGTATGCACCTCTAGTGTGGCGGTGCCGTACTCCAGCTGGTACGACTCGGCGTACGTCTGCGCGGGCAGCTTGCCATGCTTGCGAACGGGCACGAACCCAGCGCCCAGGGTGTACGCCACCGGCGCCGCCAGGATGAAGCCACGCGCCTCGATACCCGCGACCTTCGTGACGTCATAGCTGCCCGCGGCCAGCGCGGCCACCACTGCCGCGAACGCGACGCCGTCGGCCAGCAACGGAGTGATGTCCTTGAACAGGACCCCTGGCTGCGGGTAGTCGGGTACGTCGCGGATCCTGGTCGCTATCAGATCGGCGATCTCGGCAGCCACCGGACGGCTACCGGCGCTTCTTCTTGCCGCTCGGTCGCCGCTTCGCCGTGGACCGGCGAACGGGCTGCTGGCGCACGCCGGGTGGCCTCGGAGTCGCGCCGCGCGGCTGCCCGCCGCCGGCCGGCTGGCCAGCTGGCACGGCGTCCTCATCCAGATCCATCGAGTCAGCCGCCTTCGCGCCCGCCCCGTT
>JASHQA010000246.1 GCA_030037785.1 Streptosporangiaceae bacterium
CGCAAGGTTTTGCTCTTTCTCGGCTGCCATGAACGGCTCGAGGTAGGCGACCGACCGCTTCATCGCGCGGGCGCTTTTGACCACTTGCGGCAGGAACATCTTGCCCGAGCCGAACAGGTCACCGACGATCTTCATGCCGTCCATCAGCGGGCCCTCGATCACGTCGAGTGGCCGGTCGGCAACCAGCCGGGCCTCCTCGGTGTCGGCCTCGATGAAGTCGACGATGCCGTGCACGAGCGCGTGCGCGAGGCGCTTTTCCACCGGCGCCTCGCGCCAGGACAGGTCGACCTCGCGCTTGGTGCCGCTGCCCTTGACGGTGTCGGCGAACGCGACGAGCCGGTCGGTGGCGTCCGGCCGCCGGTCGAAGATCACGTCCTCGACGAGCTCAAGCAAGTCGGCCGGGATGTCCTGGTACACCACGAGCTGGCCCGCGTTCACGATGCCCATGTCGAGGCCCGCCCTGATGGCGTGGAACAGGAACGCCGAGTGCATCGCCTCCCTGACCACGTCGTTGCCGCGGAAGGCAAACGACAAGTTCGAGATGCCGCCGCTGGTGCGCGCGCCAGGGCAGCGCTCCTTGATGAGCGGAAGCGACTCGATGAACGCCCTGGCGTAGCTGTTGTGCTCTTCCATGCCGGTGGCGACCGCGAGCACGTTCGGGTCGAAGATGATGTCCTCCGGCGCGAACCCGGCCTGCCGGGTCAGCAGGTCGTATGCCCGGCCGCAGATCTCTACCTTCCGCTCGACCGTGTCGGCCTGGCCGCGCTCGTCGAAGGCCATCACGACCACGCCAGCTCCGTAGCAGCGGACGTGCCGTGCGTGCTGGAGGAACTCCTGCTCGCCTTCCTTGAGGCTGATGGAGTTGACCACGCCCTTGCCCTGGACGCACTTGAGGCCCGCCTCGATCACGGCCCACCGGGAGCTGTCGATCATGATCGGGATGCGGGCGACCTCCGGCTCGGTCGCGATGTAGTTGAGGAACGCGGTCATCGCCTGCTCGCCGTCCAGCAGGTCGGCGTCCATGTTCACGTCCAGCAGGTTGGCCCCGCCGCGCACCTGCTCCAGCGCGACGTGCACGGCGGCGGCGTTGTCACCGGCCTCGATCAACCGGCGGAACTTCGCCGAGCCCGCCACGTTGGTGCGCTCGCCGATCATCACGAAGCCGGTGTCCGGGCCGATCTCGAACGGCTCGAGGCCGCTGAACCGCGTAGCCGGGCTGGCCGCCGGCACCGGGCGCGGCGGGAGCCCGGCCACCGCGGCTGCGATGTGCCTGACGTGCGCGGGCGTGGTCCCGCAGCAGCCGCCAGCGACGTTGACCAGGCCCGCCGCGGCGAAGCCGCGGAGCAGGTCGGCTGTCTCGTGCGGCTGCTCGTCGTAGCCTCCGAACGCGTTGGGCAGGCCGGCGTTGGGGTGGCTGCTCACGTACGTGCCGGCCAGCCTGGACAGCTCCGCCACGTGCGGACGCATCTCGGCCGCGCCGAGTGAGCAGTTCACCCCGACGATCAGCGGCTCGGCGTGCTGCACCGACCGCCAGAACGCCTCCACGGTCTGCCCGGACAGCGTCCGTCCGCTCAGGTCCACGATCGTCACCGAGAGCCAGAGCGGTAGCTGCGGGGCAACGTCCCTGGCGGCGGCGATGGCCGCCTTGGCGTTGAGGGTGTCGAAGATCGTCTCGATCAGGAGCAGGTCCACGCCGCCCTCCGCGAGCGCGCCGATCTGCTCGGCGTACGCGGCGTAGACCTGCTTGAAGGTCACGGTGCGATAGGACGGGTCATCGACCTGGGGCGACAGTGACAGCGTGACGTTCAGCGGACCGACCGATCCGGCCACGTAGCCGCGGCGGCCGTCCGCCGAGTCCAGGGCCGCCTCGTCGACGGCCTGGCGGGCCAGCCGCGCGCCGGCCAGGTTCATGTCCCGGACCGCCGCCTCCAGACCGTAGTCAGCCTGGCCAATGCTCGTCGCGGTGAAGGTGTTGGTCGTGGTGATGTCGGCGCCCGCGGCCAGGTACTGCCGGTGGAAGTCCAGCACCAGGTCCGGCCGGGTCAGGTTCAGGACGTCCGGGTCGCCGGTCACGTCCCGGGGGTGGTCGGCGAAGCGGTCGCCCCGGTAGTCCGCAGGTGACAGCTCCGCGCCCTGCAGGATGGTTCCCCAGGCGCCGTCGAGCACGAGAATCCGCTGATCGAGCGCGGTTGTGATGGCTGCGGCATCCGCCACGTCCGGCCGCCCCTTCCTCTCGCCTGGCCTAGAAGAGGCGCGGATCCCGCGTGACTCTTTAGGCGTTTTTGTCCTGGTCGCCAAGCTGTCGTCAAATCACTCCAGGTTCTGGCAGACTACCGCAGGGCGGCCCGGTCTTTGTGGCGGGCTCCCATATTCAGGCCGAGAAACTTTGGGATGAGCCACAAGCGGCTGTTTGGCGGCGCTTCGGGCTCGGCGCACCGACGTGCGCGCGAAAGCGGCAACGCACGCCACGTCCTGGGCACGTGGCGTGCGTTGCCGCCCTGTTCCGCCCCGTCGCGCTTCGGGCTCTGCGCAGGCTGCGCGCAGGCGGGCGCGGTGCGGCTAGCCTGTGAGTTCCGCGCGCAGCATCCGAGCGGCCCGCGTCATCGAGCTCAGCTTGCCGAACGCCGACTGCACGGGCAGGTACTTCATGCCGCAGTCGGGCGCGAGCACGATCCGCTCCGCGGGCACGTAGGGCAGCGCTTTGCGTACTCGGCCGGCCACGACGTCCGCGGTCTCCACGGCGTGGTCGTTGAGGTCCAGCACGCCGAGGATGATCGTCTTGTCGGTCAGGTCGGCGAGGACCGCGCAGTCCAGGCCGGACTGGGCGGTCTCGATGGAGATCTGGTCGGCGGTGCTGGCGGCGAGCTCAGGCAGGAACGAGTAGCCCGACGGCCGCTCGTGAATGATCGCGGCGTAGCCGAAGCACAGGTGCACGGCGGTGGTGCCGGTGATGCCGTCCAGCGCCGCGTTCAGGACCTTCACGCCGTACTGCCTGGCGGCGTCGGGCCGGGCTTGCAGATAGGGCTCGTCCAGCTGGACGACGTCGGCGCCCGCTGCGAACAAGTCCGCGACCTCGGCGTTCACAGCCTCCGCGTACCCGAAAGCGGCTGCCTCCTTGCTGGGGTAGTAGTCGTTCTGCGCCTGCTCGGCCATGGTGAACGGGCCGGGCACAGTGACCTTGATGGTCCGGTCTGTGTGCGCCCGCAGGAACCGGACATCGGCCACGTTCACGGGGTGCCGCCGCCGGATCGGCCCGGTGACCCGGGGCACCGGGTTTGGATGACCGCTGCGGTCGAGCGCGGTGCCGGGATTGTCGATGTCCACGCCGTCGAGCGCCGTCGCGAAGGCGTTGGAGTAGCTCTCCCGGCGGACCTCGCCGTCGGTGAGGATGTCCAGTCCGGCGTCCTCCTGCGCCCTGATCGCGAGCAGCGCCGCGTCATCCTGGGCCGCTGCCAGCAGGTCAGGGGCGACCCGCCACAGTTCCGCTGCCCTGACCCTGGGCGGGAAGCGCCCGGCCAGCCGGCCGCGGTCGATCAGCCAGTCAGGCTGCGGATAACTGCCGACAAGCGACGTCGGGAAGAGCACGGTGACCTCCAGTCCGGGTGGGCGGCGGGTGCGCGTGAACGCTGGGGGCGGTGCGAGCATCTGGCCCAGTATGCGCCGCGGCCAGCTAAGACTGCGCGCCGAGGCTGATCACCGCGTGATGCAGCCGTCGAGGATAGCTGCGCCGCGTGGGAGGCGATCGACGCCCGCCGCGGTTAGCCGCCGACTTCCGCCAGCCGCCGCTGCAGGTACCGACGCTCCGGCTCGGTGGGCGCCAGTGCCAGCGCTTCTCGGTAGCTCGCTGCTGCTTCCGGCCGGCGGTCGAGCCGGCGCAGCAGGTCCGCGCGGGTCGCTGGCAGCAGGTAGTACGAGGTCAGCACGCCGCCCGCGGCGAGCTCGTCGACCAGGGCCAGCCCGGCTTCTGGTCCGCGGGACATGGCGACCGCCACCGCCCGGTTCAGCTCGATCACCGCGCTGGGTACGAGCCGGCGGAGCTCGCCGTAGAGCGCGGCGATCTGCGCCCAGTCGGTGTCGGCTGCCGCGGCCGCGCGCGCGTGGCACGCCGCGATGGCGGCCTGCAGGCGGTAGGGGCCGGCGGGGGTCTGCCGCGGTGCGCCGTCGAGCAGGGCGAGACCCGCTGCAATCTGCTGGGCATCCCAGCGCGACCGGTCCTGGTCTTCGAGCGTGACCAGCTCGCCGGCGTCGTCCAGCCGCGCCGCGCGCCTCGCGTCCTGCAGCAGCATCAGCGCCAGCAGGCCGGTGGCTTCGGGCTCATCCGGCATGAGCGCGACCAGCAGGCGAGCGAGCCGGATCGCCTCAGCAGTCAGGTCAGCGCGGCGAACGTGGGCACCCGCTGACGCCGAATAGCCCTCGTTGAACAGCAGGTACAGCACGGCGAGCACGCCAGGCGTCCGCTCGGGAAGCAGGTGCGCGGGCGGTACCCGGTACGGAATCGCAGCGTCGCGAATCTTGTGCTTCGCGCGGGTCAGCCGCTTCGCCATGGTGGCTTCGGGCACGAGGAATGCCCTGGCGATCTCGGCGGTCGTCAGTCCGGCCAGGGTGCGCAGGGTGAGCGCCACCCTGGCCTCCAGCGTCAGCGCCGGATGACAGCACGTAAAGATCAGCCGCAGCCGGTCGTCGGTCACCCCGCTGCCGTCCGGAGTCGCGGTCTCGGGCGGTACCGATGTGGCGGCGACCTCCTGCAGCTTGGCCGCCTCGGTCTTGCTGCGGCGCAGCCGGTCGAGCGCACGATTGCGTGCCGTCGTGGTGAGCCACGCGCCCGGCTTGCCGGGCACCCCGTCGGTGGGCCAGCGGGCCAGCGCGGCGGCAAAGGCGTCCTGGGCGCATTCCTCGGCTAGATCCCAGTTGCTGGTCATCCGGATCAGCGTGGCGACGACGTGCCCCCACTCCTCCCGGAACGCGGTCGCGACCGCGGCTTCGACGTCGGTCATACGCTGGCCAGGATCGGCCGCACCTCCACGACGCCACCCTTCAGCGTGGCCGGATGCCGGGACGCCGCGTAGATCGCCTCGTCGAGGTCGGCGCACTCGATCACGTCGTAGCCGAGGATCTGCTCCTTGGTCTCGGCGAAGGGGCCGTCAGACACCAGCACCTCGTCCCCGGAGTTCCGGACCGTC
>JASHQA010000247.1 GCA_030037785.1 Streptosporangiaceae bacterium
GTTCCCAGCCGCGCCAGTGCGTCCACGGTCCGCCGAGGCCGTAGCAGCTGATCGAGGTGTAGACCGCTTGCGGCCGGGCGGCCAGGAACAGCCACCGGTCCGCCGCGCGGTAGTAGCGCTGCAGCGGACCCTCGCCGAGCGCCAGGTAACCGCGCGGCTCGGCGGGCTGGTAGCCAGGGCAGTCGAACATGAACGCGGCCTGGTGGTAGGTGCCGGTCTGCGCGAGCGACGCGCTGGCCAGCTGACCGCGGCCGGTCGACTGGCGGTCGTAGAGCGCAAGCGCCGTGGCGAAGGCGCCGAATATGCCGGTGCCGATGTCGACGATGTTGTACGGCCCGAGCACGGAGGGCTGCGCCGTTCGCTCCATGATTCCGGTCACGGCCTGGCCCTGGCGTTCCCAGCCGCGCCAGTGCGTCCACGGGCCGCCAAGGCCGTAGCAGCTGATGGAGGTGTACACGACGTCCGGGCGGCGCGCGCGCACCTCGTCGTAGCCGATCGCGAGCCGCTCGGCCGTGCCGGGCGAGAAGTTCTCCAGCACGACGTCGGCGTGGTCGACGAGCCGCCAGTACACCTCCTGGCCGGGCAGCGTGGTGACGTCGAGCAGCAGTGACTCCTTGCCGCGGTTGAGGTACCCGGCCACCCCGGCGGCCGGATTGCCGATCTTGACGACCTCGGCGCCGAACTCGGCGAGAATCCGGCCGCAGGTGGGGCCGGCCAGCGCGAGGCCGAGGTCGAGTACGCGCAGGCCGGCCAGCGGCTGGTCTAGCTCCGGCTCGGCGCCGGCGAGGGTTGGCCGCGGCGGCAGGTCTGCGAGCTCGGCCAGCACGGCGTCGGTGTCCGCGCCGGGCAGCCGACGCGGCGCGGGCTGCGGATCGGGATACTCGCTGAGCCCGACCGGCAGGCCCGCGCACCAGAGCGGGCCGAGCTCGGGGTCGGTCACGTGCGCGACCGCGTGCGTCTGCCGGGCGTGCTCGGTGCCGATCCACTCCGCCGGCGTCCGGATGAACCCGATCGCCGCGCCGGCCGCGTTGCCGAGTTCCTCCCACTCCGCCGCGGTGCGGGTCGCGAACTCCGCCCGCAGCCTGGCGTGCAGCCGCTCGTTGACCTCGGGGCGCGCGGTCGCCGCCAGGTCGAGCAGTTCGGTCTCCCACCGCCCGAGCAGGCCGGCGGCGCGCGCGAACCAGGGCAGGTGCCGCGGGCTGGAGGTGTCGAACTGGACGTACCGGCCGTCCTTGCAGCGGAACGCGCCCGACCCGCGCACGTGGATGGGCCGCGGCGGGTGCAGGCCGCGCTCGTCGGCGTAGGCGCCGCTGTGCCCGATCAGCGTGAACATGGCGTCGAACAGCGGCACGTCGACGCGCTGCCCGCGACCGGTGCGCCGCCGCGCGATCAGCGCCATCACGATGCTGACCGCCGCGAGGTACGCGGCGAAGCTGGAGGCGAGCGGCAGCGCGGAGTAGGTCGGCCTGGTCCAGTCCCAGCCCGGCGGCTCCTCGCCGACGCGCGGCTCGCAGTTCGCGGTCGCCGCCGCGATCACGCCCTCGTAGCCACGCAGCGCCGCGCGCGGATCGTCGGCGCCGAAGCCCGGCAGCGAGCAGGTGATCAGGCCGGGGTGCGCAGCCCGGATCGCGTCGAGGTCGAGCCCGAGCCGCGCCAGCACGCCCGGCCGGAAGTTCTCGATCACGACGTCGGCGGACGCGGCCAAGCCGCGCGCCGCGGCCAGGCCCGCATCCGTCTTGAGGTCGAGAATGACCCGGCGCTTGCCGCGGTTGAAGAACGCGTCCGGGACGCCGGCGAGCCGCGGGCCGCCTGGCGGATCGACGTGGATGACGTCGGCCCCCTGGTCGGCCAGCAGCACCGCGGCCAGCGGCCCGGCCACGTACTGGCCGAAGTCGACGACGCGCAGACCGGTCAGCGGGCCAGGCACGGTGCTGCCCTCCTGGCCGGTCGTCCGAGCCGGAAGGCCTGCTGCCAGGCCCCATAGCCGGCCTGACTCGTGGCGCCCTGGTCCGCCCACAGCTCGATCACGAGCGGCGGTTCGGTGAGCCGCTGCACGTCGTCCGGCGTGAACCCGGCCGCGCACTCGCGCAGCACGAGCCCGCGCTCGTCCCGCTCGATGACGGCGAGGTCGGTCACGATCAGGTCGACGCAGCCGGTGCCCGTCACCGGGTACTGGCACGCGCGCACGATCTTGGGCCGGCCGGATCGCTCGGCGTGCCGCATGGCGATGATCAGCTTGCCCGGCTGCACGACGAGGTCCATGGCCCCGCCGATGGCGCCGCCGCCCATCTGCGGTGTCGTCCAGTTGGCGAACGAGCCGTCGCCGCCGACCTGGTAGGCGCCCAGCACGACGGCGTCAAGCCGGCCGCCGCGGGCCATCTCGAACGCCTCGACGGTGTCGAACGCGGCCGCGCCCTTGCGCAGCGCGACTGGCTCAGACGCCGCGTTGTAGATGTTGTCGTCCGCATCGGCGGCGGTCAGCCGGGCGCCGTAGCCGAGCAGCCCGTTCTCGGCGTGCAGCACGATGTCCCGGTCCAGCAGGTGGTCGGACACCAGGGTGGGCAGGCCGACCCCGAGGTTGACGTAACTGTGATCGGGCAGCAGGGCGGCGATCCGGGCGCCGAGTTCGCGCGGCGCCAGCCCTGGCCGGCCGAGGTAGTCGCGGCGCTCGTCCTCGGCCCGCGGCTCTCGCCACAGCGGCGTCCGGGGCGTCGGCGACTGAACCACCCGGTCGACGAATATCCCCGGCAGCCCGATCTCATCCGGCGCCAGCTCGCCCGCGTCCACGACGTCGTCGACTTCGGCGATCACGACCCTCGCTGCCTTGGCGAAACTCGGCCCGAAGTTCTGGTTGGCACCACGGAACGCCAGGTTGCCAGCTCGGTCGGCGGTGTGGGCGTAAATCAGCGCGTAATCGAGTCGCAGCGGCTCCTCGAGCACGTAGCGCTGCCCGCCGAACTCGCGGCACTCCTTGCCCTCGGCGAGGATCGTGTCCTGGCCGACCGGGCTGTAGAACGGGCCGAGGCCCGCGCCGGCGCTGCGCAGCCGTTCGACGAGGATGCCCTGCGGCACTAGCTCGATCTCGAGCGGCACCGGGCTGATCGTCTGGGCGGAGCTGACGACGCCACCGGCCCGAGCGGAGAACGCGGCCACGAGCTTGCGTGCCTGGCCGTGCTCCACCAGCGTCACCGGGTGACCCGGCTGCACGCCCAGGGAGTTGCACACGACGACCAGGTCGGCTAGCCCGCGATCGCGCACGGCGGTGATGAGGTGCACGGGGAACCCGTGGATGACGCCGAAGCCGCCGATCCCGATGACGCTGCCCGACCTGACGTCGCTCACAGCTTCCGCAGGGCTGCCGATGACTTTGTCGATGACGTCCTCCTTTGCACAGCTCCCCGGCCGGTCGCTGCTGCTCCGGCTCAGGGTGGCGGCGCCAGTGACGGGATCTCGAACACCGAGTCTGGCTTGGCATCAAGGTCGTCGGTCGGGGTGAGGTACTGCCCGGACAGCCGGTCGTAGCGGCCGGTGGCGAGCTTGCAGACCAGGTCGGCGCAGGCCTTGAAGCCCGCCGAGCTGTCCTCGCCGATCTTGGTCTGCAGGTGCTCGACGAACCACGGCAGCCACTGCTTGGCGTCTGGGTCGTTCATCGTCAGGTCCGAGATCCCGGTCAGCTCGTCGCCGGGGTGAACCGCGAAGGCGGTCACGCCGCCGGCGTCGTGGCCCTCGTGGCCGAGGAACTCGACGAGCCGGATCTGGGTGTTCTTGGCGACGCCGTAGCCGGACAGGTACGGCGCCACCCTGGTGCCGCCGGCACTGGAGATCACGACCACCCGGCCGTCGTGCCGTTCCACCATGCCGGGCACGAACGTGCTGATGACGTGCATCGCGCCGAGCACGTGCACCTGCTGGGCGCGCCACCACCGGTCCGGGTCGACCACCCAGGTAGGTCCGAACGGCCAGGGCACGCCAGCGTTGTGCACGGCGACGGTGACCGGCCCGAACTTGCTCTCGGCGGCGACCCGGAGCGCCTCGACGTCGGCCAGGTTGGTGACGTCGGCGAGCAGGCCGAGCGCCTGCCCCCCGGCTCCCTCGATCGACGTGGTGACCTCGTCGATTTCCGACTGGGTGCGAGAGCTGACCACCACGGCCGCTCCGGCGGCGGCCAGTCCCGTCGCGATGGCCCGGCCGAACCCGCGACCGCTCCCGGTGACAATCGCCACTTGTCCCTGCAGCTCGGTGCTCACAGAAGGGCCCTTCTATCGGTCTCGTCGGTGCTGTCAGTGTGGCTGGCCTGCTGCCTGTTCGGCTAAACGCACGGGCCTGGCGGGCTGCGTCCCCGGCCGGGACACGCCCGGCCGGGGACGCTGTGCGCCGCTACTTCTAGAACAGTCCGGCTGGCGGGGTCCACCCCGGTGGCGCACTGATCCAGCGGGCTATCGCCTTGAACACGCCAGGCGTGGTGTTCTGGAAGAACGACACTTCGTCGTTGCAGATGGCAGGCGCGCCCTTGATGGTCCCGCACTGCAACTGCGGCGGACCCTGCGGAATCGCGCCCTTGAGGGCCTTGAGGTCCTTGTTGACGGTGGCCTCGGTGATCGTGCCGCCGGACTTCAGGATCTCGTTGTAGACCTTGGCGATGGTCAGCACCTGGCCGAACGCGTCCGCCACCCAGGCGTCCGTGGCGCCCGTCGGGTCACCGTACTTGTCGGCCACGGCCTTGAACGCGGCCAGGCTCGGGTCGTCCGGGTCACCAGGCAGCGGGTTGGCGCTGGCGTAGTACCAGCCGAGCGGTAGCTTGCCGCCGTCGCCCTGCGCGGTGACGGCCGAGTCGCACGGCACGTTCGCCAGCACCGGGGTCGTGATGTTGAGCTGCTTGAGCGCCTGGTAGACGTCCGAGCACTGCACCGGGTTACCGGC
>JASHQA010000248.1 GCA_030037785.1 Streptosporangiaceae bacterium
CGCACTCGCTCGCCTGCACGTCCAGGGGCAGCGCCAGCACGACGGTGCGTCGCTCGTCGCGGGCCATCCGGTAGGCGCGCGCGGCGTCGTCGACAGCGAAGGCGGGTGAGTGCAGCCGGGCGGGCGTGGCGCCGGTCGCCGCGGTGATCGCCGCCACGTCGATCCGGAAGTTGGACGTCACCGCCGAGGCGCTGACATCGGCGGCGAGCACGACCAGCGGCGTGCGGCTCTTGGCGGCCTCGGTGATCCCGGTCAGCGCGTTGGTGATGCCGGGGCCCTGGTGCAGGCTCAGCAGCGCCGGGCGGCCGGTCAGCCGCGCCCAGGCGTCCGCCATGCTCGCCGCGCCGCACTCGTGCCGGGCGGGCACGTAGCGCGCGCCACGAGCGATCAGCGCGTTGGTCACGTGGAAATTGCCGCTGCCGACCACGCCGAACACGGTGTCCGCGCCGAGCTCGGTGAGCACGGTGGCGACAGCGTCGGTGACCTTCATCGCTCGACGAGCGCCAGCACCCTGGCGGGACTGCCAGAGCCGCCCGCGATGGGCAGCGGGCCCGCGATGACGACCGCGCCGGTCGGCGGCAGCGCGGCGAGGTTCTGCAGCTGGGTGAGCCCGTACTTGCCGGCCCCGAGCAGGGCGGCGTGACAGGGGAACGGCGGGTCGAACGAGTGCGCCGCGCCCGCGTCCGTGCCCACCGTCTCGACCCCGAGGCCGATCACCGGAGCCTCGTCCGCGAGCCACCGTGCGCACGCTACCGAGACGCCGGGCGTATGCGGACCGGTCTCGTCCGCGTTCAGGAACGCGCGCTGGCTGCCCGAGCGCGCGTCCCACCCGGTCCGGTACAGCAGCCAGCCGCCGTCCGGCAGTGGGCCGTGCTCGTGCTCCCACTGCCGGACGTGCGCGGGCTCGAGCAGGAAGTCAGGGTCGGCTGCGGCCTGCTCGCTGAAGTCGAGCATGACGGCGGGCGCGATGAGGCTGGTGACCGGGACAGCGGACACGTCCGCGCCGTCGCGCCCGGTGATCCAGTGCACCGGCGCGTCGAAGTGGGTACCGGTGTGCTCGCCGGTGGTGATGTCGTTCCAGTACCAGGCGGGGCCGCGCGCGTCGTAGTGGCTGACCTCGCGCAGCGAGAACGAGACGGTGTTGGCGAATGGCTCCGGCAGCTGGATGACCGGAGTGGTGGCATCGAGCCGGGCGGTGAGGTCGACGACCTCGATAGCAGCGGACCTGATGGCTGACACGAGCTGGTCAAGGACGGGCATGTGCTCTCCTGGGCGCGAGCGGACATTCCGGGCAACCTGCTGACTCCGGGGCCGACCCCCCGTACCCCCACAGTCTGGCCGCGGGGGATGACCCGGCATAAGCCTGCCCTAGCCCGGCCCGGCCGGGAAGGGCTCTGATCGGGACGGCGGAACCGTCCCGCAGAATAGGAGCATGACGAAGCCCGTGGCCAAGGCCGAGATCCTGGTGACCGACGACGCGGTTCCGATCGAGGCCGTCCACCTGGACGGCGACCGCAGTGTCGGTTTCGCTGTCGCGCACGGCTTCACTCTGCACTGGCGCTGGCCGCACGTGTGGCGGGTCGCCAACCGGCTGAACGAGCACGGCGGGGTCGCGGTTTTCGATTTTCGCGGGCACGGCCGGTCGGGTGGCCAGAGCACGCTGGGGGACCAGGAGGTCAAGGACCTTGACGTCGTCGTTCGCCACTTGCGCGAGCTTGGCTACGAGCAGGTCGTCACGGTGGGTTTCTCGATGGGAGCCTCCATCGTGCTCCGGCACGCCGGCCTCGTGGGTGGCGTGGACGCGGTTATCTCCGTGAGCGGGCCGGGCCGCTGGTACTACCGCGGCACGCCCGCCATGCGCCGGGTGCACTGGGCGGTCGAGCACAAGACCGGGCGGCTGGCCGCCAGGCTGTTCCTGAACACCCGGATCCGGCAGGGCCGGTGGGACCCGATACCGCTGCCGCCGGCCGACGCTGCCGCATTGATCTCCCCGACGCCGTTGCTGATCGTGCACGGCGACCGGGACGCGTACTTCCCGTCTGATCACGCGGAGCAGCT
Source organism: Streptosporangiaceae bacterium (assembly GCA_030037785.1). GTDB lineage: Bacteria > Actinomycetota > Actinomycetes > Streptosporangiales > Streptosporangiaceae > JAJYUU01. The sequence continues at coordinate 2,059 of JASHQA010000248.1, forward strand.
GTACGAGGCCGCCCGCGAGCCCAAGGAGCTCTGGATCGAGGCGGGGCTGGGGCACGCCGAGTCGGCGGTCAGCGGCGAACTGCTGGACCGGATGGCGAAGTGGGCGATGGCCGCCACGACGGTTGTCGCCAGCCCGAACGCGGTCGCCTAGCTACGTCGTGGTCCAGGTGATGCGCGGCGGGCGCAGGGTGGAGATCGGATCGGATGCCGCGGGTCACCAGCTTGTCGGCAGCGGCATTCCCTCGGCGTACCCGGCCGCGCCCTGTATCCCGACGACGGCGTTGCGGTGCAGCGTTTCCAGGCTGTCGGCACCGGTGTAGGTGCACGCGCTGCGCAGGCCAGCGGTGATGGTGTCGAGCAGGTCCTCCACGCCCTGCCGGTGCGGGTCCAGGTACATCCGCGAGGACGAGATGCCCTCCTCGAACAGCTCCTTCCTGGCCCGCTCGAAGGGCGAGTCAGCCGCAGCGCGCAGCCGCACCGCGCGCGCCGAGGCCATGCCGAAGCTCTCCTTGTAGAGCTGGCCGTCCGCGTCGCGAAACACGTCGCCGGGCGACTCGCAGGTCCCGACGAACCATGATCCGATCATGACACTGGTCGCGCCGGCGGCCAGCGCTAGCGCCACGTCCCGCGGGTGACGGACGCCGCCGTCGGCCCAGATGTGCCGGCCGAGTCGGCGAGCTTCCGCGGCGCACTCGAGCACGGCGCTGAACTGCGGCCTGCCCACCGCGGTCATCATCCGGGTGGTGCACATGGCGCCGGGACCGACGCCGACCTTGACGATGTCAGCACCCGCCTCGACCAGGTCAGCCACCCCGTCCGCGGTGACGACGTTGCCAGCCGCGACTGGCACCGGCGGCGTCACGTCCCGCACGGCGCGCAGCGCGTGCAGCATCTTGTCCTGATGCCCGTGCGCGGTGTCGACGACGAGGACGTCGGCCCCGGCGTCCAGCAGCAGCTTCGCCTTGCCGGCTACGTCGCCGTTGATGCCGAGCGCAGCGCCGACGCGCAGCCGGCCACGTTCGTCGACGGCCGGCTGATACAGCGTCGCGCGCAGCGCGCCGGTGCGCGTCAGGATGCCGACGCACCGCCCGCCCGAGTCCACCACCGGCGCCACCCGGTGGCGGCCGTCGTGCAGCAGCCCGAAGGCCCGCTCGGGGTCCGTCCCGGCGGGCAGCGTCAGCAGGTCCTTCGACATCACCTGGGATAGCTGCGTGAAGCGGTCCACGCCGGTGCAGTCTGCCTCGGTCACGATGCCGATCGGCCAGTCGGCGTCATCCAGGACCACCACGGCGCCGTGCGCGCGCTTGGGCAGCAGGCTCAGCGCGTGCCCAGTGGTGGCGGTGGGCCCCAGCGTGAGCGGGGTGTCATAGACAAGGTCGCGGGACTTGACCCAGGAAATCACCTCGGCGACGACATCGACGGGTATGTCCTGCGGGAGGATCGTGATGCCGCCGCGCCTGGCGACAGTCTCGGCCATCCGGCGGCCTGCTACGGCTGTCATGTTGGCGACGGTCACCGGGATCGTCGCGCCGCTGCCGTCCTGCGTGCTGAGGTCCACGTCCAGCCGCGATCCGACGTCGGATCGGCTGGGCACCAGGAACACGTCGCTGTAGGTCAGGTCATGGGCTGGCTTGCTGAGGAAGCGCACGCCTTCGATTGTCGCTCGCGGTGCAAACCGGCGGCGCGGCCGGGCGTCAGGAGCCCAGCACGCGGCGCAGGTAGTCGTTACCGAACCGGCGCTCGGTGTCGAGCAGGTCGCGAACGGCGAGGAAATCCGACATCCGCGGGTAGCTGGCGGCGAGGTAGGCCGCGTCGCGGGTGTGCATCTTGCCCCAGTGCGGTCGGCCCCCGACCGACGTCATGATGGCCTCGACGTCGGCGAAGTACTGCTCGTGCGGCGCCGAGTGGAAGACGTGGATCGCGATGTAGGCGGAGTCGCGGCCGTAGGCGGTCGACAGCCAGACGTCGTCGGGCGGCGTGACCCGGACCTCGATCGGAAAGCTGATCCGCCAGTCCCGGCGCTGGAATAGCCCGCGCACCTCGCCGAGGGCGTCGGACAGCGCCGCCCGCGGGATGGCGTACTCCTGCTCCTTGAAGCGGACCCGGCGCGGGCTCGTGAACACCCGGTAGGCGGCGTCGGAGTAGGTGCGCGCGCCGAGCGCCCTGGCGGCGACCGTGTTGACGACCGGGATCAGCGCTGGCATCGCCCGCCCGAGTCGGCAGGTCACGCCGAAGACCGAGTTGGCCAGGAACTCGTCGTCGAGTAGGTATCGCCATCTGGGCAGCGGCGTGGCCGGACCGGCAGTCCGGTTGTTCCGCTTGGTCAGGCAGCCCTCGCTGTGCGGGAACCAGTAGAACTCGAAGTGCTCGTTCGCCGCGGTCAGCTCGTCCAGGCTGCTGATCACCTGGGACCAGCCCATGGGTTCTTCGCGGGCCTCGAGCAGGAAGGCCGGCACCACCCGGAAGGTCACGGCGGTCACGATGCCGAGCGCGCCGAGGCCGACCCTGGCGGCGTCGAACACGTTCGCGGGTGAGCCGTCCTGGTGGCTGATGCCGCCGCTGGGCGAGTCTGCGGAGCAGCTGATGACGCGGCCGTCGGCGAGCGCCAGCTCCAGGCCGGCTATCTGAGCAGCCATGCCGCCGACGTCCCGGCCGGTGCCGTGGGTCCCGGTCTGGGTGGCGCCGGCGACACTCTGGACCTGGATGTCGCCCATGTTCGCCAGCGACAGGCCGCGCGCGAGCAGTTCGGCGTTGAGCATCCGCAGCGGGCAGCCCGCCTCCACCGTGACCGTGCCAGCCGTCACGTCGACCGCCCGGATGGCGGTCAGCCGGTCCGGCCGCAGCAAGACCCCGTCGGTCACCGCGACGGGCGTGAACGAGTGACCGGTGCCCGTCATGCGGATCGTGAGCTCGTCGGCCGCGGCCCGCCGGATCTCGGCCGCGACCTCGTCGGCGGAGCCGGGCACGGCGATCCGGCGCGGGCGGGCGGTGACGGTGCGTGCCCAGTTGTGCCAGCGCGCAGTGACCGAGTCAGTACTGCTCCGCATTGGCCCATTGTGCAACGGTTGCATCAGTAGTCGTGACCCATCTCTCCCGTCTCACCGGCTATCGCGGGCGCGCCCGCGAGCGCTACAGGTGGCCGTCACCATTCCGGGAGACGCTGGTTACCAAATCTGCCCCCGCCGAATGTTGGCACATTGTTCGGGCCACGGGCCTTTCTGGCCGTTGCAGGCGGCCGTTAGGGTGGTGGCGTTATGGTGCGTCTCCTGCGACGTGGCGGAGCCTGCGGCGTTGTCACCGGCCTGGTCGTGGGGCTCATCCTGCAGGCTCAGGCGCCGGCGCTGGGCGCGACCCGGCCGACTGGCCGCCAGCCCGCGACGGGCACGCCGCCGAGTAGCAGTTCCTTCCGCCAGATCACGCTGCCCGACCTGCTGATCGTCGCGCCAACGGGTCTCACCACCGGGCAGCTCACCAGTCTCGGCGCGATCCCCGGACTGCGCGACATGATCACCTTCGACGGCGCCGAGATCAAGGTGGGCGGCGTGCCGGTCAGCGTCCTCGGCGTGAATCCCGCCACGCTGCGGTCCTGGGTACCGCTGCGAACCGCCTCCGACGAGGCTTTTTGGTCGGCGCTGGCGGGCGGCGAGTTCGTCGCGCAGCCGGCCGCCAGCACGGAGCTGCAGCTCAAGCCGGGAGCGGAGTACCAGCTCACCGGCGGCTCAACGCAGCTCGTGCGGTTCGGCATGGCGGCGACGCTCGGGCTGACCGGCGTCGACGTGCTGGTGAACCGGTCGCTGTCGGCCCGGCTCGGCCTCGTCCGGCGGGTGGTGGGGCTGATCAGCGCCCCCGGCGTCGCCATCGCGACGCTGCGCAGCGAAGTCGCCCAGATCCTGGGTGCCGGCGGGCGGATCGAGGTGCTGCGGAGTCAGCAGCTATCGGCGACCGCCGCGCCGTCCGCGGCCGCGTCGCCCGGCACCGGGCCGGCGAGCACGGCGCCCTCGACGTACCTGGAGTTGTTCCAGGACTCGGCCGCCGAGTACTGCCCCGGCCTGTCGTGGACCGTGCTCGCGGCCATCGGCCAGATCGAGAGCGGTGACGGCCAGAACGATGGGCCGTCGAGCGCAGGCGCGCTGGGGCCCATGCAGTTCTTGCCGTCGACATGGGCGGTATGGGGAATCGATGCATTCGGCCAGACCGGTCCGCCGGACGTGATGAACCCGTATGACGCCGTGCCGTCGGCCGCCCGCATGCTGTGCGCGGATGGCGCAGCGGCCGGCGGCACGGCGCTCGCAGACGCCATCTTCGATTACAACCACGCGGACTGGTATGTCAGCGAGGTGCTGGCGCTTGCTGCCCAGTACGCGGCCGATTATGGCTAACCAGGCCGCGGCTCGCCCGCTGGTCACGCCGGGACAGCGGAGCTGATTGGATGGCACTCATGGTCGGCTACGACGCGTTCGTGCTCGTCTCCTTCGGCGGTCCGGAGGGCACCGCGGACGTCATCCCGTTCCTGCAGAACGTGACGGCCGGGCGCGGCGTGCCGCAGGACCGGCTGGAGCAGGTGGCCGAGCACTACTACCGATTCGGCGGGGTCAGCCCGATCAACCAGCAGTGCCGCGACCTGATCGTGGCGATCGAGAAGGACTTCGCGGCCCGCGGCGTGTCCCTGCCGGTGTACTGGGGGAACCGGAACTGGCATCCCTACCTGCGCGACACCCTGGCGACGATGGCGGCTGACGGGGCGGGCCGCGCGCTGGCGTTCGTGACGTCCGGGTACAGCTCGTTCTCCAGCTGCCGTCAGTACCTGGACGACTTCGAGGCCGCGCGCCGGCACGTCGGCAACTCCGCGCCACGCCTCGACAAGCTGCGGCAGTACTTCAATCACCCGGGCTACGTCGGCTCGTTCGCCGCCGCGGCGGCCGCTGCGCTCGCGTCGCTGCCCGCTGGGCTGCGACCGGGCGGGGCAGCCACGCCCGGCGGCACCGCGGCCGACGGCGTCGACCTGATCTTCACGGCGCACAGCATCCCGGCGACGATGGCCGAGGCCGCGGGCCCAGCGGGCGGCGCCTACCAGGCGCAGCTCGCCGAGACGGCTCGGCTGGTTGCGGCGCAGCTCGGCTGGCAGCGGCCGTGGCGGCTGGCCTACTCCAGCCGGAGCGGCCCGCCGTCGCAGCCCTGGCTCGGGCCTGACATCAACGACCTGCTGGCCGAGTTGGCTGCCGCCGGATCGCGCGCCGTTGTGGTCGTGCCGATCGGGTTCATCAGCGACCACCTGGAGGTCAAGTACGACCTCGACGTGGCAGCGGCCGGGACGGCAGAGCGCCTTGGCCTCCGGTACGCCCGCGCCGCCACGCCGGGCACCGACTCGAGGTTCGTGTCGATGATCACCGACCTCGTCGTCGAGCGACTGGACGGCACCGCGCCACTATCCCTCGGTGCCTTCGGCGCCGGGCCCGACGCCTGCCCGCCAGGGTGCTGCGTGCTGGCCGGGCGGTGACGCTCTGATGCGGGCCGCGACGCCACCGCCGCCACCGCCGCCGTCGTCCGAGGTGGCCGAGCTGGCTGAGCTGGCGAGTTCGATCGCGCGGCAGGCGGCCGAGCTGCTGCTCGCCGGCCGCGGCCGGGTCGCGGTGGTACAGACCAAGTCCAGCCCGACCGACGTGGTGACGGAGATGGACCGGGCGGCGGAAAGGCTCATCCGTGACCGGCTGGCGGCTGCCCGGCCGGGCGACGCCGTGCTCGGCGAGGAGGGCGGGCAAACCGGTGCGGGCCGGGTCCGGTGGATCGTCGATCCGCTCGACGGCACCGTCAACTACCTCTACGGGCTGCCTGACTGGGCGGTGAGCATCGCCGCGGAGGTCGCGGGCGAGGTCGAGGCCGGCGCGGTCTGCGTGCCGCTGCGGCGCAGCTTGTTCACCGCCACCAGGGGCGGCGGTGCCTGGCTGGAGTCGGCCTGGAGGCAGGGCCGGCAGCGGCTCGCCTGCAACTCCGGCGTCCGCCTATCCGCCGCCCTGGTGGCCACCGGCTTCGGCTACGCCGCCGACAGGCGGGCCTGGCAGGGCCGGGTGGCCGCCGCGGTGCTGCCGAGAGTCAGGGACATCAGGCGCTCCGGCTCGGCCGCCACCGACCTATGCTCGGTTGCCGCGGGCCAGGTCGACGCCTACTACGAGCAGGGCGTGCAGTACTGGGACATCGCCGCTGGCGGCCTGATCGCGAGGGAAGCGGGTGCGCGGATGGGCGGCCTGCACGGCCAGCCTGCGGGACCGGACCTGACGATCGCCGCAGCCGACGGGCTCTTCGCGGACCTGCATGATCTGCTGGCCGAGGCCAGCGCCGCGGGCGAGCCGGCGGCGGGCTGATCCAGAGCGGTTACTGTCGGGTGAGGGTCCCGGTCGCCGGCTCGGTACCCGGCGTCTTGCTCTGGAAGTTGAAGTTAACCGAGCCCGACGGCGTCAGCGTGAGGGTGACCGTGCCGTTGCTGCACTGCGACTGCCCCACCACGATCCCCAGGTTCATGGTCAAGGTGGTCGAGGTGGCCGCGGTCA
>JASHQA010000249.1 GCA_030037785.1 Streptosporangiaceae bacterium
CCTGAGGCCGACCCGGGCACGCCCGCCCCCGGCCGTGGTCGCGCTCGCCTGGCCGCGCGCCGCGACCTGGCGGTCCCCGCCAGCGCCGCGGTCGACACGAGGCCACTGCTGCCCGCGCCCATCACCGTGCGGAATCGCTGCGCGCCAGCGGACCGGTCGGCGAGCAGCGCGCCGGTGACCATGACCAGGTACAACACGAACGGACAGAGCACCAGGTCGTACCCGATCGTCGACGGCAGCAGCACGCGTAGCTGGCTGAGCGTGACGGCGCGGGGGGCCACCAGCAGGCTCACCACAGTCGACAGCACTTCGGCCGCAGCGACCACGAACGCCAGCAGCGCGGTCGCGAGCAGCCCGGCCGACTGCCGCTCCGAGTGACTGGCTACCGGGCTCAGCCGTCCGGCCGCCCAGCCCGCCAAGCAGAAGACCAGCGCGTACTGCCCTATCGCCGCGCTGCCAGGCGGGGCCAGGTCCAGGCACAGCCCCGTTGCGAAACCGGTCGCCATGCCCAGCACCGGGCCCTCGGCCATCGCGAGCGCGGCCACCAGGACGAGCACGAGGTCAGGCACGCCGCCGCCAGGCAGGCGCAGGCCGTTGAGCACGCTGAGCTGTACCACCAGCGCGATCGCGAGCGCCACCACGGCCGCCCAGGCGGTGCGCATCACGGGGTCGCCGCCGGGGTCGGTGACGCTCCCGGACGCGCGGTCACCGTGACGGTGACCGTCGGACCGGGGTGCGGCAGCGGCGGCACCGCGGCGAAGCGCGGATTCTGCGCGGGCGGCTCGAGCACCACCCCGACGACCGACAGGGTGGCGTAGTCGACGTACGGCCGGACGTCCGCGGCCTCGGTCAGTGCGCCGTTGATGTTGATGAGCTTGGTGATCACTCCGACCGGCACGCCGGGTATGAACGGCTGGTTTGAGGCGGACGGCCCGGTCACCAGCTGGTCCCCCGGCGCCAGGACCGCGGCCGAGCTGAGCATCTGCAGGTGCATGAGCCCGGTGCCGCTCGCGGTCTTGCCGGGCCCGGTCACCCAGCCCAGCTGGGCGCTCGGCGCGACCGCCACGCCGATGACCACGGATCCGGTGTCGGCCAGTTGCACGGTCGCCGTGTCGGCCGAGACCGCGGTGACGTTACCCACCAGGCCCTGGCCGTTGAGCACGGTCTGCCCGACCCGGACGCCGTCGCCGCTGCCTGCGTCCAGCGTGACCGTCTGCTGATATCCCTGGCCGACTGCGATCACGCTCGCCGCCACCACCTTGACCTGGTCCGCGCCAGCCACCTGCAGCATCTGGCGCAGCGCCGCGTAATCGGACTTGCTGATCTGGGCCTGACTGAGCTCGGCGCGCAGCCGGGTCACCTGCTGTTCCAGGCTGCTGACCTGGCTGGAGTTCGAGCCGGAGCGGGTGAAGAACCTGCCGACGGAACTAGCCGCGTGCTCAGCGCCGCCGAAGACCGTGTCGCTGGCGTTGCGCACGTGCCGCAGCACGAAGTTGGAGCCATCGGCGTAGCTCACCACGAGCAGGACAAGCGCGACTCCCACCAGCATGGCAAGAACGGCGCGGGTCCGCCGCGTGTCGCGCACTCCGATCACCTCGCGGTTCTAGGCCGGAATCCCTTCGCTGCGGCTCGGGGCCGCAGACGGCCCCCGCTGCTGCCTACCGCCTGGCCTCGGGCACCAGCACCTGCTGCAAGGTGTCGAAGTCTTCGACGCACTTGCCGGTGCCCAGCACCACGCAGTCCAGGGCGTTGTCGGTGAGGTGGATCGGCATGCCCGTTTCCTCGCGCAGTCGCTCGTCCAGCCCGCGGAGCAGCGCGCCGCCTCCGGTCAGCGCGATGCCCCGGTCCATGACGTCGCCAGCCAGCTCGGGAGGGCACTTGTCGAGCGTGGTCTTGACCGCGTCGATGATCACGCTGAGCGGTTCCTCGATAGCGCGCCTGATCTCTTCAGCAGAGATGACGATGGTCTTCGGCAGGCCGCTCACCAGATCCCGGCCGCGGATCTCGGCGTTCGGCTCGTCCTGGGCCGGGTACGCGGACCCGAGCGAGATCTTGATCTCCTCGGCGGTCCGCTCGCCGAGCATCAGCGAGTACTCCTTCTTGCCGAACGTGATGATCGCCTGATCCAGTTCGTCCCCGCCGACGCGAATCGACTGCGACGTCACGATGCCGCCCAGCGAGATGACGGCTACCTCGGTGGTGCCACCGCCGATGTCGACGACCATGTTGCCGGTCGGCTCGTTCACTGGCAGCCCGGCACCGATCGCCGCCGCCATCGGCTCTTCGATGATGTACACCCGGCGGGCGCCCGCCTGGTGGCCCGCCTCCTTCACGGCGCTCTGCTCGACGCCCGTGATGCCGCTCGGCACGGCGACGACGAGCCGCGGCTTCGCCAGATAGCTGCGCTTGTGAACCTTCTGGATGAAGTACCGCAGCATCCGCTCGGTGACGTCGAAGTCAGCGATGACGCCGTCCTTCAGCGGCCGGACCGCGACGATGTTGCCCGGCGTCCGGCCGATCATCCGCTTGGCCTCTGCGCCGACGGCGACGATCTGGCCGGTATTGGTATTCAGCGCGACGACAGAGGGCTCGTTGAGCACGATTCCGCGGCCCCGGACGTAGACGAGGGTGTTCGCGGTCCCGAGGTCGACAGCCATGTCACGGCCCAGAAAGGCCATCGCGTTGCTCATCGAGAGGAAAAACCTTCCAGCCGGTCCTGCCGTTTCGTTATCGTGCTGTCGGCGGCGAGCGGCAGCCGGCTACTAGTCCTGCCCAGACGGAAACTGATCACGCCTGTCCGCCGCATCGGCTTGCACGAGCACGCGGCCACCTCACCGCCAGGTCCAACGCGCCGGTGCAGCCGATAGTGCCAGAGCAGGAAAGCCGATCCGGCATTCCCCGAATTGCCACCGTCAGCCACCGGATGCTTGCTCGCAGTAGCGTCGATACCGCGGCTAGCACCCCAGGTTCAAAACGATACAGGCCGGTCTGGCGGCGATGCGAGCGCGGCCTGGCCGGTTGATCAGCCCTTGGAGCTTTGCTGACCCGCGCCATGCTCGACGTGATAGCCGAGCCAGATGCCGATAATCCAGAGCACCGCGAAAAGGCCACCGAGGAAGTACATCGCCGGGACAACCGAACCGGACGCGATCACGAATGCCTGGACGAGGCTCCCGCCGACCAGCGTCACCGGCAGGATCCGGCGCGCGACGCCGGCGAACAGCACCGCCGCGGCAGCCGCAACGCCCGCGGTCAGCCACGCCGATCCGGGCGCGCGATGATTCATCTGCACGGCCACGGGCACCGCCAGGCAGAGCACGATCGCCTCCATGATCAGAACCGTGGCGCACAACCGCTTCATGACCGGCGCCCCAGGGCGTCGGCGCGCGCGGCGACGGTGCCACCGGGGTTGGCGTTCCCCTCCGTAAGCAGCACCCGCGCCTCACCCGCGGTTATCACCGACCCGGTGATGACCACGCCCGCCTGTCCCGGCCCGCGGGCCGCCCGCGCGTCAGCCTCGTCGGCGAGCGCGACGCCCAGCTCGACGGCGTCGTCCAGCCGGCCGACGACCGTGACCCGGTCTGACCCGAGTACCGCTTCGGCCGCCGCACCGAGCGCCGCGGCCGGCATCGACCGCGCCGACGAGTTAGTCGTCGCCACGAGGTGGGCGGCGACCGGCTCCAGCTCGCCGAGGATCCCCGGCACGTCCTTGTCCTCGCTCACCGCCATGATCACCACGAGATCGGTAAAGCTGAACCCCTCGGTCAGCGCCGCCACGGAGGCGGCCATTCCGCCAGGATTGTGCGCGGCGTCCACGATCACCACCGGGCTGCGCCGGACGATCTCGAGCCGGCCGGGAGAACTCATCGACGCCACGGCCTGGCGGACCACGGCCGCATCGAGCGCCGCGGCAGCGTCACCAGCCACGGCAGCGGGCGTGCCCGCGAACGCCTCCGTCGCCGCGATTGCGCAAGCCAGGTTGCCCGCCTGGTGCGCGCCGAACAGCGGCAGGTACAGATCGGCGTAGTCGCCGAGCAGGCCGCGCACCGAGATCTGCTGGCCGCCGACGGCAAGCTCCCGGCTGAGCACGCCGAACTCGATCCCTTCCCGCGCCACGCGCGCACCGACCTCGGCGGCCCGGCGCAGCAGTACCTCGGCCGCGGCGGCAGGCTGCTGCGCCAGCACGGCCACCGCACCGGGCTTGATGATGCCCGCCTTGTCGGCCGCGATCTCGGCGACCGTATCGCCCAGGTACCTGGTGTGGTCGAGGGAAATGGGCGTCACGACGGCGACCGCGCCGTCAGCGACGTTGGTGTTGTCCCACTCCCCACCCATGCCGACCTCGAGCACGCAGACATCGACGGGCGCGTCGGCGAACACGGCGAACGCCATGCCGACGAGCACCTCGAAGAACGACAGCGGCACCTCGTGGGTGGCGTCCACCAGGTCCACATAAGGCTTGATCTCGTCGTAGGCCGCGACGAACCGCTCGGCGTCGAGCGGCTGCCCGTCCACCTCGATCCGCTCGCCCACGAACGACAGGTGCGGGCTGGTGAACAGGCCGGTGCGCAGGCCCCGAGCGCGCAGCAGGGTCTCGGTCATCCGGGCCGTCGAGGTCTTGCCGTTGGTGCCGGTGAGGTGGATCACCGGGTAGCCGCGCTGCGGCTCGCCCAGCAGGTCGGTGAGCGCACGGATGCGCTCAAGCGACGGGCTGATCGAGTGCTCGGGGCGGCGGGCGAAGATCTCCCGCTCGATCTCGCGCATCCGCTGCCGCGCGCTGTCACCGGTCACGACAGCGCCGCGATCCGCTCGGTGAGTCGGGCGACTTCCCGTTGCGCTGCCGCCAGCCGATCCCGGTTCTTGGCCACGACCTGCCCCGGCGCCCGGTCCACGAAGGACGGGTTGGCCAGCTTGCGCTCCGTGGCGGCAACGTCCGCGCTGGCGGCAACGAGGGCCTTGACCAGCCGGGCCCGCTCCGCGGCCACGTCCAGGCCGGCGGCGGTGTCCAGTTCGATGGTCACGCCCTCGGCGTGCAGCGCGGCGGTCGGCTCGAACGCGGCGCCCGCCTCAGCCAGCCGCAGCAGCCTCCGGATCCGGTCTTCGTGCCGCGCCAGCGCCGTGTTCTCGATGCCCGCGAGGCGGGCCGGGACCTGCTGCGCCGGCCGTAGCCCCTGGTCAGACCGGAACCTCCGCACCTCGGTCGCGAGCCGCATCAGCGCGGCCATCTCGGCCTCCGCCGCAGGGTCCGGCCGCAGCCCGGCGAGCTGGCCGGTCACACCGTCGGCGCACTCGCCCGGCCAGCGGGCTATGACCACCGACTCGCCGCCGGTGAGCGCGGTCCACAGTTCCTCGGTGACGAAGGGCAACAGCGGATGAGTCAGCCGCAGCAGCCGGTCGAGCACCTCGCCGAGCACTCGCCTGGTGGCCGCGGCAGCCGCGTCGTCCGCTCCAGTCAGGGCCGGCTTGGCCAGCTCCAGGTACCAGTCGCAGACCTCGTCCCAGGCGAAGTGGTACAGCGCGTCGCACACCTTGGCGAACTCGAACTGCTCGAACAGCGCGTCGACCTCGGCCGTCACCGC
>JASHQA010000250.1 GCA_030037785.1 Streptosporangiaceae bacterium
GACCCCGGCCAGCCGAGTGACCCCGGCGACCGCAGCAGACCCAGCGACCCCAGCGGTCCGGGCAGGCGAAGCGGGCCAGCCGGGAAGCCGACCGCGACGCCCCGTCCGCTCAATTACCATGCCGCGCGGCGGCGGTTCATGCGCCAGGTCGCGACTAGCCAGCGAGCGCGCCGGCAGCGGTTCGTACTCATGACGGTTGGCGCGCTGTCCCTCGTTACCCTCCTGATCGCCTGTAGCGCATGGGTGGTGACCACTTACGTCAGCGCGGGCCTTGGCCGACTCGACGCGGGGACCTCCGGAACGCCCTCCAGCGGGCCGGTCAACATTCTCGTGGTGGGCATCGACACGCGCGGCGACCTGACGCATCGCGAGGAGGTCAGGCTGCACGTCGGCAACGACGTGGGCACCAACACCGACACGATGATGCTGGTGCACATCCCGGCTGACCACGCGAGTGTCCAGGTCGTCAGTCTGCCGCGCGACTCATGGGTCAACATCCCCGGCCACGGCATGAACAAGATCAACGCAGCGTACGGGATCGGCGGGCCGACGCTGATGGTCAGTACCGTCGAGCAGGCGACCGGCGTGGATATCAACGACTACGTGGAGGTCGACTTTCTCGGCTTCGTCAAGGTGATCAATGCTCTCGGCGGCGTGAACGTCTGCCTGCCGTACGCGGTCGACGACAGCTACAGCGGACTCCACCTGTCCGCCGGCCCGCACCACGTCTACGGGGTGACGGCGCTGAAATTCGCCCGCGACCGGCACTCGTTCGCTGCCTCCGACCTGGCGCGGATCTCCGATCAGCAGCAGTTGCTGTCGTCGGCGTTCACCGAGGCAACGGCGTCTGGCGTGCTGGCGAACCCGATCCGACTGCATCAGGTGCTGGCGTCGGTCAACGCCGCGGTCCAGGTGGACCGGGGGTTCAACCTGATCGAGCTGGCCGACGAGCTACGGGGCCTCAGGCCGTCCGACGTGTCCTTCACCACCGTTCCAATCGCGACGGCCGACTACCAGACGCCGAGCGGCGAGTCGGCGGTGCTGTGGAACCAGGCGGCAGCGGCGAGACTGTTCCACCGGCTGCAAACCGACACGCTGCGGCCGACGCGTGCCAGCGGGTCTGCGGACTCTGGAACTCACACCGCGGCCCAGGACGCCTGCCGCTGACCGGTGACCGCTGACCGGTGACCGGTGACCGCGGCAGCGCGCTCGCCTAGCCCGGTCCGGGCCCGGAGTCCTCAGACGGCGTGAAGAAGGTCTGGTCGGTCGGGAAGCCTCCCGGTGCGTCCTTCGATGAGCCGGCCGGACCGGCCGGACCGCCGCTGGTCGACTGCGCCGACGAGTCCTGGCCGGACGGTGCGCCGGAACCCGGCTCGGCCTGGTCTCCCGGTGAACCCGGCGGCGGCACGGTGGCCTGAGCCAGGTTCAGCCCATTTTCTCGCTCGTACGTGGAGATGGTGTTGATCAGCTGGTCGATCTTGGCCTGGCCGTCCGGGGTACCGCGTCCGGTGTGCTCGGCAAATACGAGCGCGCCAAGCTGCCGCAGGAGCGCGTCGCCGCGCCGGCTGGCCTGCGCCTGGTCGAGCCTGGCCTTGCCTTCCTGAGCTGCCTCCTGGGTCTTCTGCGCGAGCTGAGTTGCCTGCGCCTTGACCTTGTCCATCAGTCCCATGTGCGCCTCCGAGGCTGAGCCTGGCGCCTTCGCGACCCCGCTAGCCGCTGCGCGGCAGTCTCTGCCTGCAGCATAGGGCCGCGCCGGCACACCGCACAGGTAACAGGCGGGAGCTACCCTCTGTTGCTCCCGGATCCCTCATGATTACCCATGGTAGTCGTGTGGTCTGCGGCGACTCTGATGGGAGTGAGATTGCTATGGATCCGCCCATAGCAACCTCACTCCCACCAGCGCTGCAGGCAGCCCGACACGCCAACACGCCGACACGCCGACACGCCAACCGGCTGGCCCCCAGGGGGTGGCGCTGGGTCGGACACGCTGCGTGCCGACTAGTCCTGGGCGCGGGCGGCTGCGAGCTCCGCAGCGGCCGCGCGAGAAATCGCGGGCGCGTCCGCGACGACGGTCACCAGTCGGCAGCCGTTCTCCCGGTACAGCCGCGCTGTCGCCCCATCCGTGGCGTGCACGCCCACCGGCTTGCCGGCCGCGGCGCAGTCCGCCCAGATACGCTCCAGCGCTGGTCGCAGGACGGGATCGCGCGGGTCGAGCGCGCAGCCGAGCGAGTACGACAGGTCTCGCGGTCCCACGTAGACCCCGTCCACGCCGGGCAGCGCGAGCGTTGCGGGCAGCTCTGCCATGGCGTGGCTGGACTCGACCATGACGATGCACAGCGGCAGCGCCGCGGGGGCGAAGACGCCGCCGGCGGAGCGATAGCCGTCCGGCGGGAACCGGCACGCCCCGGCCACGGCCGCTGCCTGCTCGGCGCTCTCGACGTTCGGCACGATCACGCCGTCGCAGCCGAGGTCCAGGGCCCGGCCGATGTCGGCCGGATGGGCGTGCCGCACCCGTCCGACCGGGGCAGCCCCGGCTAGCCGGATGGCACTCGTGAGAGCGGGCAAGTCGTGCTCGGTCGCGGAGCCGTGCTGCAGGTCGATAACCACGTAGTCGAGGCCGCCCGCCGCCAGCAGCCGTGCGGTCACGGGGCCCGGAGCCGCCATCCAGCCGCCGAAGACAAGCTCACCGCCACGCACCCGGTCGCAGAAAGAAGCGTCAGTCACCCCGATAGCCAAGCACACGGCCCGCCGTGCCCGCCGCGCTGGCCGCCACCCCGCGCTAGCCGCAACCCCGCGCGGCCGCCACCCCGCGCTGGCCTCAACCCCGCGCTGGCTGCAAGCCCGCGCGGCCGCACCGCTCTGGGGTCCGCCTGCGTCATCCCGTGACGGTCAGCGCCGCGAGGGCGACCACGATCGACAGTGGCACGGCCACCAGGCCGAGCAGGCTCGCCCGCGTCAGCGACGGCCGGGCGCCGGCGGCCCGCGCTGACCGGAGCCACAGCAACCAGGCCAGCGATCCAGTGACGCACAGGTTCGGCCCGAGATTCAACCCGATAAGGAGCGGGAACGGGCTCGTTGGCGCCCGTGCCGCCAGCAGGGACGCGGCCGGCAGGTTGTTGACCACCACCGACGCGGCCGCAGAAAAGGCGGCGGTTGACCATCCCGACAGGTGCGCCAGGAGGTGCTCGGGACCCGACCAGGCGCGGCCGAGCGTGCCCAGCGCCACCGCCGCCCCGAACAGGCCCGCCAGCACGGGCACGCCGAGTACCTGCCAGACCTGGCCCGGCCGCAGCCGAGCTGCCTCGGTGGCTGCTGCCTCCTGCCGGTGCCGGTGCCGCTGCCGGAGTCCGAACGTCAGCCGGGCGCCGGCGGCGACGAGCCCGACCGCGAACACCGGGAGCGCAGCGGACCGAACGGCAATCACCAGCACCGTGGCGACGACGATCGCCACCAGTCCCACGCCCAGCACCGGCTGCGGCGCAGGCTCCAGGTCAGCAACCGCCCGGGCGAGCGAGCGCCGCTCACCGAGCGCGACCACCACGGCGGTCACAGCCACCGCGCCGAGCCACGGCAGCCACATCCGGGCGGCGAACTGACCGCCGGTCAGGTGCAGGTGGCCGAGCACGATGAGATTCGTCAGGTTCGAGCCGGGCAGCAGCAGCGACGCCGCGTTCGACAGCAGCAAGCAGCCGTACAGCAGAGCTGGCTCGCCGGTCTGCCTGGCCCGGGCCGTGTGCACCAGCACCGGGGTCAGGAACGCCACGGACGTGTCCAAGTTCAGCGTTGCCGTCACAGCACTCACCAGCACGACCGCGCCAGCGAACAGCACCGCGCCGGTCGGCGCGAGCCTGGCGAGCCGCGCCCCAGCCGCCGCGAACAGGCCATCGCCGTCGGCGACAAGACCGATCAGCAATAGGCCGGCGACCAGCACGAACGGCGGCCAGTCCTGGGCCGCCGCGTGGGCCGCGTCCGCTGGGCGAACCGCTACGGCTGTGGCGAGGCCGGCGATTCCGGCCGCCGCGAGCAGCCAGCCCAGCCCGTCAGCGCGGCCGCTCACCTGAGCCCGCGCCTACGCGAGCCCGGTGACCCGCTCGCGCGCCGTCTCGATCCGGCGCAGTGTCTCCTCGCGGCCCAGCACCTGCAGCGACTCAAACAGCGGCAGCCCAACGGTCCGGCCGGTCACCGCGACCCGCACCGGCGCCTGGACCTTGCCGAGCTTGAGGCCGAACGAGTCGCCGACCGCCTCCAGTCGGACGCGTAGCTCGTCGGCGCGCCACGGCGCGTCCGCGTAGGCCGCTGCGACCGACGCGAGTATCTCCGCGGCTGGCTCCTTCATGGCCTTGGTCCAGGACGCCTCGTCGTGCACCGGCTCGGGCAGGAACGCGAAGTCCACCATCGGCACGATGTCGGCGAGCAGCACGACCCGGGTTTGCGCCAGCGGCGCGAGCGCAGCGAACACTCCGGGGTCGAACCGGTCCGCCGGCCACGGCACGCGATCGGGCCGGAGCCACGGCTCACACGCCGCAAGGTAGTCGGCTGTCGGCAGCGCCCTGATGTACTCGCCGTTGAACGCGCGCAGCTTCTGCAGGTCGAAAAAGGCCGGGGACGGGCTGACGTCCTCGATCCGGAACTGCGCCACCATGTCGGCGAACGGCATGATCTCGCCGCCGTCGCGCGGGCCCCAGCCGAGCAGCATCAGGTAGTTGCGCATCGCCTCGGCCAGGTAGCCCTCGTCCCGGTAGCTCTCCAGCGCCAGCTTGTCGCGGCGCTTGGACAGCTTCTGCCGCCCCTCGTTGACCAGGATCGACAGGTGCGCCCAGGCGGGCGGCTGGTGCCCGAGCGCCTCCCAGAGCAGTTGCTGCTTCGGCGTGTTCGGCAGGTGCTCCTCGGCCCGGATCACGTGGGTGACTCGCTGCTCCATGTCGTCGACGACGTTGGCCAGCAGGAACAGCACCGAACCGTCGGCGCGGGCCAGCACGAAGTCCTCGATCGTGTCGTTGTCGAAGACGGTCTTACCGCGGACCAGGTCGTCCACCACGGTGGAGCCTTCGTCCGGCGTGCGGAACCGCAGCGCCCGGCCCGGCCCGGGCGCCAGGTCCCGGTCCCGGCAGAAGCCGTCGTAGCCGCGGTGCTCGTCGCCGGTCCGGGTGATCACGTCCGGCCGGGTGCAGTCGCAGTAGTAGGCCTGGCCCTGCTGGTAGAGCCGCTGCGCTGCCACCGTGTGGCTGCCGAGGTTGTCTGACTGGAGGTACGGACCCTCGTACTGACTGCCGTCGATGCCGAGCCAGGCCATGGCGCTGACGATGCCGTCGATCCACTGGGGGTGGTTGCGGGCCGCGTCGGTGTCCTCGATGCGGAGCACGAGCGTGCCGTGACTCCGCAGCGCCACCGCCCAGTTGTACAGCACCGACCGTGCGCTGCCCACGTGGAACTCGCCCGTGGGCGACGGCGCGAACCGGACGCGAACGTCAGGACCCCAGGTCGTCACGAATTCCGATCTTAGTCGAGCGCGGACAAGCGGCTCAGCTGCTGCCGGCTGGCAGCTCCGGTGTCTGCGGAGCGCTGCCGATCTGTGCCTTCAGGGCAGCCAGCTCCTGGTCCACGGACGCATTGGCGCTGGCCTGGTCCAGTTCGCGCTGGATGTCGTCGGTGTTCCCGCCGACGTCCTCCAGCACGCCCGACTGGAGCAGCTCGTCGGTCGCGCTGGCCCGCGCCTGCATGACCGCGATCTTGTCTTGGGCCCGCTGCAGCGCCGCGCCGGAGTCGCCGAGGCTCTTGGAGATTCCCGCAGCCTCCTCGTTCACCGAGGCCATCGCCGAGGCAGCGGTGTACTGGGCCTTCATGACTTCCTTCTTGGACCGGAAGTCGTTGACCCGCTGCTGCAGTGTCGCGAGGGCCGTCTCCATCTTCTGCTCTTCGTCGTTGAGCTGCTCCTCCTGCGGATGCAGCTCATCGATCTGCTGCTGAGTAGCGGCCTTCCGGGACAGCGCCTCACGGGCGAGGTCCTCCCGGCCCTGCGCGAGTGCGGCCTTGGCCTGGTCGTTCAGGTGGTCGGCCGTCTGCTGCAGCTGCTGCTCCTGCAGTTCGATCCGCTTCTTCGAGGCGGTTATGTCGACCAGAGCGCGCCGGACCTGGGTGATGTGGTCCAGCATCTGCTCGTAGGAGTAGTCGAGCATCTCGTTGGGATTCTCGGCCGAGTCGAGTGCCTTATTCGCCTTGGCCGCGACGATGTCGTGCGCGCGCTGGAAGAGACCCATGGCAGTTGCTCCCTGCGACGGTGGGTTGGGCGGTCTTACGCAGCAGAGATTACGCCCAATTCAAGACGGGAACGGCTTCGCAGGGGCCAGCCGCCCTGGCAGGTCCGCGGCCGTGCCGGTCGGACACGCGGCGTGACGGACGGCCACGTTACGCTCACAACGTGGATGTTCGCTCGCTGGGCTACCGCACCGATCTGATGATCCGGACCCTCGAAGGCAGCCAGATCGAGGATCGCGGCGACTACCTCGTGATTCGCAGCCCGCGCAACCCTGGCTACTGGTGGGGCAACTTCCTGCTGCTCGGCCACCCTGAGCCTGGCCAGGCCGCCAGGTGGGTGGCGACGTTCGCTGCCGAGTTCCCGGCGGCACGCCACGTGGCCCTGGGGATCGACGTCATCGAGATCGGCGACGTCCACATCGGCGAATACGTCGCCGCCGGTCTGCAGCCGCAGCGGTTTACCGTGCTCACCGCGCAGGAGCTGGCCGAGCCGCCGCACCCTGGCCGGTCCGCCGCCTACCGCGAGCTGTCCGGCGACGACGACTGGCGTCGGGCGGAGGAGTTGCGAGCGATCACCAACGCTGGCGAGCCCGGCGCTGACCCGGACTTCCTCCGGGCGCGGTCCGCTGCCGAGCGAGCGCTGACCGAGGCGGGCCACGGCTCCTGGTTCGGCGCGTTCGCGGGCGATGAGCTGGTTGCCCAGCTCGGGCTCATCACCGACGGCTCCGGGATAGCCCGGTACCAGAACGTCGAGACGCACCCGGCCTGGCGACGTCGCGGCCTGGCCGGCAGCCTGGTCGTTGCGGCGGGACGGCACGGCCTCGACGTGCTCGGCGTGACGACGCTGGTCATCGTCGCCGATCCGCTCGCCGATGCGATCAAGCTGTATCGGTCGGTCGGCTTCGCCGACGCCGAGACACAGGTCGGCTTCGAGCGCCAGCCGGACTGACTTCCGCGGCCACTGGCTGATGACTGGCTGTAACGAACCTCACCGCACGTCTTTTCGCGTTTCCACCCCTCGGCTGCCGGTAGCGGTGCATCGTAGGTGCCGACAGCACCGTTGCGTGCGGTCGCGGTCACCAACCGTGACTACGTTGCCCTGAACTTGCACAGCGGTCGTTCGCACCTGCTGGCCGGCGGCAGCCAGCCAGCAGCCAGGTGGTAGCCGCGCGCCACAGCGCGCTCCGACCAGGGACCCGTACGTGTCCGCTAGCACCGGCCGTCACCGCAGGCAGCCACAGCCTGCCCCGGAACTCGCCGAGCTGCGCCCGCACCGCAAGCCGTCGCGGTCACGACCCCGGCGATTCCGGGCCGCCCGGACGGCCAGTGTCGTCGTGCTGCTGCTGGTCGCCGCTGTCGGTGTCTTCGCGATCGCGGCCCGGCTGCCCGCCAGCACGCTGGCGCCGCGGGCCTCGGCCCAGGCGCAGCGTCTCGGCCGGGTGGCAGCCCAGGCTGGCACGCTCGTGAGCAAGACAGAAGTGCGCAAGGTGCTGGCAGCATCGGACCGGGCGGCCGGGACCGCGAAGGCGACTACCTCCCCCACCCCGCCGCCTGCTGCTCCGCCCCCGGTATATCTGAACCCGCTGCGGGCCATCACCGGCCTCATACCGCAGCGCGTCGACATGGGCGTGGACTTCGCGGGGAGCGGGCCCATCTACGCGCTGGGAGACGCGGTCATCACCAACGCGCAGGGCGACAACGCAGGCTGGCCAGGCGGCGGCTGGATCACTTACCAGCTGACCAGCGGCCCCGCCGCCGGCCTCATGGTATACGTGGCCGAGGACGTCCAGCCGACGGTCCAGGTCGGCCAGCAGGTTACGTCGTCGACCGTCATCGCCCAGATGTACAACGACGGGGACGGAATCGAGACGGGCTGGGCCACACCGGACGGCTCGACGGCAGAGTCGCAGCTTGCCGTCGCGGGCGGCATCGGAGGTGACGGGCCGTTCCCGACGGAAGTGGGGCTCAGCTTTGATGCGCTGCTCGTCGCCCTCGGCGTGCCCGTCGCACCGAACTCCGTCCCGGTGCTATCGGGGTACGGGACGCTGCCGACAAACATCCCAGCCGAGTGGAGCGGGCTGTCCTAGCCGCGGTGGTGGCCGTGGCTCGCTGTGACTCACTCGCCCGAGCTGCGGGCAATGACCATGTACTACACGTAGTACAATCAGTCGCATGGAAGCAACGGCCCGGGAACTGAATCAGCAGACCGCGCGCGTTCTCTCGCGCGTCCAAGCCGGCGAGACGATCACGGTGACAAAAAACGGTGAGCCGATTGCAGTGATCCGTCCGTACGGGCAAGCAGACCCGGCGGCGTATCCGTTCCGCACAGATCCCATGGGTGCTGCCGACGACGTCCCGACCTTCCAGGGGGATCCCCGGTTCTCCGAACGGGTCGGTCACCTGCTCGCGGGCTTCGGATCCGATGACCGCTGACATCCCAGTGGCGGTCGCGGACACCTCTGGGCTGATTGCGTTCTTCAACGTGACGGACCAGCACCACCAGGCCATCCGCAGCGCGGTTGCCGCTGTCGGACACCTTGTCGTGTCGCCGTGCGTGCTGGCAGAACTCGACGATCTGGTAGCCGAGAGGCAGGGTCCCGACCCAGCCAAAGAGATCATCCGCTATATCGCCGGCCGGGTGGCGGCGGGCCGATGGGAGGTGCCTGGTGTCGGGGGCCTGCTGCTCGCCGCTTACGCCGTGTTGGATGTATACCCGGCTATTGGTCTCACCTACGCTCTCAATGTCGTACTGGCACGAGAGTTCCGGACCGACGTCGTGGCGACATTCGACTTCCGTCATTTCCGCATGATCCGGCCGCTGACACCGCACGCAGCTTTCAGGTTGCTGCCAGACGACTTCAGGGACCTAAACGCCGCACGCTAATGCCGGGCCTGCAGCGGACTGATTGCACGACAGGACCAGCATCAGGTCCGAGCGATCGGCCGCTAACCCGCCGAGGCCTGCGGCTTCGCGGTGGAGCGGGTGACGAGAATCGAACTCGCACTATCAGCTTGGGAAGCTGACGTTCTGCCATTGAACTACACCCGCGGGCTCATGGCCTGGCCAGGGCTAGCAGCAGCCGGGCGATCATGACCTGCCCCGACATGGTACCGGATGCCGCCCATCGCCGCGGGTGCGCCAGCCGAACCGGTAAGTTGCCAGCGTGCTGCTGTCAGACCGAGACATCAGGGCCGAGGTGGACGCTGGGCGCGTCGGGATCGACCCCTACGACGCCGAACTGATCCAGCCGTCCAGCATCGACGTCCGGCTGGACCGCTACTTCCGCGTCTTCGAAAACCACCGCTACCCGCACATCGACCCGGCGATCGAGCAGCCGGACCTGACCCGCCTGGTAGAGCCGGATGGCGACGAGCCGTTCGTGCTCCACCCAGGCGAGTTCGTGCTCGGCTCGACCTACGAGGTCATGACGCTGCCGGACGACATCGCCGGACGGCTGGAGGGCAAGTCGAGCCTGGGCAGGCTCGGCTTGCTGACTCATTCGACGGCGGGCTGGATCGACCCCGGATTCTCCGGTCACGTGACGCTCGAGCTGTCCAACGTCGCCACCCTGCCGATCAAGCTCTGGCCCGGCATGAAGATCGGCCAGCTCTGCCTCTTCCGTACCAGCTCGCCCGCCGAGCACCCGTACGGCTCGGCGGTCTACGGCTCGAGGTACCAGGATCAGCGCGGCCCGACCCCGTCGCGGTCGTACCTGAATTTCTATCGCTCGAAGGTCTGAACCGGCCGTACCATGGCGGCTGTCTGCGGGTGGCCTGCCGATGATCCTTAACGCCCGCGTTACTCGCGCGAATCACGGGAGCAACGGGCGCGCGTCATGGTGGAGTGCGGGGTTACCGAGACGGGAGGGCCAGCTCGATGGCCAAATGGAGGATCAGGATCCGCCTCTCTGACGATGAGCACAGCCGAGCGCGCCTCGCTGAGGTGCTCGCCAGCCAGCGGGTGAGCACGGTCCAGCTGACCCCGCGGCCCGGCGTGGACCGCGGCTTGTCGGGGGACGTCGTCCTGGAACTGCCGCGCGACGACGAGCTTGGTGACATGCTCACCGCGCTGCACATGATCAGCCCGCAGGTTTTCGTCAGCCGCGCCTGTCCTGATCAGGCCGATGAGCTGGACAGCCCAGTCGCGGCGCTTGCTCCGGCCGACTGAGGAACTCGGCCGAGCCTGCGGACGTGGTCAGTCCCTGGCCGACCGCAGCCGCGCTATCTCGGCGCGCAGCACGTCCCGCTCGGCCTCTAGCTCACGCACTCGCGTTTCGAGTTGCAGCACGCGCCGGATTGCGGCCAGCGTCAGGCCGTCTTCCACCAGCTCTGTGACGTACCGGACGACCACGATCTCGTTCCTGGTGTACCGGCGCTGACCGCCGGCCGACCGGGACGGCCGGACGACGTGGAACTCGTCCAGCCGCCGCAAGAACGCCTGCTGGACCTCCAGCATCTCGGCAACCTGGCCGACGGTGAACAGCGGCATGTTCGCATCGTCCAGGGGCAACGAAGGCACGGTTACCTCCCGGATTGGCTACGCCCGCACCGCCACCCTGGCAAACCAAGCCCGGGTGGCGCCGGGCAGACTCGCGGCCAAGGGCCCGCGCGGGCGTCGCCGCGCGGGCCCTTCGTAGGCTACTGCGAAGATCAGGCCTCGACCGCAGCCGCAGCCGTGGTGCTGACCTCGATCTTGCGCGGCAGCGCGCGCTCCTGCAGTGGCACGGTCACCCGCAGCACGCCAGCCTCGTAGGCCGCCGAGATCTTCTCGGCGTCCACGGCGTCCGACAGCCGGACCCGCCGCGTGAACGCGCCCATGACCCGCTCCCGCACGAACGGGCGCTCACCGTCGGTGTACTCCTCCGACCGCTTCGCGCCGACCGTCAGCCAGCCGTGGTCGACCGTGACGTCGATGCTGTCGGTGTCGATGCCGGGCAGGTCGAAGCGCAGCTCGACCTCGCCGTCGCGACGGACCGCGTCCATTCGCATGGCCGCGTGCCCGCCGTCAGCGGTCCGCAGCACCCGGTGGAACTCCGCGAACGGGTCGAACGGTGTAAGCAGCATGTCCCTCTCACCCTCCTGTGTATCCAGGACCCTGACTCAGATCTCTCGCTCTCATGCAGGAGTAAACTTCTAACTTTAATTATATATTCCATGGGAACGACGTGACATCTGGTCGCGGTCGGTGGTGAGCGAGCGCCGGTAAGTGGCCGGGGCAACGGGACCGCGCCACGCTCACCCCGCCGGTGGGGCGCGCTGCCATCAGGTCGGCTAAAAAGGACGTAACACGCTAGAGTAGCCGAATGGTGACAGACCATCTCACTCGGCAGCAGTTCTCGCGGCCTGGCGCCCAGCCGGCCAGGGCTCGACCGGCCCGCAGGAGACGCCTGGCGCCGCTGGCAGCACTGCTGGCCATCCCGCTGGCTGCCTGCACTCCTGCCAGCCCGGCGGCGTCAGCGGGTTCGCCGCCGTTGGTAGGCGCGGCACCCTCCGCCCGTCCGGCGCCGACCGACCACCGCTCGGCGGCCACGTCCAGCCCGACCTCGGGCCCCGCGCCCTCGGCGGCCACGTCCAGCCCGACCTCGGACCCCGCGTCCTCGGCGGCCGCGTCCAGCCCGACCTCGGACCCCGCGTCCTCGGCCACGACACCGGCCGGCGGCGCGATGCCGGATGGCGTGCCATCCTCCGAGGTTGGCTCGCTGGAACTGAATCTCACCGGGCCGCAGGTTTACCAGCAATTCCGCCAGGAGCAGTGGGGCACCACGTGCGCCGCGGCCGGGTCATACACCCTCGGCTCTGGCACTGTCGGCCTGACGACCACAGGCATGGCTCCGTCCTGCGCTCAGCTCGTGTCCCCGACCGACTACACCTACGGCATCTTCCAGGCCACGGTCTGGATTCCGGGCGCCGCCAATGGGCTGATCGCCAACTGGCCGGCCTTCTGGCTCGACTCGGCCAACCTGGCCGCATGGCCGCAGGGTGGCGAGTGGGACCTGATGGAGGGGCTGGCTGGCTACGACGCAAGCCACTACCACTACGGCACGCTGCAGGATCCGCTGTCGGTGCGCTTCCCTAGCAGTGGCCAGATCCCCGGCTCAGGGCCGGGGTGGCACACGATCACGGGTGTGTGGGACCGCGGTGTCATCACGGAGTACCTCGACGGAACCGAGGTCTTCTCGTGGAACAGCAGCAACGTCGTCAACACGCCGATGATGATCGTGCTGTCGATGGACAGCGGCCAGTACGGCTACACCACTAACGCCCCGTCCACCATGCTGGTGAAGAACGTCAGCGTCTGGGGAGTCCGCTAGGCGAGGCGCTCGATGATGGTGGCGTTCGCCTGGCCGCCGCCCTCGCACATCGTCTGCAGCCCGTACCGGCCGCCGCTGCGCTCCAGCTCGTGCAGCAGCTTGGTCAGCAGAATCGCGCCAGTCCCGCCGAGCGGATGCCCGAGCGCGATCGCGCCGCCGTTCGGGTTGGTCTTGGCGAGCGAAGCCCCGGTGTCCCTGGCCCAGGCGATGGGTACCGGCGCGAACGCCTCGTTCACCTCGAACGTGTCGATGTCGTCGATCGTCAGATGTCCGGACTCCAGCACCCGCTCCGTGGCCGGAATCGGCCCAGTCAGCATGTACACGGGATCGGCGCCGGTGACCGCGAGCGCGTGGATCCGCGCCCGCGGCGCGAACCCGTGCCTGCGCACGGCTGCCGGCGAGGCGATGAGCACCGCGGCGGACCCGTCGGAGATCTGCGACGCCGTCGCGGCGGTCAGTTCCCAGCCCTGTCGCAGCGGCTGCAGCTCGGCCATCTTCTCCAGCGTGCTGTCCCGGCGGGGGCCCTCGTCGGTGGTGAGGCCGCCAACCGGCGTGATCTCGCGCTCGAACCGGCCCTCGTCGATCGCTCGGATTGCCCGTGCGTGGCTTTCCAGTGAGTACTCCTCGAGCTCGGCCCGCTTGATCCCCCACTTCTCGCACATCAGCTGAGCACCGCGGAACTGGGAAATCTCCTGCTCGCCGTACCGGTCCCGCCAGCCCTGACCGAACGGCAACGCCATGCCCTGCTTGTGCGGCACCGCCACGGTGCTGCCCATGGGGACCATGCTCATGCTCTCGACACCAGCCGCGACCACGATGTCCTGCGTGCCGGACAGCACGGCCTGGGCGGCGAAGTGCACCGCCTGCTGAGAAGAGCCGCACTGCCGGTCGATCGTCACGCCCGGCACGCTCTCCGGCAGGCCAGCCGACAGCCACGCGTTCCTGGCGATGTCGATCGCCTGCGGGCCGACCTGCGAGACGCAGCCCATGATGACGTCATCGACGGCCGCCGGGTCGACGCTCGTGCGCGCGATCAATTCGCGCAGCACGTGCGCGGCGAGGTCGACCGGGTGGACTGCCGAAAGGCCACCGTTTCGCTTCCCCACGGGGCTGCGCACGGCCCCGACGATGTACGCCTCAGACACCACGCGACCTCCAAGCCCAGCGGTCCCGCTACTCGCCCGCCGCGCTGCCCGCCAATGCGCCCGCGGACGTCAGTCTCACACTGAGGTTATCGCGCTGCAGGCCGGTGCCATAGTCCTCAACGGACGGCATCCGCAGCCGGAATATCGAGCGCGCTACGTGTTCATCTAGCTACTATCCGTGAGTGACGAAGAGCAACGGGGACGCAGCGAGCTTGGTGAGCATCGGCCAGCTCGCCCAGGACGCCGGGGTCAGCAGCCGGACCATCCGGTACTACGAGGAGCTGGGCATCCTGCCGCAGCCGCGGCGGTCGCCGGGCGGCACCCGCAAGTACCCGAGGGAGTACAGCGGGTACATCGCGGCCGCGCTGGCGCTCAAGGACCTGGGCTTCCGGCTTGAGGAGGTCAAGCCGCTCGCGCGGCTCGCGGCCGGGCGCGCGGTCAGCCAGGGTCAGCGGGACGCGGCGGCCCGGCTGGTCGAGGCGAAACTCGAAGCGCTGGCCAGGCAGGTCACGGTGCTGCGCCGGCTGCACGCGTCGGTGCGCGCGCCGGACGGCGGCCCGCCAGTCTCCGCGGTACTCGGTGCCGTCGCGGCCGACGGGCTCGGTGCCGTCGCGGCCGACCGGCTCGCTCCGGCCGATCTGCTCCAGCCAGCAAGGCCGGCCCGTTCGGGGCTGGGGACTGTCCCGCACCCAGCGACACAACCTGCACGGCTACCATGAATGCGGTCGGAACGTGACGGCTTTGTTCAGCTTCTGAGCAGACGCTCCACGGACATCAGTCGCGGCCGAGTTCGTGGCGACTGTTGCCGTCCCAAGGGCGATCGGCAGCGTTTCTGCTCATGAGTGAGCGCTGCTGAGCGCGTGAGCACTGCTGAGTGTGAGGGTCGGAAGGCGGCGCGGTCATGACGAGTTCAGGCGTCATCCTGGCGGTGGTGATCGCGCTCATCGTCGCGTATGCCGTCGCCAGAACGCGGCGCCGGATGGGACTGATGGTCACCGGCAAGACGTGGCTCGCGGTCGTCGCCGGCGTGGTCGTCGTGCTGCTCGCGCTCTGGGCGAGCCAGACGCACTAACGGCCGGGCTACAGCAGCAGGTCCGCGACTCCGCCGCCCTTGATCGGCACCTCGAACCAGACCGCCTTGCCGTCCTTGGTCGGCCGGGTTCCCCACCGGGTGGCGAGCTGGTCGACCAGGTACAGGCCGCGGCCGCCCTCGTCGCTCTCGCCCGCGCTCCTGATCCTCGGCAGCCGCAGGTCGGAATCCAGCACCTCGACCCAGATCGCTTCCTGGCCGCGCCGCAGCCGCAGCGTGAAGTCTTTCCCCGGCGGGGCGCCGAACGCCTCCTCGTACGGCGACAGCTCCCAGTCGCCCAGGATTCCGAGCGGACCGGGTCCCGCGCCTTCCAGCACGAACTCGTGCCGCGGCGTCGGCGTGGGCGCCGCGTGCAGCACCACGTTGGTGACGACCTCGGAAACCAGCAGGCAGGCCAGCTCTGTCTGCTCGGTGTCGAGGCCCCAGCCGAGGAAGGTCTCGTGTGCCAGTCGCCGCGCCTCCGACACGCGCACCGGCTCAGCCGGGAACTGGCCCTCCCAGGAGGGCAGGTCCGCCTCCGACGTTCGGACCACGACCACGGCCATGTCGTCGTCGATCTCGCCGGGAACCGCGTGCTCGGCGGCCTCGGCGACCTGCTGTACCGTCCCGGTGACAGCCGTCCGGACCGCCTGTCGCAACATGTCCTGGACCTCGGCGTCGGCATAAAAGCCGCTGCCGTCGGCGCGCTGCCGTCGGTCCACGAGCCCGTCGGTATAGAAGATGAGCGTCGACCCGGGCGCCAGGTAGCGCATCTCCTCCCGGTAGGTGGGCAGGCCGGGCACGCCTTTGCCGCGCACGCCCAGCAGCACCCCCCGATCGCTGATTTCCAGCTGGCTGACGTCGTGACCGCGGACGATGAGCGGCGGCATGTGCCCCGCGTTGGAGAACGACAGCGTGCGCGACCAGGCGTCGTACACCAGGTACGTGCAGCTGACAGTCGGAGTATCCGGCGCTGCCAGCCCGTCTCCATCGGCCACTGACAGGTCAAGCGTGCGAACCCAGTCGTCCAGCCTGCGCAGGATCTCGGCGGGCGACTTGTCGTCCTGGGCGAAGGCGCGCAGCGCCGCGCGAAGCTGGCCCATCACCGCAGCCGCCCTGGCGCCGCGTCCCTCCACGTCACCGATGACGATGCCGACCCGGCCCGCCGAGAGCGGGATTATGTCGTACCAGTCCCCGCCGACCTGGGTCTGGATGCCCTGCCCGTGCGTCTCCAGCGGCTTGGCGGGCACGTACTTGTACGCGACCTCCAGCCCGTCCACGAACGGCGGGCTGTTGGGCAGCAGGCTCGTCTGGAACGCCAGCGCAGTCCGGCGCTCCTCCTCAAACAGCAGCGAGTTGTCGATGGCGATCGCCACTCGGCTGGCGATCGCGCTGAGGAAGTCGCGGTCGTCGGCGCCGTAGTGCCGCTCTTCCCGGTCGGTCAGCGAGGACAGCGCCAGGCTCATGACCCCGAGCAACTGGCCGCGCGCGACCAGCGGTGCCGCGATCACCGACGTCAGGCCCACGTGGTTCCCGACCCGAAGGCTCTCCGGGCTGGGCGCAACCGCCTCTGAATAGCTGCCGTCCTTGATGTCGGCGACGATCATGGTGTCCAGCTGAGACATCGCCAGCTCGCAGAAGTGGCCCTTCGGGTACCTGATCGGCTCGCCGACCTGTGCCCAGGTACCCGGCTCGGGCATCCAGCGACGCGAGTGCAGCTGTGATCGCCGGATCAGGGTGTCCCCTTGCAGCAGGTCGATGAAGCAGTGGTCGGCGAACTGCGGCACCAGCGTCTCGGCGACCTGGCGCAGCGTCACGTCCAGCTCCAGCGAGCTGGACAGCCGCTCGCCGATCCGCTCCAGCAGGCCGATCCGGTCACTGGCGCGCTGATCACCGCGCCGCGTCGCCTCCCTGGCCATGATCATGATTCCGGTGATCTCACCCTGGCCGTCGCGCAGCGGTGCGGCCTGGGCGCGAACAAATACCCGGCTCCCGTCCACGCGCTGGCTTGCGAAGGTGCCCTCCCAGGGCCAGCCGCGCAGCACGTTCTGGGCCATGTGCTGCACGGTCGCCGTGTCTGACTGCTCGATGCCCAGCGAGAGCAGCGCGCGCCCGGTCAGATGCTCGGCTCCATCGGGGAAGCCAAACAGCGACACCGCGAACTGGTTGGCGTACAGCAGGCCACATTCCCGGTCGGTCACGATCACGCCGGCGGAGACTTGGTCGAGCACGTCTCGCGCGGTCAGTTGCGGCCGCTCCGGTTCCCGCGCCGTCATCGCTGGCTCACCCGGCTGTGGTCACAATCGGGTGACGAAGACATGCGCGGCAACCTCAACCGGCAACTCCGCCGTGTCACCGCCGACCCTGTCCGCACCTGTCACCCGCACACCGCTGTCGCTGGCCGCAAGCGTTACCTCGCGTCCGGGTTGTATCCCGATCGTCTTGAGTCTAAGCATGAGCGCAGCATCGCTCTGGACCTGCTCACTGATACGGCTCACGACCACCTGCTCGGCGCCGAGTATCGCGAAGTTCGTCATGGCGATATCGGGCTTGCTGCCCGCCACGTCGGCGCGCTCGGTCGCGGCGTCCGGAACGCCAAGTTCAGACAGGCCAGGAATCACATTTCCGTGCGGGCACCGAACCGGATAATCCAGCAGTTCGACCAGGCGGCGCTCCACATTGTCGGAAATGACGTGCTCCCATCGGCACGCCTCAATGTGGACCTCTTCCCAGGGCAGCCCGATGACGCTGACCAGCAGGCACTCGGCCAGCCTGTGCTTGCGCATCACCCGCATGGCCTGCTCGTGGCCCGACTCGGTCAGCGCCAGCACCCGCCCGTCTTCGACGCGCAGCAGGCCGTCGCGCTCCATCCGGGCGACCGTCTGGCTCACGGTCGGCCCGCTCTGCGAAAGCCGCTCGGCGATGCGCGCGCGCAGCGGGACGATCCCTTCTTCGGCAAGCTCGAAGACCGTGCGAAGGTACATCTCGGTCGTATCGATGAGGCCGTGCGCCGTCACAAGCAATTACCTCCGGAATCGATGCTATGCCGCAGCGCGGCCGGCGTGTACCGGCGACAACTGAGCCCGCCCGCCGGGCGGCCGGATCGGCGCCAAGGCGCCGCGTCGCGGCGGCGGGCCCTGGGCGGAACGAGCCCGTTCCCCGCTCCGAGGGGTTAATCACGGCGCGAGCCGTACGACCGCCCAGCCGGCGCCCTGCCGCGTGTAACGGAACCGGTCGTGCAGGCGGCTCGGGCGACCCTGCCAGAACTCCATCCGCTCGGGCCGCAGCCGGTAGCCGCCCCAGAACGCCGGCATCGGGACCTGGGTGCCCTCCGGCCACCGCCGCTCCAGCTCGGCATACCGGTCCTCGAGGTCGGCGCGGGCGGACAGCGGAGCCGACTGCCTGCTGGCCCACGCGCCGAGCTGGGAGCCCCGCGGCCGACTGTGGAAGTACGGCTCGCTGTCCGCGGTCGACAGGGGCGCCACCGGGCCCTCGATGATCACCTGGCGGTGCAGCGCGTACCACGGGAAGACGAGGCAGGCCTCGGGGACCTCGGCCAGGTCGCGGGCCTTGCGGGAGGTCCGGTTGGTGTAGAACGTGAAGCCATCAGGCCCGGAGCCTTTCAGGAGCACCATCCGCGCCCTGGGGTGCTGCTCCGCCGACACCGTGGCCAGCACCATCGCCGTCGGCTCTGGCAGCCCGGCCCGCAGCACGTCGCCCATCCACCGGTCGAACAGGTCCATCGGGGTGGCCGGCAGCATGTGCTCGTCCAGCGTCCCGGCCAGGCCAGGACCGGCGTCCGGCAGCGCCGCCCCGGCTCCGTCGGCGGCCGGCTGTCGCGAAGGCTCCACGGGTAGCGATCCTCTCGCACTGGCCGGGCGACCGCCACGCGCACGGCCGGCGCGGCCCGCCCGTGCCGCTGACGGGTCGCGTTACCAGTCCGCGGGGGCGCGGAGGTTGAATAGTGGGCAGGCGCTCCACGGCGCTGGCCCGGCCGCCCGACACGCGGCCTGACCCTCCGGCCAGCAGCTGGCCTACCCCCGACAAGAAGACGGAGGATACCGAATGTCCGACTTTGTACCTGGACTGGAGGGCATCGTCGCATTCGAGACGGAGATCGCCGAGCCCGACAAGGAAGGCGGCGCACTTCGCTACCGCGGCGTCGACATCGAGGAGCTTGTCGGCCATGTCTCCTACGGGCACGTCTGGGGGCTGCTGGTCGACAACAAGTTCGCGCCGGGTCTGCCACCCGCCGAGCCGTACCCGATCCCCGTGCACTCCGGAGACATCCGGGTCGACGTGCAGAGTGCGCTGGCCATGCTCGCGCCGGCCTGGGGCATCCACCAGCTGCTCGACGTCAGCGACGAGCAGGCGCGCGACGACCTGGCGAGGGCGTCGGTGATGGCGCTGTCGTTCGTGGCCCAGTCCGCCCGGGGCCTCGGCCTGGCGATGGTCCCGCAGCAGCGGGTCGACGAGGCCAAGACGATCACCGAGCGGTTCATGATCCGCTGGCGCGGCGAGCCTGACCCCAGGCACGTCAAGGCGATCGACGCCTACTGGGTTTCGGCGGCCGAGCACGGCATGAACGCCTCGACGTTCACCGCCAGGGTCATCGCCTCTACCGGCGCAGACGTGGCCGCGGCGCTGTCGGGCGCCGTGGGCGCGATGTCCGGACCGCTGCACGGCGGCGCCCCTGCCAGGGTGCTCGGCATGATCGAGGAAGTCGAGAGGACGGGTGACGCCACGGCCTACGTCAAGCAGGCCCTCGACCGCGGCGACCGGCTGATGGGGTTCGGGCACCGGGTCTACCGGGCTGAAGACCCGCGTGCTCGGGTGCTGCGACGGACCGCCAGGGAACTCGGCGCGCCGCGGTACGAGGTCGCGGCGGCGCTAGAGCAGGCCGCTCTGGCTGAACTGCACGCACGCCGGCCTGACCGGGTGCTAGCCACCAACGTGGAGTTCTGGGCTGCGATCATCCTGGACTTCGCCGAGGTACCCGCGCACATGTTCACCTCGATGTTCACCTGCGCTCGGACCGCGGGATGGGCCGCGCACATCCTCGAACAGAAGCAAACCGGCCGGCTGGTCCGCCCGAGCGCCCGGTATGTTGGGCCGAAGTCCCGCTCCGTCCGCGACGTTCCCGGAGCCAACGAGGTGTTCGATCAGGATGTCTGACCCGACCGCGATCGCGATCCCGGCCGACCTGCTGCCGTCCGACGGGCGGTTCGGCAGCGGTCCGACGAAGATCCGCGACGCCCAGCTAGCTGCCCTCACCGCCGCCGGGCACGACCTGCTCGGTACCTCCCACCGGCAAAAGCCGGTGCGCGGGCTGGTGCAGCGAGTCAGGGAAGGACTCGCGGCGCTGTTCGGGCTGCCGGCGGACTACCTGGTGGTGCTGGGCAATGGCGGTACCACGTCGTTCTGGGAGACGGCGGCCTTCGGGCTGATCACCAGCAGGTCCCAGCACCTGAGCTTCGGGGAGTTCTCCGCCAAGTTTGCGACCGTAACGCGCGCCGCACCGTGGCTGGCCGATCCGTCCGTGATCAAGTCAGAGCCGGGAACGCACCCGTCTGCAGTCGCGGAGGCTGGCATCGATGCCTACGCCTTCACCCACAACGAGACCTCGACGGGCGTGGCCATGCCCATCCGGCGGGTCACCGGTGCCGACGACGGGGCGCTGGTGCTCGTCGACGCGACCAGCGCGGCCGGCGGGATCGCGGTCGACCCTGCTGAGTTCGACGCGTACTACTTCGCGCCGCAGAAGTGCTTCGGGTCGGACGGCGGCTTGTGGCTGGCGCTGCTCTCGCCAGCGGCCGTCGAGCGAGTCGGCCGGATCGCCGCGAGCGGCCGGTACATCCCGGAGTTCCTGTCCCTGCAGACCGCCATCGACAACTCCCGGCTGCAGCAGACGTACAACACGCCTGCTGTGGCCACGCTGATCTTGCTCGCGGAGCAGGTCGACTGGATGCTCGGCCAGGGCGGGATGACCTGGACAACCGAACGGACCGCGACGTCCTCGGGAATCCTGTACACGTGGGCCGACAAGTCGACGCTGGCCACCCCGTTCGTCGCCGATCCGTCGCAGCGCTCCCAGGTGGTGGTCACGATCGACTTCGCCGACTCGGTGCAGGCGACCGCGGTCTCGGCTGCGCTCCGCGCCAACGGCATCGTCGACACCGACTCCTATCGAAAGCTCGGCCGCAACCAGTTGCGGATCGGAACGTTCCCCGCGGTCGAGCCGACTGACGTCGAGGCGCTGACCGAGTGCATCGACTACGTGCTGGAGCGGCTGTAAGCCGGTCGGGGTCGGCCGTGACGGCCGCCCGGTGCCCGGTCCGGCGTGCCAGCCGCGGGCGCGCGGCCCGGCGTGGCCCGGGCGGCGCGCGGTCAGTCCTGGCGACCGGACAACGGCCAGGCGGCCAGTTCCTCGTACCGCGGCGGCCCGCTCGACAGGTAGCTGCGGATCAGCGTGATCGAGCTGGCCGTCCACGTGCTGCCGGTGAACTCCGCCAGGGCGAGCGTCAGCGTCGACACGTCGCCCGGCACGCTGCACCGGGCCAGCGTCAGGTGCGGCCGGAACTTCTTGTGCTGGCCCTGCGGGGGCGCGCCCGCCCGGCGCGCCCCCGCTGCGACCGAGTCAGCGAGGCTGGCCAGCGCCTTGGCGTCGGCCGCGAAGCCCGCCCACAACACCTGCGCTCGGCGCGCCGACGGGAACGCGCCACCGCCGGCGATGGCAAGCTGCTGCGGCCGATGCCGGTGCGCCGCCCGTTCCAGTCGCGTGGTCAGGGCTGGCACAACCTCCTCGCGCACCTCGCCAAGAAAGGCGAGCGTGAGGTGCCAGGACGCGCTGCTGGCCCAGCGCAGCTCGGGCGCGGCGGTGCGGAGCGGCGCGACGGCGTCATCCAGCTCAGCCAGGGCCACGTCCGGGGGCTCGACCGCGACAAACAGCCTCATGCGCCATTCGTACCAGGGCGGGTGGACCTGGGCTGCCCCACCGGCGCGCTCACCGGGCGTCCCGTCGGCACACCCTGACAGCTCCGGGGTCGCACAACGGCGTGATTCGGTGTGACCGGCCCGGACGTTAGGCGCTGCTCCGGGCCGGTTCCGCGGGTCGCAGATAAGCCCGGAGCGGAACGCCGCGGCGCCGCGTGAGCAGCGCGGCGACCGCCACCGCGGCTACCGCTGAAATTGCGCCGCCGATGATCATGCTCGCTCGCGCCCCGTAGGCCGCCGCGATCCAGCCCGCGAGCGGTGCGCCCAGTGGAGTGCCACCGAGGAACACGAGCATGTACAAGCCCATCACCCGGCCTCGCATGTCGGGCGCGGTGCCAAGCTGCGTGCTCGAGTTGGCAGCCGTGGTGAAGGTGAGCACGGCCAGGCCGGTCGGCACGAGTGCCGCGAGGAACGTCAGATAGTCGGGCGCGAGACCGGCGAGGATCTCGAAGACTCCAAACGCCAGCGAGGTGGCGAGCAGCAGCCGCGGGGTCGGCCGACTGCGCCGCGCGGCCAGCAGCGCGCCGCCGAGCGCGCCCACCGCGAACACCGCCGAAGCCAGCCCGAACGCGCTGGCGCCGGTGTGGAACACGGTCCGCGACATCAGCGCGTTCGTTACCTGGAAGTTCATCCCGAAGGTCGACACGAAGAAGATCAGGATCAGCGGCATCCACAGCGACGGCCGGGCTCGCACGTACGACAACGCCTCCCTTAGCTGACCTGCCCCGCGCCGCGCTGGGCGCGCCGGATGCAGGTCCGCCGGACGCATCAGCTTGAGCCCGATCAGCACCGCCCCGTAGGACGCCGCGTTGACCAGGAACGCGGCCGGGGTCCCGAGCACGCCGATCACGACGCCAGCGACAGCCGGGCCGGCGATCCTGGCCAGGTTGAACACGGCGCTGTTCAGCGCGATGGCGTTGGCCATGCCGTCCTTGCCGACCATCTCCACCGCAAACGCCTGTCGGGTCGGGTTGTCGACGACCGTGACCATGCCGAGTGCGAAGGCCAGCACGTAGACATGCCAGATCCGCACCGAGCCAGTGAGCGCGAGCAGGCCGAGTATGAGCGCGAGCGCGCCCATGGCCGACTGCGTGGCCATGAGAATCCGGCGCTTACCGTAGCGGTCGGCGATGACGCCGCCCCACAGCGAGAACAGCAGCATCGGCAGGAACTGCAAGCCGGTGGTGATGCCCAGCGCCGTTCCGCTGTTGTGCGTCAGTTCCAGCACAAGCCAGTCCTGCGCGACGCGCTGCATCCAGCTGCCGGTGTTGGATACCACCTGCCCGGCTGCGAACAAGCGGTAGTTCCTGGTCTGCAGCGAGCCGAAGGTGCGACTGCCCCAGCGCTGCCGCTGGCTCAGGACTGGCTGAGCTTCTCCAGTATCGGCGCTGCAGCCCGCAAGGTCGCCCGCTCCTCCGGCGTCAACTCGTGCAGCCGCTTGGCGAGCCATGCCTCCCGCAGCTGCCGCGACTGGTGTACCAAGGCCTGGCCGCTTGCGGTGGCGGTCAGCACGACCTGCCGCCGGTCCGTGGCGTGCGGCGCGCGCATCACGAGGCCGCGTTCCTCCAGGACCGCGACCACTCTGGTCATGGACGGCGGCTGCACCTTCTCGTGCTCGGCCAGCTCGCCCGGAGTCATCTGTCCGTGTCGCTCGAGGGCCGCCAGCGCGGCCAGTTGCGTATCGGAAAGGTCCGGCTCCAGGCCCTTCGTGTACCGCTCTGCGCGGAGCCGGCGCGCTAGCCGGCTCACCGACATCCGCAAGGCGCTGGCGAGGCCCGCGTCCGACCTGGTCTGCTGTGGCGTCGTCATCTTCATTAACCTGACTCATTACTCTTGCTAACTACAAGTGGTCTTCTGCTATTCCGCCACGAGTAGTTGGCGTTGCCAGCTGAGGCCATGCGCGGGCCACGCCCATTCGATCCGGCAGCCCGGATCTGGTCTGCTCTCGGCAGCATCGTCGCACGCGGACGCGTGCCGCGCAGGCACGGTCCGCGCAGCGGGCAAACTCGCCCCGGTGAACAAGTCCCGACGAGACAAGGAAAACGCTGCTGAACTGCTTATAGTCGCGTTAAGCTACTAATCGTAACCGTGAGTGATGGTCGGTTATGGTGCGCGGCGCGAGGTAGGTGCAGTCCGGGGCTCGCCTGCCGACGAGCCGCGGTCTGGGGGTAGCGCGGATGCAGTCTCGGCGGTGGCAAGCGAGATGCGGGGCGATCGCGGCCGGAGCGCTGTTAACCGGACCGGCCATGGCCAGCGCGGCTGCAGGCAGCACCGTGCTCGTCCATGGTGGCGGTGCCGTGGCAGCGCACCAGGAGACCTTCGTAACCAAAGGCCGGTCGACCGAGGCATCTGGGCGTCGGCAGCCGATTTCTGGTGCGGGCTTCGACGGTACGGCGGTAGCCGCCATCGGCACGGGCCTGACCGGCGCGGGCTGGCTTCTGATGCGCGTCGCGAGCCGCCAACTGCGCCGGCGATCTCGGTAGTCAAGCTGTCGGCCGGCCGCACTGCCGGCCGACAGTCGGCGTGTTAGTGCATCAGGGTGGCGACCCCGGTGGCGACGGCTACCAGGACCGCGACGGCGATCAGCGCGAGGACTAGCCGGAGGAATACCCGCCAGAAGGCCACGACGGCGATCGCCAGGAAGACGACGATTACATGCATCTCCTGCTCCGGTTGCTGGACGTGCCCAGGCCGGGGCAGGCGCGGGACCAGCACCCATGGAAACGGACGGTTGCAATCCGTCACCAGGTCGGTAGCATGATCCCTATCGCTGACCTGTCCTGTCCTGGACCGGGATTAGTGATAGATGGCGCGGTCGATGCGGCAACATCGGCCGCGCCGTGTGTGTCAGGCCACCTGTCTGCCTGACACGCTGAGTCATGACTCTGCTGAGCAGCAGGGGTGCGCGGTACTCGCCAGCGCCGGGGTCACTAGATCATCAGACGCGCCTCCTCTCCGCCGCCGTGGTTATCGGCGGCGATCTATGTCAAGGCGGCTGCCTACCGCCTCGCCGGCTCACTCAGCGAGCGAGTCTTGAGGAAACTGCCTGGTGATTTCCATGGTGACTTTGGCACGTGCCATTGGCAAGTGCCATTTTCAGCACTAGAGTGCTGCCGCGACCGAATCTCGGGTCCAGTGAGGCAAGGCGCGTTCAGCGGGAGGGGCGTGGCAGGAGTTGCCAGGGTCGGCCAGTCCGACAGTCCGGCGTCGCGAGCTCGGGGCCCGGCTCAGAGCGCTACGCACCGCCCGCGGATGGACTGTGGAGCAGGTCGCCGAGCGACTCCAGTGCTCCCCGAGCAAGGTGAGCCGTCTCGAGACCGGCCGCCGCGGCGTATCCGCGAGAGACATCAGGGACCTCTGCGATCTTTACGACGTTCGGGGCGAAAATCGGCAGCAGCTCATCGACCTCGCGGCAGAGGGAAAGCAGCAAGCATGGTGGCAATCAAAGAACCTTCCGTACTCGACTTATGTAGGACTGGAAGCTGAGGCAGCCAGGATCAGCGACTTCGCGCTGAGCC
Source organism: Streptosporangiaceae bacterium (assembly GCA_030037785.1). Lineage (GTDB taxonomy): Bacteria > Actinomycetota > Actinomycetes > Streptosporangiales > Streptosporangiaceae > JAJYUU01. The sequence continues at coordinate 25,292 of JASHQA010000250.1, forward strand.
TGGTTCCGGGCCTGCTGCAAACTGCGGACTACGGCCGCGCAGTGCTGACCGCAATCCATCCGCCGCTCACTGCGGATACTATCGACCAACGCCTCGCCGGCCGACTGGAGCGACAGAGGCTTCTTAACTCCGAAAGCCCGCCAGAGTTCGAGGCCGTTATCGATGAGGCTGTGCTCCACCGCGTCGGTGGGAGCAGGGCCATCATGAGGGCCCAACTCCTACACTTGCTGGCGGTGTCGGAGTGGCCAAATGTTCGTATCTGGGTCGTCCCATATCAAGCAGGGATCCTGCCTGTCCCGACCAACAAGTTCATCGTCCTCTCGTTCAAGGAGCCCTCGGTCCCTGGTCTGGTCTTCATCGAGGGCCTCACCGGAGACTTGTATCTCGGGTCGGCTGACGGCTTGGCCGATTATCAGCAGGCGTTCAGTGCGATGAGAGCGATGGCCGCCACGCCAGAGAGTTCGCGTCAGATGATCGCTACTATCGCAGACACATTCGAAAACTGAACTCTTGCATGCGTTGTCGTATTAGCGTCGAGCGCCGAGTTGACGAGCCTGGGCACGTGTCAGGGCCGCCAGTTCTGGAAAGAATAGCCATGCCACCAACAGTCAACGGGCGGCATGTGCAATGATCTGTGTGATCATCGTGCGGCCGTCGTGCACTTGTGGCCAAACTTCGCAAGCTGGTTACCTGAGGGTCAGGAATGAAGCTATATGAGGTGCGGCCAAGGTCGGCCGCCTGGCGTAGATCATCCTTTTGCGCAAGTGGTGAATGTGCGGAGATAAGGCGCAAAGGGCACAAAGTACTCGTGCGCAGCAGTGTTGTGCCATGGAAGGTCGTCAAGTACACAACCGACGAGTTCCGCGCCTTGCAGCTCGCGATCAAGGCCGGGGAGTTCGACGACCTCGTCTGAGCGTCCACTGTGGCCAGCGCTCAGCACGGACCACTCGCGATAGCCTTGGCCGGTGAGCCGCGGTCCTGAGCGACCAGCACCACCGCCCCTTGAGGGTGACGACCGGGTCATCACCGGCGTCATCACGTCAGGGTTTGCTGTGGCGCTTGTTGTGCTGCTGATCGCACGCGACTCCCTGCCCGGCCGTGATCGATGGTGGATCTGGGTTGCGGCGTTCGGCACGTTCATGGGCTTGTTCGGGCTTGCGTACGTGCCTCATCTCAAGCGGTCTCGAGAACGTGCTGTTCAGCGCAGATCGCGACAGCGCGAAGATGCCGCCGGGGAGCAGGGCTGGCAGGGTCGAGCGCGCCAGTTACCTGAATGAGCTAGCCGAGAGCAGAAAATACGACTGCAAACGGCTATCTGCTAACTCCCCGACTGTGACTACCCGGTCATCGGCGGCTTAGCAGAGCCCTTTCCTGGCTTGCGCCCGCGCAAAACCCGCAGCACCTCATTTGCAGCTCTCCTCCTGTCCTCGTCCTTGGAGAAGACCGCCACGATCGACAGCAGCGCATCTAGGACGAACTCGGCAGCTAGAACCGAGAGAAGAACAATGGCCACCGCGGGCTGGCGCAAAAGGTACTCAACGCCAGAGGCTGTGCCCTCTAGCCGTATACCACCAGCTGGGGTATACGCATAAAGGTCACCCGACCCCTTCTGCTACCAATAGGGGCCGGGCAGATGCTGGTTTCAGAACCTGACTATTGCGTCGGCGATGCCTAAATTATTTGAGGCCGCGTTGTTGCCAACAGCATGACCTACCAATGCGGGTGCTTTTGCCGGATAGTCCATCGATTCTGGCGTGGCATTTGCCCAACCAAGGAGGAGCCGGTGGCAGCAACGGAACCTCCCACAAGCAAGTGTTGTCAGGAGCCCGCTACACCGTCGCTCCGGTTCGCGGGATCCGTTGATGCACAACTTAGCGCATTGGGCCTTGCCAAGCGCTGGGAGCCGGGATCAGGATTCGTGATCGAGCGTCTCGAACACCGTGTCGGCTAGGGCCACACCCGGCATGTCGACCAGGTCGTACCCCACCTCGTCGATCACCGGTGAGATCGCCCCGGTGCCCGGTCGGCCTGAGACCGCCTCCGAGTGCGCGCCGCAGCCATGATCGAGCGAGACGACCCGGCCGTCGTCCGGCGCATACTCGTTGGCGCAGACGCCGAACGCCCGGCCGAGCGGGCCGCCGAGCGGCGTCAGGAAGCCGCACGTCACGCACGGTCCGGGGGCTGCCCTCGCGAGCGGTGTGCCAGGGCCGTGCTCGCTCTGATACCAGCGCGCCGCGGTTTCGTCGCGACCGATCGCCGACAGCACCCTGGACCGCCGACCGACGGCGTGCTCGGCCGGGGCGGGCTCGCCGTCCGGCACCGATTCGGTACTCAGCCCGGCCGCCAGATCGAACGGGGCAGCGCCCAGGCTGTCGTCCCAGTCCAGCACGCCCTCGTCGCCCTCCAGCAGACTGACCGGCACGAGTCGATCGTCGTCCTCGGGCGCCGGCATCAGGTCGCCAACGCCGAGGTCCCCTGGCCGTACCCGCTCGCTCCACGGCACCCACGGCGGCGCGAGCAGCGAATCCGGCCCCGGCACCAGTGCCGTCTCGGTGACCGTCACGGTCCTCGCCCGTGCGGCCCGGCTCACGGTGACAGCCCACCGCCACCCCCGGTAGGCCTTGTCCAGGCACCCAAACAGGTGCGTGGCTACTCGCTCATCGTCAGGGAAGACGCCTTCATGGTCCCCGACGAAGCCGACGCCGGCCAGGTCCTGAGCTGCGTCGCGGGCCAGGTCGGTCGCCTCGGCACAGGCCGCGTCCAGGACCGCGGTACGGGTACGAACTGGGCTCACAGTCAGCAATTGTCCCTCATCCGAAGGCATGCTCTGGTCCTGGGGCGGGCCATCGACCCGGCACGATGCGAACGGTAGTAGTGCCCGGGTCCGCGGAGGCAGAATACTTAACCCATGGAAGACACCGGCACGGCCGAACGCGCGCGCAAGGCTGGCCGGTCGGTCCTCACGGCGTCCCAGCGCGCCGGCCGCCTGGGCGCGGCCACCGCGCGCGGCGCGGGCCGCGTCGTCCATCGCCTGTCCGGCGCTTCCGGCGCATCACGGACCGGGTTCTCCCACCTGCTAGAGCTGACGGCGGGCGGCGGCGTCGGTGACGCGTTCGTGGCCATCGCCCTGGCGGGCAGCCTGTTCTTCAGCACGTCCGTCGAAGAAGCGAGGGGACGTGCGGCATTCGCGCTGCTAGTAACGATTGCCCCCTATGCCATCCTCGCGCCTCTGATCGGGCCGCTGCTCGACAAGGTCCGGCAGGGAAACAAGTTCATCCTCATGGGAACGCTGCTGGCGCGCGGCCTGCTGTGCTGGGGCATGTCGGGTGCGGTCGAGTACAACGACGTGCTGACCCTGCTACCGGCCGCCTTCGGTGTCCTGGTTCTGCAGAAGGCCTACGTCGTCACCAGGGCAGCGGTCACGCCGCGACTGCTCCCGTCGGAGATCACCCTGGTCACCGCCAATGCGCGGTCTAACCTCGCTTCGCTGATTGCGACGTCAGTCGGGGCGGTGCTGGCCCTCGGCGTCGACAAGGTCATGGGCGGCGGCGGCCACGGCGCTGCCTGGGTCCTTCGGGTGGCCACAGTGATCTACCTGGCCGCCATGCTCCTTGGCCTCCGGCTGCCCGACACCGTTGACGCACCCGCTCAGGTCCCCTCGCCTGAGGAGCACGGCAATTGGGCCGTGCCTGACGGGTCCGGTGCCGCTGCGGGTCCGGCCGGGCGCGCCAGATGGACAGGACCGGAGGGGAACGGGCGCTCCGATCGCGCGGCCGCGAAGTACGCGACCCCGTTCCCTGGTGATCCTCCCGGCGCCACGATGCCGGATGCCGCGATGCCCGGTGACGCTTTCCGCCATGACACGATCCCGCTTGGCCGGCCGGTCAGGCGCGCGCGGCGACCTTTCTTCATCCCTCCGGTAGGGCCAGTCGTCGGTGAAGCCATGCGTGCGAACGCGGCAATGCGGGCCTTTTACGGCTTCCTGCTGTTCTTCCTGGCATTCATCTTGCGGAGTGAGCGGTTCGGGCACGTGTCCGACACGATCGCGCTCGGCGGTTTGGCGGCCGCGGCAGCGGCGGGCGGCATGCTGGGCACGGGCATCGGCTCGGCGCTGCGATCGCGCGGACCCCAGATCATGATCTTCACGGTGTTCGCGCTCGCCACTGCCGCCAGCGTCGCGTGCGCCATCCTGTTCGGGCTGCCGTCCGTCCTGATAGCGGCACTCGCTGCGGCGATCAGTCAGACGCTAGTGAAGGTAGGACTCGACTCGATCCTGCAGCGGGAGATTCCGGAGGACATCCGACGGTCGGCGTTCGCGTTCTCCGAAACGGTGAATCAGCTTGCGCTGGTAGTCGGCGGCCTGATCGGCCTGCTGTTCTCGCTGACCGGCAGCGGCTTCGCAGGGCTTACGTTCGCCGCGGTGGGACTCGCGGTCGCGCTTGTCTGGCTCCTGGTCGGGCGGCGGCGGCGGATCGTGCGCGCGCGGCCCACGACGGCGGGGCCCGCCCCGGCCAGCACGTTCCGGTAGCCGGCGGCCTGCGACCCGGTTGTCAGGTCTCGAGGTCCGCGGCGACGGCACGCAGGACCGCAGCGATCTTCTTTGCGTCGCGGCTGTCTGGATGCTTCCCGCGGCGGTAGGAGTTCGAGACGCCATCCAGGAGCTTGATCAGGTCCTCGATGATCGGCACCATCTCGTCCGGGCTCTTGCGCGGGACCTTGGACACCGTGGGCGGCGGCTCCAGCAGGTGCACCTGCAGTGCCTGAGTACCCCGACGGCCCTCCGCGATCCCGAATTCCACCCGCTGGCCGGGTCGCAGCGCCGTGCCGGCCGGCTCGAGAGCCGTCGAGTGGACGAATACCTCACCACCGTCGTCACGCGTGAGGAAGCCGAAGCCCTTGTCGGCGTCATACCACTTGACCTTGCCAGTAGGCACGAGCGAGACCTTACACGAGGAGGAAAATGCGCGGGCGGGTACTGGGCACCGCCCGAGTAAGGGTATCGGTTTCGGGCGCCTTACCGCTCCGCCGACCGCGGAGCCTCAGCGGATACCCGGCCTTGCTCGCGTCGGGCGGGATCGTTGTATACCCGGGGTCGGGTCCGGTCAATCAGTGGCCGCGACGGCGGGGCCACGGCATCACCCTGGGCGGGGCCAGCGGTCAGGACGCCCTGCGGGGCGCGCTAAACGGCGGTACGGGTGCCGGGTGCCGGGGGTGCTGGCATCGCCAGGCCAGGTACCCGGCGCCCAGCGCCGGCGCGACGCGGCTGACGACGTCGAGATACACCCAGCTCTCGTGCATCCAGTGTGCCCGGCCTCCCGCTGCGACGCCCACGGCGAGCCCGATCACCGTGAGCACCACGGGCAGCGCCAGCCCGATCCACTTGTCGCGCCCGTCCCACAACTCAGACGCGAGAGCGAGGGTCGCGCCGATGAGAAACACCGGCGGAAAGATCGGTCCGCCGATTCCCATCAGGACGACCGCTACCGCCTCCAGTGGCCGCCTGCGCATCCAGGTTGCCAGGCGGCCGAGCTGTCGGCTAACGCGAGCGCGCAGCACCATGTCGCCCGCCCGAGGCCGTCGCCACTGCGGACGCGCGGGGCCGCGCTGAGCCGCGTCGTCATCCCGGCTGCGGCCACCGGTATCAGAGCCCGGCCGCTGCGGCTGCGGCTGCGGCAAGTCGGCGGCGGGCGGTGCCGGCGTGACGTGCATCGTGCCGTTGGCAGCCGAAGGCGCGCTGGCCGTCGACGGTGCCTCGTCGGCAGGCACCGGTCGCTCGGCAGGCACCGGTCGCTCGGCAGGCACCAGCCCCTCGGCAGGCACGGCGCCCGACGCTGGCCGTGACGGCGCCGACGATGTCGGCACAGGCTGCTGAGCCGACCACCGGAAGCTCGAGCCGCGCAACCGTCGGCGCTCGCGGCCGATCGCTCGCGGCAGGAAGCGCTGGGGGCCGGCCAGGCCCGGCCTCGCGGACTGCGTTGACTTTCCCCCTGCCGCCAGGCGTCGCCGCTCCTGCTCGACCCTGGCCGCCGGGTCCCCGAGGCGCGCCAGCACCCTGCCGACGTCCATCGTCGACGGTCGGCTATCCAGGTCGGCGCGCTGCTCGATGAGACCGCGCGTTCGCTCTAGCAACGCACGCCGGTCATCAGGAGAAAGATCGCGGGCCGCGACCGACAACCGGTTGAGGTAGTCGCGAATCAACTGCTCAGTCGGGGGGCCCATGGCCTGATGATCCCTCGCGGTGAACACGTTGTGGAGCCGGCACGCCTTGGAATGTAACGGTCTACGCGAACTTGTGATGAAACAGTTGCGGCTGCAGCGGGAGCGAAAGCCATGACGGGTAGGCCGACCGGCGTTCGCGCCCTCGTGGCAGGAAGCGGGCGGCTCCCCGGCCAACGCCGGGGAGCCGCCCGTTGTCGCGAGGTGCGACCTCCGTTCCGAGCTGCCCTGTCGGGCCGGGCGGATCAGAAGTCCATGTCACCGCCGCCAGGAGCGGCCGGGGCCTTCTCCTTCTCCGGCTTCTCCGCGATCACTGCCTCGGTGGTGAGGAACAGCCCAGCGATTGAGGCGGCGTTCTGCAGGGCAGAGCGCACCACCTTCGCCGGGTCGGGGATGCCGGCCGCAAACATGTCGACATACTCGCCAGTGGCGGCGTTCAGGCCGTGGCCCGGCTTCAGGCCGCGCACCTTCTCGACCACCACGCCGCCCTCGAGGCCAGCGTTGATCGCGATCTGCTTCAGCGGCTCCTCGAGCGCCCGGCGCACGATCTGCGCGCCAGTCGCCTCGTCGCCCTGCAGCTCGAGCTTCTCGAACGCGACCTTGCCCGCCTGCAGCAGGGCAACGCCACCGCCGGGCACGATGCCCTCCTCGACCGCGGCCTTGGCGTTACGCACCGCGTCCTCGATGCGGTGCTTGCGCTCCTTCAGCTCGACCTCGGTGGCTGCACCAGCCTTGATGACGGCAACCCCGCCAGAAAGCTTCGCCAGCCGCTCCTCGAGCTTCTCCCGGTCGTAGTCGGAGTCGGTGTTGTCGCGCTCGGTGCGGATCTGGTTGACCCGTCCGGAGATCTGCTCGGCGTCACCGGCGCCGTCGACGATCGTGGTCTCGTCCTTCGTGACCACGACCTTACGGGCCTTGCCCAGCAGGTCCAGGTCCGCGTTCTCCAGCTTGAGACCGACTTCCTCGCTGATGACCTGGCCACCGGTCAGGATGGCGATGTCACCGAGCATGGCCTTGCGACGGTCGCCGAAGCCAGGCGCCTTGACCGCGACTGACTTGAACAGACCACGGATCTTGTTGACCACCAGGGTCGCGAGAGCCTCGCCCTCGACGTCCTCGGCAATGATCACCAGCGGCTTGCCCGACTGAACGACCTTGTCGAGCAGCGGCAGCAGGTCCTTGTTAGCCGAGACCTTGGAGTTGACGATCAGGATGTAGGGGTCTTCAAGGACCGCCTCCATCCGCTCCGGGTCGGTCACGAAGTAGTGCGAGATGTAGCCCTTGTCGAAGCGCATCCCCTCGGTGAGCTCCAGCTCCAGGCCGAAGGTGTTGCTCTCCTCGACGGTGATGACGCCTTCCTTGCCCGCCTTGTCCATCGCCTCGGCGATCATCTCGCCGATCGCGGTGTCCGCTGCGGAGATCGAGGCGGTAGAGGCAATCTGCTCCTTGGTCTCCACATCCTTGGCCAGCTTGGACAGCTCCTCGCTGACCCGCTCCACCGCTGCCTCGATGCCCCGCTTCAGCGACATCGGGTTCGCGCCGGCGGCCACGTTGCGCAGGCCCTCGCGGACCAGCGCCTGGGCGAGCACCGTCGCCGTAGTAGTTCCGTCGCCAGCGACGTCATCGGTCTTCTTGGCGACTTCCTTGACGAGCTCGGCGCCGATTTTCTCCCACGGGTCCTCGAGCTCGATCTCCTTGGCGATGGACACGCCATCGTTGGTGATCGTGGGGGCTCCCCACTTCTTCTCGAGCACCACGTTGCGGCCCTTCGGGCCGAGGGTTACTTTCACGGCGTCGGCGAGCTGGTTCATGCCGCGCTCAAGGCCGCGCCTGGCGTCCTCGTTGAACGCGATCATCTTCGCTGCCATAGGCTTCCAGTCCTCCTGCGAACTTTGCGCCTGCGTGCCGACCGGGCCGACGCCCGCGACGGACGGCCGCACCTGGCAGTCAGTCCCTGCCCGCCGCCAGGAGGGCCTCGTCGCCCCGATCACGTCACTACGTTTGTCACTCTCACCCCGAGAGTGCCAACGTTATGTTTAGCACTCACCCTAAGAGAGTGCAAGCCAAGTGCCGGTTAACGACGAGTTTCTACAGGTCAGAGCAGTGGTGCCAGGGTTGGCATAGCCTTCCGGACATAGCGGAACGACAGGCATGCGAGGGCCCGGCACCGAGAGACGGTGCCGGGCCCCCAGCATTGTTACTCGAGGTCCTTAGACGGTCCTCACAGCCTCAGCCTGCGGGCCGCGCTCACTCTGCGTGATCTCGAACTCAACCCGCTGACCCTCTTCGAGGGTGCGGTAGCCATCCGACTGGATAGCGGAGAAGTGGACGAAGACGTCCCTACCACCGTCGACCGCGATGAAGCCATAGCCCTTGTCCGCGTTGAACCATTTGACGGTGCCCTGAGCCATACCGACAACTCCCTAACTTTGCTCGGGCTGCGGGTCCCGCCCTTGTTACGCGGAACCCGTTGATCGCGGCGCAGTACTGACCTCACCGGCAGAATTCACTGCCGCGCATCCACTACCAACGGCGACCGCACACGACTCTACATGCCGCGTAGGCCTCCCGAGGCAACTTGTACACGTCTGTACGACGGACTGGAGCGGCGCGAGTGACTGCTGTGAAGGGAACCCGAGAGGTTCCCGGCGTTCGGTGCGGCGCTGGCCGGTGCGGCGCTGGCTGCGATGCGATCCAGCCCGCGACGCTCGGGTCAGCCGCCCGCTACTGCGGGGATCACCGAGACCTGACCGCCAGCTGGCACCGGTGTGTCCAAGCCCTGCGCCAGCCGGATGTCTTCCTCACCCACGTAGACGTTCACGAACCTGCGCAGCCGGCCGGCCTCATCGAGCAGTCGTCCGCCGATCCCCGGGTACTCGGCATCCAGCCGCGCGATGACGTCGCGCACCGTGCCCGGCACGCTGGTCACCACGGCGGTTCCGCCGGTGTAGCTGCGCAGGATCGTCGGGATGCGGACGGACACGGTCATGCTGAGCCTGCCTTTCGCGCCCCCGGCTGCCGCGCCGACTCCTGTGCGGTAAAGGCCGTCAGCGTGGCCGGAATGGGCGTGATCGCCTCGATGGTATCCGCGACGGCATCTGGGGTCTTCAGCCCGTCTCCGGAGTTGATGATGACGGTCCGCGCGCCCGGGTCGATCACGCCATCCTTCAGCAGCGCACGCAGCACTGCGAGCGTGACGCCACCCGCGGTCTCGGCGAAAATTCCCTCCGCGGATGCGAGCAGCCGGATCGCATCGACGAGCTCGCTGTCGCTGACGTCGGCGACGGCGCCGTCGGTGCGGCGGACCACGTCGAGCACGTAGGGACCATCGGCCGGATTGCCGATCGCGAGCGACTTTGCGATCGTTGCCGGGCGGACCGGCTGCACGACGTCATGACCGGCCCGGAACGCGGCGGCGACCGGGGAGCAGCCCGTCGCCTGGGCGCCGAACACCCGGCATGGTGTCTCCTCGACCAGCCCGGTCGCGACCAGCTCCCGAAACGCCTTGTCGATCTTTACGAGCTGCGCGCCCGAGGCGACCGGGACGACGATCTGCTCAGGCAGCCGCCAGCCGAGCTGCTCGGCGATCTCGAAGCCAATGGTCTTCGAGCCCTCCGCGTAATACGGCCGGACGTTGACGTTGACGAAGGCCCAGTCCGCACGCTCGTCGGCCAGCTCGGAGGCGAGTCGGTTCACGTCGTCGTAGCTGCCCCGGACCGCGACCAGGGAACAGCCATACACAGCGGAGCCGATTATTTTCTGCACCTCGAGGTCAGCGGGGATGAGCACGACCGCGCGGAGGCCGGCCCGCGCAGCCGCCGCCGCGACCGCGTTGGCCAGATTGCCCGTCGAGGGACACGCAAGCACCTTGAAGCCGAGCTCGACGGCCGCGGCAAGCGCCACGCCGACGACCCGGTCCTTGAACGAATGCGTCGGGTTGCCGCGCTCGTCTTTGATCCACAGCTCGCGCATGCCGAGCGTGCTCGCAAGCTGGTCCGCGCGCATCAGCCGGGTCCAGCCAGGATCGAGGTTCGGGGTGTTAGCGACGTCCGGGCGAACCGGAAGCAGACTCGCGTACCGCCACATGCTGAGCGGGCCGGACTCGATCGAGTCGCGCGTAAGGCTCGGCAGGTCATAGGCGACCTCGAGCGGACCGAAGCACTCCGCGCAGGCGTGCCCGGATCCGATGGGACAGGTGTGGCCGCACTCGCGGCAGGACAGGTGCGTGGCGTACCCGAAACGGGACGGGGTTTGCTGGATCGCTGTACTCAGCGCTGTACTCACCGGCGAGGCCTCTCTCCTCATCTATCCCGGCAGCTTCCGCCGCGGGTCGGACTTGGCACCTGTCACGTGACGACCTCGCCGCATTGGCAGCTCTAGCGTGAGCGACGCAGATCAACGTGATGGTTGCCGGGGCTTCATCGGGCCGTTCCCTCCACCCCTCTGGATGAGCTATTCAGTTGTCGCTCCTGCTCGGGGCGACGCGCCCTGAGCTGGGATAGCTTGCCTGCAAGCAAGCTTAACACGTCCACTTGCGGTCGCAGGCTGAGCGATTTGCCAGGTGTGATTTCCCGTCCGGGCCGGCGGGGTGAAGGTCGCCGGCGGGTACAACGACGGTCATGCGACGGGAATGGTCGTGGCGATGACACCGGCCGCCACGGGGGCGGCGTGACGTTCACCACGGATATGGACCACGTGGCGCAGGCGTTCGAGGTGCTGGGCGCGGCCGTCCTGGTCGTGGGCGTGGTGTGGTCGTTCACTCTCGCCGTCATGGTGGTGCGACGCACCGGCCGGGCCGGCCGTGCCTACACGTCGCTGCGCCGGACGCTCGGCGGCACACTGCTACTCGGCCTGGAGATCCTGGTTGCCGCCGACCTGATCAGGACGGTGGCGGTCGCGCCGACCCTGGACAACGTGCTGGTGCTGGGCCTGATCGTGCTGATCAGGACGTTCCTGGCCATGTCCCTGGAGACAGAGATCGAGGGCGTGCCGCCGTGGCGGCGGGCGCTGGCGACCGGCGCCGGCACGATCCGGCGTGCAGGCGAGCAGGGACTCGGCCCCGATCCGCAGTGACAGCAGCTCGAAGTCGCGGCGGCGTCGGCGTGGCCGAGGGGCGGTCCAGGCCTTTATCCGGCTGCCAGCCGGGCGCCGGTTAAGCTGGCGACACATGACTGACGCATCGGCCGACCGGCGGCTGCTCATCGCCTCCAACCGGGGGCCGGTCTCGTTTGCCCGTGGCCCCGACGGGACGTTGTCCGCCAGCCGCGGCGGCGGGGGCGTCGTGTCGGGTCTGTCCGCGGCTGCCGACGAGATCCCGATGACGTGGGTTTGTGCCGCGCTCTCTGACGCCGACCGGGAGGCTGCCAGCCGGGCGAAGGGCGGGCTGCTCGACCCCGCCGAGCTCGGCGGCGGTGCCGCGGTACGGATGCTCGACATCCCGCAGGCGATCTTCGACAGCGCCTACAACCGGGTCGCGAACTCGACCCTGTGGTTCGTGCACCACATGCTGTACGACACGCCCAACCAGCCGAGCTTCGGGCTAGCGTTCGCCGCTGAGTGGGAAGCGTTTCGCCTGTACAACGAGATGTTCGCCGACGCCCTGGCCGCGGCGGCGCTGGCGGCGAGCGCGTCGCCGGGGCGGGTAGCGATCCAGGACTACCACCTCTGCCTGGCGCCCCGGATGCTGGCCGAGCGGGCGCCCGGACTCTCTATCGCGCACTTCTCCCACACGCCCTGGGCGCCGCCGGATTACTTCCGTGTGCTGCCTGACGAGGTAGGCCGGGAAGTCCTGGCCGGCCTGCTGGGCGCCGACCACGCCGGGTTTCTGTGCAAGCGCTGGGCCGACTCGTTCATGGACTGCTGCGAGGACCTGCTCGGGGCGAAGGTCGACAGGGACCGCAGGCAGGTCAGCCACGCTGGCCACGTCACCAGCATCGGCGTCCACCCGCTCGGCGTGGATGCAGCGCAGTTGCGCGCCCGTGCCGACGAGCCCGACGTGCTGGCGAGGATGACCACGCTGGCAGCCGCCACGGCCGGGCGGAAGCTGATCGTCCGGGTCGACCGCACGGAGCTGTCAAAGAACATCTCGCGCGGCCTCGAGGCGTACCGTGAACTGCTCCGGGCCCATCCGGAGTGGCACGGCCACGTTGTGCATCTCGCTTTCGCTTACCCGTCGCGGCATGACCTGCCGGAGTATCAGGAGTACACCGCCGCGGTGCAGCGACTGGCCGGCGAGATCGAGGCGGAATTCGCCGTTCCCGGCTGGAACCCGCTGCAGCTGGATGTCTATGACGACTACGCCCGGTCACTGGCCGCTTGCCGGCTCGCGGACGTGCTGCTGGTCAACCCCATCAGGGATGGCATGAACCTGGTCGCCAAGGAGGGGCCCATCCTGTCTGACCGCAACTGTGCCCTCGTGTTGTCCACCGAGGCAGGGGCGGCAGCGGAACTCAGCGGCCAGGCGCTGATGATCAACCCGTTCGACGTCACGCAGACGATGCAGGCGCTGCACCAGGCGCTCACGATGAGCGACGCGGAACGGACGAGCCGGTGCTCGGCGCTCGCGGCGGCGGCATCAGCGCTGCCACCGGCTCGCTGGCTCGCCGAGCAGTTGCGTGCTCTCGATCGCCTGCCCGGGAGCTAAGCCACGTCCTGCCGGGTCACCCGAGCCGGTCGTCAGTTGGCTGTGCTGGCCGCGCGCATGCGCCGCCGTCGGCTCCGCTGACGACGCAGCCGGCCAATGAGAACCGGGTCGAATGCCGCGGCCTCTGGCCTGTCGATCAGCTCGTTCAGCAGCTGGTAGTACCGGGTGACCGGAATGCCGAAGACCTCGAGAATGTCCCGCTCCTTCGCGCCGGGCACGCGCCACCAGCTGCGCTCGAAGGCGAGAATGCGCATGTCGCGCTCCGACAGTGCAGCCACCAAGCCTCCCGGCACCCGCGCTCTGCGAACATTTTAGGCGGCCGGGATTGGCTCCGGGGGGTTCGCGCACCTATGCGCACGAGCGCTGGCGACGTACGCTGTCCAGGCGTGACCGTCTATCAGTACCTGAGCTTCCTGACCGACTATGGTCTGGAGGACGGCTTCGTCGCCGCCTGCCACGGTGTCGCGGCCAGGATCGCGCCCCATGCGCAGGTCATCGACATCACCCACCTGGTCCCGCCGGGGGATGTGCGGCGTGGCGCCGCAGTGCTGGCACAGACGGTCGGCTACCTGCCGCCAGCGGTCCACATCGCCGTCGTAGATCCTGGTGTCGGCACGACCCGCCGGGCGATCGCCGTCGCAGCGGGTGACAGTGTCTTCGTCGGCCCGGACAACGGCCTGCTCTCATGGTCCGTAGCGGCCCTGGGCGGGGGGAAGTCAGCCGTCCAGCTCACCAACGGCGACCTCTGGCTGCACCCGGTGTCCGCCACCTTCCACGGGCGTGACATCTTCATGCCGGTGGCGGCCCATCTAGCCGCCGGGCTGGAGCTGGATCAGGCCGGAGCGGAGATCAGCGTCGCCGACCTAGTCGCTCTGCCCGCGCCCACCAGCCGGCTACACGATGGAGCCGCCGAAGGCGAGGTGATGTCGGTTGACCGCTTCGGCAATGTCCAGCTGTCCATTCCCGCGGCCGACGCTGGCAGGCTCGGCATCGGAATCGGGCTGCCGTTGATCGTCCGCTGCGGCCGACGCCAGTTCACCGTTCGCTACCTCGATACATTCGCAGCCGGGACGCCCGGCGAGATCGTCGCGTTCACCGACAGCGCCGGGCTCATCTCGCTGGCGATCAACGCGGGCGATGCAGCTGAGCAGCTCGGGCTGCCGCCAGGCGCCCACGTCCGGATCTCGCAGTCGCACCGGGCCTGATCGTCGGTCGCGCTGGCACCTCCCGCTGGGCGGCCGAACATTGCCCAGTTGGCCCGCAAATAGCTTGAACATGGCAGAATGCCTGGTACTCACATGGGAGGAAAGGACGGCGTGCCACTGAGGTCCCCGCGGCCCGTCGCCGCGCTGGTTGCCGCCGGCACAGCGGCCATGATGGTCGGATTGTCGGCTGTGCCTGCCAGTGCGGATCAGATCCGGCAGCAGGAGTGGTGGCTCAGCGCGCTCGACATCACCAACTGCTGGACCGCGTCTCAGGGCTCCGGCGTGACCGTTGCCGTGCTCAGCGACGGAGTCGACGCCAGCCATCCCGACCTCACGGGCGTGGTCACGACTGCGCCGCCGACAGCCGTCCCGAGCGCACCCGTCGCCACCGGACAGTTCTTCGGTGAGCAAGGCACCCCCATCGCGAGCCTGATCGCGGGTCACGGCGACGGCTCCGACGACGCCTCCGGAATCATCGGCGTGGCTCCAGAGGCGCGCATCCTCTCGGTCGCTGTGACGCTGCCACCCGATGACGCTCAGCTCTTCGAGCCGTCGGTCGGTGCGACGATTCCAGACTCGATCGCCGCTGGCATCAGGTACGCCGTGAGTCAGGGCGCGACCGTGATCGACCTGCCGATAGACCCCGGCCAGCCTGGGAGCGACGGCTCCGGCGGTGCCTCGGCGGCAGCTGGCGGCAGCGCCGCCGAGCAGTCGGCGGTCAGCTATGCGCTCGCGCACAACGTTGTCCTGGTGGCCCCGGCGGGCGATGACGCGCTGACGACTGACGCGCCCAACTACCCGGCCGCCTATTCCGGCGTCATCGCCGTAGGTGCCTTCGACTCCGCGTTCGTCAAGGCTCCGTGGACCAGCCACCAGACCTATGTCACCCTGACCGCGGCCGGCTCCGGCGTCATCGCCGCGTCGAACAGCGGCAGCTACGAGACGATGAACAGCACGAGCGCGGCCAGCGCCATCGTGGCCGGCATCGTCGCGCTCATCAGGTCCCGGTATCCGAATCTGTCAGTTGCGAATGTGCGCACAGCGCTGACCACAACGACGATGTTCCACCATGCTAACGGGCTTACGGACGGCTCCGGATATGGCGCGGTCAATGCGGCCGCGGCGCTCACCGCAGCCGGTACCCTGGCTACCCCAGCTAACGAACTCGCCGGAGCCGGCGCGGAGTCACCGACGACCCAGCGTCCTGCGGTAGCGGGTGCGGGGGTGCCGAAGTTGAGCCCTCAGATCATCCGGGCTGGCGCGATTTCGGTTGGCGTGCTTGTCCTGCTTCTGCTGCTCGTGGGCGGCTATGCCCTCGTTACCCGCCGTCGGCGTCGGCACGCGGGGCTGCCGGAACTGGCGGCGGAGTGGACCGCGGGGCAGACGCAGTCGCGATATCCGCATGCTGTAGTCACGCGCACCGAGACTGACCGGCTGCTGGAGTACTTTGGCGCGCCCACCGCCTCGCCACCAGAGTCGGCTGGTCCGCTGGCAACTGCCGGCGGACCAGCGGCACCTGCGCTCCCGCCCGACTTCGGGGGCACCGACGCCATGTTTGCGCCGTCCGCTGTGCTGGGCGGCACCAGCGGGTGGGCGTCGCACAGCCCCCCCACCGGAGCGGCAGGGAAGCGCGCACCGGTTTCCGGCGCGCCGCCGTGGGAGCCGGCCGCACCGCCGGAGGGCGTGCCGCCCTGGTCCGATACTCCGGGCAAACAGATGATCGCCGGGCAAGTGATTGCTTCCACCCCGGCGACCGACGAGCCGGCGCCCGCCGATCCGCCGCCCCGCCCCATGCGGCGGCCGGAGTGGCGCCGCGCGATCACCTCGACCAGCGAGCCGACCCCCGGTGTGCCGTCCGAGCCGGATGACCCAGCGCCTCGCACGAGCCGACCGGTCTCCCCGCGCGCGCAGCGCCCAAGCGACCGCTGGGCTGCCAGCGGTCGACTCGACTGGGCCGCACCGACCGCCTGGAAGAGTTCGGACGATGCCAGCTCTGTTGCCGACCGGGCGGTCGGGGCTGGCCCTGTCGGCGAGCCGGGCAACGCGGACGCAGACACGCCGAGTCCGGCCCACACTGCCAGTGCGG
>JASHQA010000251.1 GCA_030037785.1 Streptosporangiaceae bacterium
GACCGGCCGGGCAAGGAGCGGGCGCTGCGCAGGTTCGCCGCGGCGGCCGGTGTACCGCTGAGCCAGACGGTCGCCGTCGGCGACGGCGCCAATGACCTGGACATGATCTCGGCCGCCGGGCTCGGCATCGCGTTCAACGCCAAGCCTGCCGTCAGGGACGCGGCCGACGCCTCGCTGAGCGTGCCGCACCTAGATGCGATCTTGTATCTGCTCGGCATCAGCCGCGCGGACGTCGAAACGGCCGACGCAGAGGACCAGCTGCTGGCCGCCAGCGGCGCTGGTACCCGCCGCCACGGCGACTGAGTCACCGGGGCGGCGCCTGGGGTTACCCGGCCGAGCCCGCCATTCTGGGCGTCCAGGAGACGACCAGCGTGCCGGTGCCCGCAGCAGCCGCTGCCCACGCTGCGCCGATCCCGATCACCGCCACGGCGGCGGTCGGGAACTCCGGCTCGGTCCCTGTCAGCAGTGCGACGAGATCAGCGGCACCGGGATTGTGGCCGATGCAGAGCAGCGTGCCGACCGCCTCGCTCGTCTGCCGGATGATCGCGGCCAGTTCCTCGCTGTCGGCATCGTACAGGCGCCGGTCCGCGGCGAGCTCTACCTCGCCGCCCAGCTCCTCCGACAGCCGCTGCCAGGTCTGCCGGGTCCGTCGGGCCGCAGAGCAGAGCACCAGGTCCGGGCGCAGCCCGCGGCTCGCGAGCCAGCGTCCGGCCGCGGCGCTGTCGCGCTCGCCCCGCGGCCGCAGCGCCCGCTCGAAGTCCGGCCCGCCGGGCAGTTCCCCAGCCTTGGCGTGCCGCATCACGATCAGGGTGTGGCGATCCTGCCGGACTGCGCTCAGGCGATCACCTTGTCCGCGGGTGTCTGCTCGGCGGTACCGCCCGCCGTGAGGCTGGTCGAGCGCCGCTTGGACACGACGATCGCGCCGACCACGATGAGCACGGCCACGATCGCCACGGCCGTGCGAAGCCCGAGGTTATGCGTGTAGCGGACCACGCTGGTGGCGATGAGCAGCGAGACCAGGTTCATCACCTTGATCAGCGGGTTGATGGCCGGGCCCGCGGTGTCCTTGAACGGGTCGCCCACCGTGTCCCCGATCACCGTCGCGGCGTGCGCCTCCGACCCCTTGCCGCCGTGGTGCCCATCCTCGACCAGCTTCTTGGCGTTGTCCCAGGCACCGCCGGAGTTGGACAGGAACACGGCCATCAGCACGCCGACCGCGATCGCGCCGGCCAGGTACGAGCCGAGCGGACCGTATCCGAACGCGAAGCCGACGGCGATCGGCGTCAGCACGGCCAGCAGGCCGGGAGTCGCCAGTTCCCGCAGCGAGTCCCTGGTGCAGATGTCCACGACGCGGCCGTACTCCGGCTTCTCGGTGTAGTCCATGATGCCCGGGTGGTTGCGGAACTGGTCGCGCACCTCCAGTACCACCCGTCCGGCGGCCCGTCCGACCGCTCTGATCAGCAGGCTCGCGAACAGGAACACGACCGCCGCGCCGATCATGAGGCCGACGAGGTCGTTCGGGTGGTCGATCGACAGCGTGAAGGTGCCCGCGGCCTTGCCGAGCGCGTTCTCGACCTGGGTCCGGAACGCACCGAACAGCGCCGTGGCCGCCAGCACCGCGGTCGCGATCGCGATGCCCTTGGTGATCGCCTTGGTCGTATTGCCGACCGCGTCGAGATGGGTCAGCACCTGCGCGGCCTCGCCCTCGACCTCGCCGGACATCTCCGCGATGCCCTGGGCGTTGTCGGTCACCGGGCCGAAGGAGTCCATGGACACGATGACACCGACGGTGGTCAGCAGGCCGGTGCCGGCCAGCGCGACCGCGAACAGCGCGATGGTGGGGTTGCCCGTGCCCAGCAGGAAGGCCAGATACACGGCGCCGCCGATCAGCAGCGCCGAGTAGACGGCGGACTCCATGCCCGTGGACACGCCGGACAGGATGACCGTGGCCGGGCCGGTCTCCGAGCTGTCGCCGATCTCCCGCACCGGCTTACGCCTGGTCTCGGTGAAGTATCCGGTCAGCAACTGGATCGCGCTGGCCAGCACGAGGCCGATCAGCACGGCGAGGATCGCCAGCACCCGCGGATCGCCGCTGTGACTCGCGATCGCGGCGCCGACGCCCTTGAGCTCGCTGAACTTGCCCGGCAGGTAGATGAACGCCGCCGCGATCACCAGCACCATCGAGATGATCGCGGAGATGAAGAACCCGCGGTTGATCGCCGACATGCCGCTGCGGTCGCCCTCCCTCGGGCGGACGGCGAAGATGCCGATGACCGCGGTGATCACGCCGATCATGGGGACGATCAGCGGGAATACCAGGCCCGCGTCGCCGAACGCCACCTTGCCGAGGATGAGCGAGGCGACGAGCATCACCGAGTAGGACTCGAACAGGTCAGCAGCCATGCCGGCGCAGTCGCCGACGTTGTCCCCCACGTTGTCGGCGATGGTGGCGGCGTTGCGGGAGTCGTCCTCGGGAATGCCCTTCTCGACCTTTCCCACCAGGTCGGCACCGACGTCGGCGGCCTTCGTGTAGATGCCGCCGCCGACCCGCATGAACATGGCGAGCAGCGCCGCGCCGAAGCCAAAGCCCTCGAGCACGTCGGGCGCGTTCCCCTTGTAGATGAGAACGACCAGCGCAGCGCCGAACAACCCGAGGCCGACGGTGAACATGCCGGCCACGCCACCGGTACGGAACGCGATCCGCATGGCCGCGTGTTCGCCGGTTTCCTTCGCCGCGGCCGCCACCCGGACGTTCCCGCGCACCGTGAGGGACATGCCGTTAAAGCCGGTCAGCCCGGAGAAGAGCGCCCCGACGAGGAAGAAGATCGATCTACCCCAGCGCACGCCGACGTCGTCGGCCGGCAGGAATAGCAGCACGATGAAGATCACCACGACAAATGCGCCCAGCGTCCGGAACTGGCGCCTGAGATAGGCCGCCGCGCCCTCCTGAACCGCGGTGGCAATCTCCTGCATGCGCTGCGAGCCCTGGCTGGCCGCCAGTACCTCGCGGACGAGGCCGCCCGCGACGGCGAGCGCGAGCAACGCGATCACCGCCACCACGGCTACCCAGGCCAAGTTCCCGCCGGCCACCGTGGGCTGACCTCCCCCCAGGGCGAGGTTGTGCAACATCCGTCCTCCTTGACAGGGGATCACACGTTAGTACCGCGCCAGCGCGCTCTGCGCAGTCGCCCGCGGCCGAACGCCTGGACAGGCCGCCGCCGCAGGAGACCGCAAGTCTAAAGCCCGACCCGCGATGTGCCGGGAGTCTACGCATCCTGGCAACCGGATCGTAGCCGGGGCTCGGTTACTTGCGCCGTCGCGACTAGTTTGTACCGAAATATTACTCCAGTCGTGCCCGCCGTCCCGCCGCCGCTGGTCGTCGGGCAAGGACGGCCTGTGCTCTCGGGTCACCGCGCGGGCCGCACCGAGGGCCAGCTCATCCGGATGCTGGTGCCCGCGGAAGTCGTCGTGATCTGCACGTCATCGGCCAGGCCCTCGATCACGGCAATGCCCAGGCCGGCCGGCAGGCCCGCACCGTCGACGGCGTCCGGGCCAGCGCCACCGGAGCGAGCGCCGATGCCGACCAGGCTGCCGTCACCACTGGCGCACGTGTCGGTCACTTCCACCTCGAACCGGCCGGCCTGGTCCGTCAGCGCGATCCGCACTGGCTCGGCTGGACAGTACAGCTGATGGCCCTCGACTGCCCGTGAGCACGCCTCGCCGACGGCAAGCCTGACCTCGTCCAGCAGCGACTCGTCCACCCCGCTGCGCCTGGCAACTGCTGTCGCTACCAGCCTGGCCGTCCGGACGTGAGCCGGCAGCGGGGTGAAGCTCAGCTCTACGGTTGCCATCTCGCCTGGCCGGGCCTACTTTTCCGCGCGGCGCGCGGTGATGGCTTCGTCCACGGTGTCGTGGATACCGAAGACCTTGGTCAGGCCGGTGATCCGGAAGATCTTGAGGATCCGCTCCTGGGTGCAGACAAGGTCGAGCGAGCCATCGTGGGCGCGGACGCGCTTGAGCCCGCCGACGAGCACGCCGAGCCCGGTGGAGTCGAGGAACTCGACCTTCTCCATGTTGACGACAAGCTGGTAAAAGCGGTTGTTCACCAGCTCGATGAGCAGCTCGCGCAGCCGCGGAGCGGTGTACACGTCGATCTCGCCCTCGACATCGACGACCTCGATGCCGTCCTTGCTATGGTGGTCCAGCTTGAGATCCACAAAGCCTCCAGCGCTCTACGGCGGTAATGGTTCAGTCGCTGCCGAGCCCACGATTCCGCAGGGCCTATTGTGCCTGCGTGCCGCTGTCGCGGCCCGCAGGACCCGCCGAATACGCCGGCCCCGCACTCCCGCGGTCGCCAGCGCACTTCCGTGCGCGTCCAGGCACGCCCTGACGTCATTCCTATACCAGATCGTCCTCGCTGGCATCTTGGGCCATGCGACACACTGAGATCCGATGCCCTACACGTCGCCGCCCGCCGGGGGGCCAGGGGCGCTATCCCCCCAGGCCAGCACTGCCACGCCGCCGGCCGCCAGCGTCCTGCGGGCGGGCGCCCGTGCGGGCCGGGTCACGCATCTCACCAGGCTCGCTGGCCAACCGGGCGAGCCCGCGAGCTGGCCCGGATGGGTGCCGGACGAGCTCGTCAGCGCCCTGGCCGCGGCCGGGATAGCGGCTCCGTGGCGGCATCAGGCCGAGGCAGCCGACGTCGCCGCGTCCGGCCGGAGCGTCATTCTCTCGACCGGTACGGCATCCGGGAAGTCGCTTGGCTACCTGCTGCCGGCCCTGTCCGCCGTGCTGGCCGGCGGCACGGCGCTGTACATCGCGCCGACCAGGGCGCTCGCCGCGGATCAGCTCAGGCTGGTGGCCTCGCTTGGCCTCGAGCGGGTGCGCGCGGCAGTGGTCGACGGCGACACTCCGCGTCCTGAGCGGAGTCGCGCGCGGGCGCACGCGAACTACCTGCTGACCACGCCGGACATGCTGCACCACTCGCTGCTGCCCGGGCACGCGCGGTGGAACGGCTTTTTCCGGCGGCTGCGGTACGTCGTGGTGGATGAGTGCCACGCCTACCGGGGCGTGTTCGGCTCGCACGTATCCCACGTGCTCCGCAGGCTGCGCCGGGTGGCCTACCACCACAGTGCCCGCGAGCCGGTGTTCGTGCTGACGTCGGCGACCATCAGCGAGCCCGGCCGGTGCGGTGAACTGCTGACCGGGCGCGACGTGCAGCCGGTTGGCAGCGACTGCGCACCGCGCGCGCCCATGTACTTCGCGCTGTGGGAGCCGCCGCTCACCGGTGGCCGGGGCGAGGCAGGGGCTCCGCTGCGCCGGACCGCTACCGCCGAGGCGGCGGAGTTGCTCGCCGGCCTGGTCCGTGACGGCGTGCCCGCGCTGGCGTTCGTGCGGTCCCGCCGGGGCGCGGAGGCGGTGGCGCAGTCGGCCCGGCGGCAGCTCGCCGACGGCGGTGCGGGCGACCTGGCCGACCGGGTCGCTGCCTACCGGTCGGGCTACCTGCCGGAGGAGCGGCGCGCGATCGAGGAGGCGCTTCGCTCCGGCGCGATCAGCGGCCTGGCCGCTACGACCGCGCTCGAACTCGGCGTCAACGTCACCGGGCTGGACGCGGTTCTCATGGCCGGCTGGCCGGGTACCAGGGCAGCGCTGTGGCAGCAGGCGGGCCGGGCCGGCCGCGCCGGACGGGACGCCGTGGCGGTCCTCATAGCGCGTGACGACCCGCTGGACACCTATCTGGTGCATCATCCGTCGGCGCTGTTTGGCGCGCCGGTCGAGGCCACCGTCCTGGACCCCGACAACGAGTACGTGCTGGCCCCGCATCTGGTTGCAGCGGCGGCCGAACTCCCGCTCACGGGTCGTGACCTGGACAGCTTCGGCTCGGCCGGGGCGAGCACGCTCGCCGAGCGGCTGGCCGCGGACGGCCTGCTGCGCGCCCGCGGCGGCCGGTGGTTCTGTACCCGCCAGGGTCTCGGCCTGCGGACCGGGCTGCGCGGCACCGGGGCCTGGCCGGTGCGGATCGTCGAGCGCGGCACCGGCAGGCTGGTGGGCACGGTAGACGAGCCGTCGGCACACTTCCTCGCCCACGACGGCGCCGTCTACAGTCACCAGGGCGAGCTGTACGTGGTGACGAGGCTTGACCTGGATGATCGGATCGCGCTGGTCGACGCCGGCGATCCCGGTTACGCCACGATCGCCCGCGAGATCACCAGCATCGAGATAGCCGCGGAGCTGACCCGGCAGGACTGGGGGCCCGCCACGGTGTGCTTCGGCGACGTCGGCGTCGCCAGGCAGGTGGTCTCCTACGCCCGCCGCAGCGCCGAGACCGGCCTGGTGATCGGCGAGGACGCGCTCGACCTGCCGGAACGCCGGCTCGCTACGAAGGCGGTGTGGTGGACGGTCGCCGCCGCGCAGCGGGCCGCACTGGCGTCGGCCGGGGTCGACCTGCCGGGCGCCGCACACGCCGCGGAGCACGCGGCCATTGGCCTGCTTCCGCTCGTTGCGGCGTGCGATCGCTGGGATGTCGGCGGTGTGTCCGCTGATCTGCATCCGGCCACCGGACGGCTGACGGTGTTTGTCTACGACGGTCAGGCCGGCGGCGCGGGATTCGCCGAGCGCGGCTTCGCGGCGGCGAGCACCTGGCTGAGCGCGACGGCAGACGCCATCGCCGACTGCGAGTGCACGGCAGGCTGCCCGTCCTGCGTTCAGTCGCCCAAGTGCGGCAACGGCAACCACCCGCTCGCCAAGGACGGCGCGGTGGCACTGCTTCGCTGCCTGCTGGCCGCCGCCCCGGCAGCGGCGGGGCGAGCGACGACGAGCGATGCCGCCGAGGACTGACCCACGGTCTACAGATGCGGCGACCCCCGTCGGGGGGGAGAACGGGGGTCGCCTTACGGTCCGGCTCCGGGGGGGCAGAGCCGGTTCCGTTACTCAGGAAAGCTTAGTTGCAATTCGGGCAAGCTACCAGCCAGTCGGCAGAACCGCGAAGTCACCCCCTATGGTGCCGGACAGCGGGCACATCCGTCGAGAGCAGTCGGCGAACTAGATCAGCTTTCTTGGCAGTCAGCCAGTTTCGGTCGATCGCCTGGTTGTGCCGTTGTGAACGGGATTTCAGCCCGCCAAGACCGGTTCTTGCCGGAACGAGCCTATCGTCACGCCTGGTGACTGTCTGTGACGACCGCTGCCACGCGCGCGACGGCATGGAACGACGCCGATCGATTCGGATAACGAATCGATCACGAGCGGGGGGTTTCCAAAGCCGGCCAGGGCCAGTAGAAAGGAAGCACGGACCGCTGGTCCGTACACGGCAGCCAGGTACCCACGCGCGACCAGCCGCGGGAGGCGTGCCGTGGCAGGCGAATAGCGGCCGAAGGAGCGCCACCCGGTGCTGACCGCAGTCCGCCTACCACGGCAGTGAGGGTGCACGCTTGGTAACCGGGCTCGACGTGTCAGTCGCGACGGCGCCCCAGCATCGGGGCGCCGTTTGCTGCGCGGCGGAAGCTGCGAATTGACGCGCGACTATTCGCAAACGTCGTGGCATCCTGTGCTCTAGTGCGATACATCGCAAATCAACGTGGCACAACGGCACGGCGGTCATTACGGCAGGCCAAATAACCGATGCCGGCTCCTGTTGTCATTGGGCATAAGCAAGACTTTGAGTTGACAGCGTGAAGAGAGGGAGGTACTCATGGCCGGACCCGCGGTCAGCCGCGTGCCGTCCACCGCCACCGACCAGTCCATCGGCGATCTCGTCTCCGTCGCGGCCAGGGACATCTCGCAGCTGGTCAGGTATGAGCTGGATCTCGCGAAGCTCGAGCTGAAGTCGGACGTCAAGCGAGCCGGCATCAGCGCGGCCCTGCTCGCGATAGCGGTATTCGCCGCGTGCCTGCTGCTGATGCTGCTCTGCTTCGCCTTCGCCTTCGGCCTGAGTGCCGTCGGCGCGCCGGGCGGGCTGTGGGGCGCCTTCCTCTGGGTCGCGCTGGCAGTCGTCCTGCTGATCCTCATCGCGGGCCTCGTGGCGCTGCTGATCGTGCGGCGGCTGACCAAGATGAGCAAGACCAGGCGCACGCTCGCGGACGACACGTCGCTGCTGCGTCACGCCAAGTCCGCAGCCAGAACCGCTACCAGAGTCAGCTAGCCATGGTCCGCGGCGGGGCGTCGATTTACGTCACCGGGCCCTGGTCGCACCGGTCGGTTAGCGCGAACGGCACCAGATTTCACGTCGCCGAGAGCGGTGACGGCCCGCTCGTGCTCCTCCTGCATGGGTTCCCTGAGTTCTGGTGGGCCTGGCGGCAGCAGCTCAGCTCGCTGAGCCAGGCGGGTTTCCGGGCCGTGGCGCCGGACCTGCGCGGCTACGGCGCGAGCGACAAGCCACCGCGCGGCTACGACCTGGTCACAGCGGCCTCGGATGCAGCCGGGCTGGTGCGATCGCTGGGCGAGGCGAACGCGGTCGTGGTCGGGCATGACTGGGGCGGCCTGATCGCATGGACCATGGCGACCTACTTCCCGAAGGTGGTCAGGCGGCTCGCCGTCGTGTCGATGCCGCACCCGCTGCGACTGCGGCGGGTCCTGCTCGCGAGACCGTTCGC
This sequence comes from Streptosporangiaceae bacterium, assembly GCA_030037785.1. GTDB lineage: Bacteria > Actinomycetota > Actinomycetes > Streptosporangiales > Streptosporangiaceae > JAJYUU01. The sequence goes on from JASHQA010000251.1 coordinate 8,589, forward strand.
GCACGCCAAGAGCATGGGCTACGCGCTGGGCTTCCAGCTCCCGCTGCTGCCAGAACGGCGACTGCTGGCTGACGGGGCGCAGCAGGTGGGACGGCTGCTGGCCGCGTGGTCCGGCCCGGGCTGGCCGGATCTGCAGACCGAGCACCAGTACGAGGACGCGATGTGCGTGAAGGCCGTCGCCCACTCCGCGCTCGAGTACCACCGGTGGTACCTGCGGTCGCGGTTCCGTCCGGACGGCATCCGTTACTCCCGGGCGATGCGGGCGCCGATCCAGGTGCCGACGCTGCATCTGCACGGCGCGCTCGACCCCTGCATCCTGCCGGGCGCTGCCCGGGGCTCCGGCAGCTACGTGGAGGCACCGTATCGGTGGCGCCTCATCGAGGGCGTCGGTCACTTCCCGCACGAGGAGGCGCCCGACCGGTTCGACCTCGAGCTGCGCAACTGGCTCGCTGATCCCGAGCCGGAACGCTAGGGATGCCCGGACCTGACCCCGGCGGGCGCGACCGGGACTCGGCCGGCCGGGCTAGGAACGCCCGGCCGCGCGACGCGCTGGGCAGACCGCTGGCCAGGGATGCGATCGGAACGCCGTCGCTCACCACCGCCGAAGCGCTGCCACCCGCGCCGGCCCTGCAGGCGGCCCAGCGGCTGCTGGACGCGGGGCGGCCGTTCGACGCTCACGACGTGCTCGAGGCTACGTGGAAGGCGGCACCGGACGCCGAGCGCGACCTCTGGCAGGGTCTTGCGCAGCTCGCGGTCGGACTGACGCACGCGCGCCGCGGCAACGGTCAGGGCGCCGTGGCCCTGCTGCGCCGCGGCGCGAAGCGGCTGGCACGCTACTCCGACCCCGGGCCCTACCGGATCGACGTGGCCGGACTGTGTGCCCGGAGCGTCGAACTGGCGGCCCGCATCGAGGCATCGGGCCTCGCCGACCTGCCGCCGCAGGCGCTGAGTCTCACGCTGTGCCTGCCGGAGACGTAGCCGCCTAGCCGTCCTGGCAGTTCTGCGTCGATACCGCGGAGTAGTCGTTTCTGCCCTCGGCAACGTCGTGTGCGACCTCAGCGGCAGTGAGCGCGTAGCCGATGTCCGACAGGTAGGTCGACTTGGCGAACACCACCCCGTAGACCTGGCCACTGGACGACAGCAGTGGCCCGCCCGAGTTCCCCGGCTCGATCTGCGCGCGGATCTCATACATTTGCCGGCGCACCGTCTCGTCCTGGTAGATGTTCGGCCCGGTCGCCGGGAAGCTCTGGCCAATGCTCGCGGGCACGACCTGGAGTGGCTGATCTTCCGGGTAGCCCGCGACCGCCGCGGGCTGGCCGCTGGCCGTCTGGTCGACGAACGTGAGCTGCGGCGCGGTCAGGTCAGGCACGTACAGCACCGCCAGATCGGTATTGGGGTCGTAGAACACCACCCGAGCATCGTGGTACTGCGCGCCGTGGGCATCGGTCACGAGCAGGTCCTGGTCGACGCCGGCGACGACGTGCGCGTTGGTCAGCACGTGCTGCGGTGAGATGACGAAACCTGACCCCTCGATGGACTGCGAGCACTCGGAGGCCGTGCCGGTCACCTTGACGACACTCGACTCTGCGCTCTCCTGCTCCGCCGCTGACACCACCGACGAATCGGGGCCAGGCAGCCCGATGCCAGACTCCGCGCTGAGGGGGCCGAACACCTGGGAATACACGCCATTCGACAGCATCGTCTTGAGCTGCGGGAAGAACGGCAGGTAGAGGATGTTGCGCGGCATCACGCGGTCGACCGTTCGCAGCACCGCCGAGTTGTGGACCTGACTGGCTACCGCGGGGAATGCGTTCGAGTTCCCGACGAACGAGCCGATGAGCCACGCGACGATGACCACGGCGATGACGTTGACGGCGGCACCGCCCAGCGAGTCGACGACGGTCGCGGGACGGCCGATCAGCCGGGATCGGAGCGCGACGCCGATCCCGGACGCGATCATCATGCCGATGACAGCCATGACGAACACGACGAGGATCGCCAGGAACGCCTGCCAGGTCTGGCTCTTGGCCAGCGCGCGGGCGATGCCCGGCGCGATGTAGGCGCCAACGGAGACGCCGCCAAGGAAGCCGACCAGGCTGAGCACACCGATGATGAAGCCTTGCCGGTAGCCCGCCACCGCGAACGCGGCTATCACCGCGATCAGGATCAGGTCGAGGAAGTCACCGGGCACGTCATCAAAAGTATCGGGCCGTCGGCAGCGCTACGGCCACTGTTGACCGCCCCGTGACATGACGATCACAGTGGCGGCCAGCCGACGGGTTGCTCCGCGGGTGCCAGCACCTGCACGCGGCCGTCGTCCCAGGGCAGCTCCCAGCCACCGAGCGCGAGGAGCTGGTCCACCACAGCGGCGGTGAAGCCCCAGACGACGAGCCCGGCTACCCGGAACGCGGGGCCGACCTGGCCGCTCGGATACCGGATCAGGACGCGGTTGGCGGGGCTGGCCAGGTCGGTCACCGGCACCCGGACCACCGCGGCGATCTCTGCCGGGTCGCCCGGCGCTACGGGCACCGGCGAGTGCCACCAGCCGAGCACCGGCGTGACCCGGAAGTTGCTGCGCCAGATGTAGCACTCCGGCAGCACGGCGAGCACCCGCACGCCGTTCGGGTCCAGGCCGGTCTCCTCGGCCGCCTCACGCAGCGCAGCGGCCGCGGCGGTGCCGTCCGTCTCGTCGATCGCGCCGCCGGGAAACGCCGGCTGTCCGGCGTGATTGCGCAGCTCGGCGGCCCGCTCTATCAGCAGCAGGTCGGGTCCGGCCGAGCCGGCGCCGAACAGGATGAGCACCGCGGCCGGCCGGCCGCCAACGTCCGGTGGCCGCAGTTGCTCCGGCACCGTTGCCTGCGCCGCCGCAGTGGCCAGCGCCGTCAGCCAGCCGGGCACGTCGCCGGCCGTCGCGCCGGCGCCGCTCTGGCCGTGCAGGCAGCTCACGAGAACGGCCCGGTCCTGACGAGCTTGCGCGCCCTCGCTTCGTCTACCGGGCCGGTGCCGAACGACGGGCACAGCACCGCGAGCGGACAGGCTCCGCACGCGGGTCGCTGCGCGTGGCAGATCCGGCGGCCGTGCCAGATCAGGTGATGCGACAGCAGCGTCCAGTCCGACTTCGGGAACAGCGCACCGACGTCCCGCTCGATCTTGTCGGGATCGGTCTGCGTGGTCCAGCCGAACCGGCGGGCGAGCCGCTGGAAGTGGGTGTCCACCGTGATGCCGGGGACACCGAACGCGTTGCCGAGCACCACATTTGCCGTCTTGCGGCCGACGCCCGGCAGTGCGTCGAGGTCGGCGAGCCGGCCGGGCACCTGGCCACCAAACCGGTCCCTGATCGCGGCGGACAGCCCGATGATCGCCTTCGCCTTATTCCGGTAGAAGCCGGTGGGCTTCAGCATCTCCTCCAGCTCATCCGGGTTCGCTGCCGCCAGGTCGTCCGGCGTGGGGTACTTGGCGAACAGGGTCGGGGTGGTCAGGTTGACTCGTTTGTCGGTGGTCTGCGCGGACAGCACGGTGGCGATGAGCAGCTGGAACGGGCTCTCGAAGGTCAGCTCGCAGTGGGCGTCCGGGTACGTCTCGGCCAGGATCCGGTTCATCTGCCTGGCTCGTCGCACCAGCCCCAGCCGGGTCTCGCGCTGCCAGTTGCGGGTCCGCGGCCGCCCGGTCGTCGCTGTCGCCATACCGGCCAGCGTAGAGCCTCGCTAACCGGTCCGCGGCGGGCTAAGAAGAGCTGCTGCCGATCCAGCCGCGCCGATGGAACAGCCAGTACAGGGCCGCCACGGCGACCACTTCGGTGCCGATGCCGACGAGCAGGAAGGTCAGCAGGCTGCCCAGCCGGGCCACCAGCCAGGCGAAGTTCTGGCCGAAGAAACCGGTCAGGAATGACAGCGGCAGGAAGATCGTGGCGATGATGGTGAGCTGCTTCATCACCTCGTTCAGCCGGTTCGACACCATGGACAGGTACGCGGACATGCCGTTGCTCAGCAGGTCACGGTAGGTGTCGATCATGTCGCCGATGCGGATCAGGTGGTCGTAGAGGTCACGCAGGTACGGATCGCTCTCCGGGGTCGTGCCGGGGATGACCACCATGCCAGCGACCAGCGAGGCCAGCATGTCGCGCTGCGGCGCGACCAGCTTGCGCGCGTTGACCAGCCAGCGCTGCATGTCGAAGAGCTGCGCTAGCTGCTGCTCGGTCGGCTTGGCGAAGATCTGCTCCTGTAGCTCGTCAATGCGGTCATCCAGGTCCGACAGCGGCGGGAAGTAGCTGTCGACCAGTCCGTCGATCAGGTGATGCAGCAGGATCAGCCGCGTCGGCCGGTCACCCGTCGGCAGTCGGCCGCCGGGCTGGTCCAGCCTGTCGCGCAGCCGATCGACGGCCTGACAGCCGTCTTTCCGCACCGTCACCAGGTAGTCGGTCGAGGCAAAGAAGTGCACCTCGGCGAAAGACCTGCCGTCCGCGGCGACCCCGTAGTAGACGAGATAGACCATGTCGCCGAAGTCTTCGACCTTCGGTCGCTGACCGAACTCGGTGACGTCGTCGATCACCAGCGGGTGGAACTGAAAAACGTCCCGCAGCATGGCGATGCCGTCGTCGTCGGCTCGTTCGAGATCGAGCCACAGCAGCGACTTGTCGGCCAGCGCCCGCTCGACCGCCGCGACGCTCGCCGGAGCCGTCGAGCCGTCCAGCAGAACCAGCTTCCCCTGCATGACCGCATTGTCCCAGAGAGCCGCCGACCGCACAGCCGCTAGGCCGGGCGGCCCGCCTACCGCAGCCCGGCGAACAGGTCCGTCTCGGGCACCCCGGCACCAGTGGTGTCGGTGACCCGGACGAAGCTCTCGGCGCCGAACGCGGAATCGGCGACCTCGGGCGGCAGCTTGCTGAACCAGGAGTCCTGGATCTGGCTGGAGTGCGCGAGCAGCGCCTCCCGCTTGCGCGCCAGCACCGGCCTGATGTCGACGGTCGTGGTGATCCGCGCCTCCGCCGCAGCCGCCTGCCGGACCTGCTCGGGTGTGAACTCGCGCGGGTCCGGCACCTCGGCGCCCAGGTCACGCAGCGCCTGCCAGACCTTGCGCCAGGAACTGCCGCGCATGGCAATCTGGTAGTACTTGGCCGCGATGCCGGTCTGAGCCGCCGCGGCGGCCGCGGCACGGGCGGCGTGCACGTGGTCCGGATGCTGGTACAGGCCCTGGTCGTCGTAGGAGATGATCACCTGCGGCTGGTAGGTCTTGATCAGCCCGCCGATGCGATCGGCGACCTCTTCGAGTGGGACGTTGCAGAAGGCGTCCGGCCGGCTCTTGTAGTCCCACTCCGGCATCCCGGAGTCGTGATAGCCGAGCAGCTCGAGCTCGCGCACGCCGAGGATCTGCACCGACCGTCGCAGCTCGGCCAGCCGCAGCGCAGCCACCGCCTGCTCGTCGTGCCCGTTCTCACCCGGCTTGATCTGGCCCGGCGCATCGCCGAACTCCCCGTTGGTGCACGTCACGACCACAGTCCTGACGCCCTGGTCAGAGTAGCTGGCGAGAACTCCGCCGGTGCTCGATGCCTCGTCGTCGGGATGCGCGTGCACGACCATCAGGGTGCGGGAGTCTGCTGCCATGGCTCCAGCCTGCCGCATCGGCGCACGAGCCGCACATCGGGCCGACCGCGGGTCAGGCCGGCCCGCTGCCCGCCGGCGGGCCGTCCTGGTCCGGTCCGTCAGGTGTTCGCTCCGGCGGGCCGATCCGGCCAGGTCGCCACAGCGCGCCGAGCGTGCCCTGTGCGGCCCGGCTGCCCGCCGCGCCGCCACCAGGCCCGCGCAGCACGTACGCGAAGCCCACCGCGATCACCGCGCCGATCAGCGGCCCGAGGAGGTAGGCCCACCAGGACGCCCAGTCACCGAGCACCAGCGCCGGGCCGAGCGAGCGCACCGGGTTCATCGACGCGCCGCTGACCGGCCCGCCGAACAGGCCCGCCAGGATGATGTAGCTGCTGACGCCGAGCGCTGCCATCGGTCCGAGTTGCTGCGCCCCGGACGCGGTGCCGAGAATGACGCTGACCAGCCCGGTCGTCAGCAGCGCCTCCCAGGCGAGCGCGGTCCCCGTCGAGATCCCCGGTCCGGGCAGCGTGAGGCCGGCGCTGCCGTGCTTGCCGAGGAGCCCGATCAGCAGCAGCGTCGCCAGCACCGCGCCAGCGAACTGGGCGACGACGTACGGCCCGACCCGGCGCCACGGAAAGTTGCCTCGCAGCGCGAACGCCACGCTCACCGCCGGGTTGAGGTGCGCGCCCGACACGGCGCCCATGAACAGGATGATCGCCATGACCATGAGTCCGGGAGCAACCGCCCGGACCGGCCCCGGCACCACGTCACCGCCCAAGCGAGCGTTCACCACGGCCCCGCCGACCCCGACCGTCACGAGCAGGAACGTGCCGAGCAGCTCGCTGAACAGCCGCCGCCACTCGTAGCTGGAGTCCCAGAAGTCGTACTGGCGCACCGCCGCGTTCGGCGCGCCGAACGACCGCAGGGTCGCCGCAACGTGTCCGGGCGCTTCGCTGGACTCGATGCCAGCAGGCTGAGTGCTAATCGCCGCCTCCTCCGTCAGCCAGGTGTTCCCGGCAAGTTAGCGCAGGACCTGCGCCGACGGCACCCCTCGGACGCGGATCGGATGGATCGGCGTCGGTCAAGACGCGGCGGTCACAGCGGCGCACCAGCAGGCGGCTGGTCGGCGGCGTCGCCGCCGACGGCGTCATCGGGCTCGGTGACCCAGGCGGAGAAGACCGGCAGGCCGTGCCACGGGCTGGCGCCGGAGCGCGGCCGCTCGCGGTCTGCGGCTGGGTCGGTGGCGACCGCGACCACCGCGTACGGGTGGCCGAACCGCAGCTCTGCCACCCGATGCCGGGCCGGGATCCGCGCGGCGACCCGGACCATCGCGGCGGTCACGGCTGCCGCCTCGAAGCCGAGGCGCGAGTACCTGGCCATCGCCGCCTGCCTGGCGTCAAATGTCTCAGCGCCGGGGACGAGGCCACGCACCGCGGCCTGGAATCCGAGGGCCGGGTCGGTCAGGTCGTGCCGCGACGACGCCGACCAGGCCGGCAACACTGCCGTGCAGCCGTCGGCCGGCGCGGTCACCTCCTGCAGCCGCCAGAGCGGCCCGTCGCCGAGCGGCAGGCCCAGCAGCTCACGACGTTCCACCGGCGCGCCGACGGCGCGCCGGTGGGCGATGTCATGGGCAACGCCGATGACCCGCGCGGCGGGCACCTCCGGCACCGCCCCGACAGACACGACCAGCAGGCCGCCGGCCGCGGCAGCCACGTGCACGATCACGTCCCCGGCGTCCGGCGTGACGGCGATGAACTGCGCGTGGCCACGCGCGCCCGGCACGGACGGCGTGCGCAGCACCCGGCCGAGTTCGCGCGCCCAGGGACTGGCCGGGCCCAGCGCGCCAGCCGGGGCGAGCTCGAACGGCAGCTCCCAGGAGACCTTCGTCGCGAGGGCCGTAGCGAGCACGAGGGCGCCGCGATCGGCGTCGAGCGGGAAGGTGTCGATCAGCCCGAACGTGTGGTCGCGAGCCCACGCGTCCAGGCCCGCGGCAGACGGCAGCTCGCCGGTGCTGACCGCGGCTGGCAACCCAGCCAGCCAGCGACGGAACTGGTCGGTGCCGGGGAACCCGGCCGCGGTCCAGACCGCGGCCGGGCTGGCGACGAGCGGGTGGGGATCGGCGAGCAGGTCCGCGGCCGCCGCAGCCGCCACGGCGACGTCGCAGCCCAGCACGTCCGTCAGCGCTTCGCGGTCCGCGCCGCTGCTGGCCGGCCCCGCGAGCGCCAGCAGCAGCCAGGCGCCGAGCGGGGACGCGACGTGATGGCGGAAACCAGCGGCGCTGTGCAGCCGAGCGGCGTAGCGCGCTACGCACCCGGCCACCACGCTTACCGAAGCAGCCACGACACCAACAATGCCCAGCCGGGTGGCCGGCTACCCGGGCGGGCTAGCTAGCGCCCCGGGTCCGGCGCCACCCGAGCAGCGCGAAGCTAAAGATCCCCGCCGCCAGCACGAGCGCCGCGCCGAGGTACAGGGACACGTGCAAGCCAGACTCGAACGCGTGGTAGGCCGCGGAGATGACCTTCGCTCCCAGCTCACCGTAGGCGGCGTACGCCTTGCTCCCGGCGGGCGGCGTGGCCCCGCTCTCGACTTCGGTGATGACGTACTGCTGGAGGCTCTTACTGATGCCGAGGGCCTGCATCCGCGCGGCGATGTCAGCGCTGAGTCTCGCCGCCACCAGCGCACCGAGCACCGCAACACCAGCGACAGCCCCGATCTCGCGGCTCGTGTTCGTGGCTGACGCGGCCATGCCTGACCGCTCGGGCGGCACCGCCGACAGGGCCGACGACGTGGCCGGCACGACCGTGCTGCCCACGCCGATGCCAGCGAGCGCCAGGGCGGCCGCGAGCGGCACATAGGCCGGACTCGGGCTGATCGCGAGGGCGGTGAGCACCAGCCCCGCGGCGAACAGCACGGACCCGACCAGGATCGACCAGCCCAGCCCGACCACGCCGATCCACCGCCCGGCGAGCACCGAGGCGACCACCATGAGGACGGTCATCGGCACGAAGATCGCGGCGATCCGATACCCGCTGTATCCAGCCACCTCATCGAGGAACAGCGCGGTGAAGAAGAACACGGCGAAGGTCGCGAAGTACGCGCAGAAGGCCACGACGTTGGCGGTGAGGAAGCCCGCGACCCGGACGAACTTCAGGTCGAGCAGCGGGTGGGCGACGCGGGACTCCCACCAGAAGAACCCGATGACACCGAGCACGCAGACGCAGAACAGGGCGATGGTCTGCACCGACGCGAAGCCGACGCTCTCGCCCTCGATCACCGCGAACGCCAGCGCGGCGATCGCCGCCGCACCGAAGAGGCTGCCGCCTATGTCCACCCGGTGCGCGTCCGGATCGGAGTTCTCCGGCAGCACCGCGGTGCACAGCGCCAGTGCCAGCGCGCCGACCACGAGGTTGAACCAGAAGATCGCGCGCCAGTCCCAGATGCCCACCAGCGCGCCGCCGACCACCGGGCCCAGGGCGAGCGCCACGCCGGATACCGCCGTCCACACGCCGACCGCCCAGCCGCGCTCGCGCTCATTCGTGAAGATGTGCCGGAGCATCGACAGCGTGCCCGGCTCGCTCGCGGCCGCGCCGAACCCCATCACCGCCCGGCCGGCGATGAGCACGCCGATGTTGGGGGACAGCGCCGACAGTACCGAGCCGAGGCAGAAGATCACGATCCCGATGATCATGACCCGCTTGCGGCCGAACTCGTCGCCGACCATGCCAAAGCCGAGCATCGCCCCGGCGAAGGTCAGCGCGTACGCGCCCACCACCCACTGGAGCCCGGCCACGCCCGCGTGCAACTGCGTCTGCACGCTGCCCAGGCCGACACTGACGATGGTGTTGTCCAGGAAGGTCAGGAACAGGACGACGCACAGCACGGCGAGGGCGAGCGAGCGACCACCGTGCCTGGTGGCGGCCGCCTCACCCTCCGGGAGACCAGTCCGGCTAACCACCTGACTCCTAACTCGGCTGGCACGCGGTCGGCAGACCACTCGTCTTGCCGCCATTCTCGAGGCTCAGCAAGCCGCAAAAACTCGTCACGCCAACCTTCCAGGTGCCGCCCTGGTTGATCGCCGTTCCCGTCTGGTTGCTGAGCGCGGGCGTCCCGTTGATCAGAATGTCATACTTAACCGTTGCCTGAGTCGGTGAATTTATCGTGACTTTTGTAACTTTAGCGGAAGCCTCGGCGGCAAGGCCACCCCCCGCCTGAGCCTGGATGATCGACTGGAACTGTGAGCCGTCCTGCAGCAGGCTCACGCGCTGGCTGGTCGGCGTCTTAGCGCTGAAGAACGCCTCCCAGTTCGCGGTGATCTGGCTGACCGCGCTGCCGCTCGAACTGGGCTGCGACGAGGCGGCCGCGGGCGGCTTGGTCGTGCTCGAACTGCTCGGACTGCTGCTGCCGCAGGCAGTCACGGTGACCGCCAGCGCGACAACGACGCAGCCGCCGAGAATATGCGGGATACGCCGAAGACGGCTCATACAGCTATCCTCCAACGATCTCTCAGGCGATGGCATACCACTCACTAGCTGATCTTCTCGCACTCGTCGGCCGGCCAGTTAGCCCCAGCCTGACACGCATGTCATGCTGAACGGTGTGTCCGAGCACGAACCGCCCGCGGGCGGCACCGCCGCCTCCGACCTTGCGGCGCTGCGAGACCGGATGCGCCAGTTCACCGCCGAGCGGGACTGGGGCGGCTTCCACGACCCCAAGTCGGTGCTCCTCGCCCTCGTCGGCGAGGTCGGTGAACTGGCTGAGCTCTTCCAGTGGCTGCCCGCAGCCGATGCCGCCAAACTCGGC
>JASHQA010000252.1 GCA_030037785.1 Streptosporangiaceae bacterium
CGTCCGCCCAGCTCTGCAGCGAGATAACCGTGAGAGCAGCGCCGTCCCCGACGACGAGCTCTACGTTGTCGGCGAACGTGGCCGAGCCCGTGTACTCGAGCACGACAGTCGCGCGGGCGTTCGGACCCACGTCAACGACCGTGTGCCCGAAAGCCGCCCCATCCGCGCCCTCGCCGCGGAACGTGACGAACGTCGGCGTCTCCGCTTCGACGTGAGCCGGAACGGAGAGCACCGTAGCTTCGCGAAATTCGGCAAACGCCCTGGCGCTGACCCGGTCGGCCGGGACGTAGGCGATACCGAGGCTGGGGTCACCATGTTCCCGATACTCAATGGTGACCCCGGCCGCGGCATCGGCTACGACGCCAACCTTGCCGTCAGCGACCGGGTCGTCAGTATGAAGACCGCGCAGTCGACGGAGCGGAGTGAACCGCCACTCTTCCTCGCGCCCGGCCGGTACCGGGAAGTCAGCGGGATCGTAGGACTGCCGTTCGTGCAGCCGGGAGACGGCAGCGGTCTCGACCGCGGTTGCGAGCCCGGAGGGACGATCCTCCGGGCCCACCGAGGGGGACATCAGCCGACCGCCCCCTCCATCTGCAGCTCGATCAGCCGGTTGAGCTCGAGCGCGTACTCCATCGGCAGCTCGCGCGCGATCGGCTCGACAAAGCCGCGCACGATCGTGGCCATCGCCTCGTCCTCGGTCATGCCGCGGCTCATCAGGTAGAACAGCTGATCCTCGGACACCTTGGAGACGGTGGCCTCGTGGCCCATCTCCACGTCGTCCTCGCGCACGTCCACGTAGGGGTAGGTGTCGGACCGGCTGACGGTGTCGACCAGCAGCGCGTCGCACTTGACCGTCGAGCGCGAGTGCTCGGCGCCTTCCCTGACCTCGACGAGGCCGCGGTAGGAGGTGCGTCCGCCGCCCCTGGCCACCGACTTGGACACGATGGTCGATGACGTGTTCGGCGCGCAGTGCACCATCTTGGCGCCCGCGTCCTGGTGCTGGCCGACGCCGGCGAACGCGACCGACAGAGTCTCGCCCCTGGCGTGCTCGCCCATGAGGTAGACAGCCGGGTACTTCATCGTGACCTTCGAGCCGATGTTGCCGTCGACCCACTCCATCGTCGCGCCCTCGTGCGCGACCGCGCGCTTGGTGACGAGGTTGTAGACGTTCGCCGACCAGTTCTGGATCGTCGTGTACCGGCAGCGGGCGCCCTTCTTCACGATGATCTCCACCACGGCCGAGTGCAGCGAGTCCGACGAGTAGATCGGCGCCGTACAGCCCTCGACGTAGTGCACGTAGGCGTCCTCGTCGACGATGATGAGGGTCCGCTCGAACTGGCCCATGTTCTCGGTGTTGATCCGGAAGTAGGCCTGCAGCGGGATCTCCACGCGCACGCCCTTCGGCACGTAGATGAAGCTGCCGCCGGACCAGACCGCGGTGTTCAGCGCGGCGAACTTGTTGTCACCGACCGGGATCACCGTGGCGAAGTACTCCTGGAATAGCTCGGGGTGCTCCTTCAGCGCCGTGTCGGTGTCCAGGAAGATGACGCCCTTCTCCGCCAGGTCCGCGCGGATCTTGTGGTAGACGACCTCCGACTCGTACTGCGCGGCGACGCCGGCGATGAGACGCTGCTTCTCCGCTTCCGGGATGCCGAGCTTGTCGTAGGTGTTCTTGATGTCCGCGGGCAGCTCGTCCCAGCTGGCGGCCTGCTTCTCGGTCGACCGCACGAAGTACTTGATGTGGTCGAAGTCGATCCCGGACAGGTCGGAGCCCCAGGTCGGCAGCGGCTTGCGCCGGAAGAACTTGAGCCCCTTGAGGCGCAGGTCCAGCATCCACTCCGGCTCGTTCTTCTTCGCCGAGATGTCGCGGACGACCTCCTCAGACAGGCCGCGGCGCGCGCTGGCGCCGGCCGTGTCGGGGTCGGCCCAGCCGAACTTGTAGCGGTCCAGGCCCTCGAGTTCGGGGCGGGCAATCGTGGTCATGCGGAGATTCCTCCGACCTCATCGGTGGTTATGCGGTTTTCTCGAAGCGACGGTGACGTGACGTGCGTCGTGCAGATCCCGTCGCCGTGCGCGATGGTCGCGAGGCGCTGCACGGCGGTGCCGAGCAGGCGGCCAAACGCCTCGGTCTCCGCCTCGCAAAGCTGCGGGTACTGCGCGGCGACGTGCGCCACCGGGCAGTGGTGCTGGCAGAGCTGGTCGCCCCCGGCAGCGCCCGGCCGGGTACTCGCGGAGGCGGCGTAGCCGTCAGCCGACAGCGCCGCCGCCAGCGCCCGCACCCGGTCCGCCGCCGACGCCGCCGCGACGGCCGGCCGGTACCGGCGCTCGAGCTCGGCGATCTGCCGCCGGGCGAACTCGGCCACAGCTCCAGAGCCCACGGTCTCGGCCAGGAACCGCAGCGCGCTGGTGGCCAGGTCGTCGTAGGCGTGCTCGAACGCGCTGCGGCCCGCGTCGGTAATCGCAAACAGCCGCGCTGGTCTCCCCCGGCCCCTGCTGCCGTACGCGCGGGCGGTCCGCGCTTCGATCATCCCGTCGGCTAGCAGGTTGTCCAGATGCCGCCGGACCGCGGCGGGCGTCAGGCCCAGCCGAGCGGACAGGCCGGCCGCGGTCACCGGACCGTTCTCCAGGATCAGCCGGGCGATCCGGCCCCTGGTGCCGGTCTCAGATCGCGATACGTCGGATACAGCGGCAGCCGCAACCGAGGCGCCACCCTGCGCACGACGAGTCGCACGGGCGCCAGCAGCCTCGGCTACCGATCCCACGTTTTTCACAACATCATTGTGCCGTAATTAGTTCCGGGCTCGCAATCGGGTCCGGACATAGCCTCGATCACGGGCCCGCCGGCCATCGCACACAACCGGAGCTGCCGTCCGGGCGGCAGTGTGCCCGCACTGTCGCGGGCCAACCGCCAGGTGGCGTGCGCGGATGCCCGGATTGTGATAGATGCCCGGTCAGCGCATCGATACCTGTGTCGATTTGTCCGAGACGATGGCATGATGGGCCCATGCTCGAGCGCGCGGCTGCCGGGGTGCCTGCCGGCCCCGAACCGGAGCCCTGCAGATGAGCACGCCACTGCTGCAGGCCCTGTCCGATCTGGCCAAGCCTGACACCCTGCCGAATCCGTATCCGGTGCTGGCACGGCTGCGGGAAGCTTCCCCGTTTGCCGAGTTCGACGGCGCTCTGGTGGTCGCCGGCCGGCATGCCGACTGCGCGTCTGTACTGCGCCATCCGAACGCCAGCAGCCAGCGCGGCACGTCGCTGCTGGCCCCCGCCACCACCCGCCGGGCGCGGGAGCGGCCGTCCTTCCTGTCGCTGGACCCGCCGGACCACACCCGGCTGCGCCGGCTGGTGTCCAAGGCGTTCACCCAGCGCACGGTCGCTGGGCTCGAGCCGCGGATCCGGGCGATCACCGGCGACCTGCTGACTGCCGCCGCCACCGCGGGACAGCTCGAGGTCGTGAGCCAGCTGGCCTACCCGCTACCGGTCCGGATCATCTCCGAGATGCTCGGCGTACCAGTCGAAGATCACCCGAGGTTTGCCGGCTGGTCGGCCCGGCTTGCGCACTCGCTGCAGCCTGGATTCGGCCTCCCCCCGGACCAGGCCCAGGCCCTGGCGGACGCCGCGGACGCGGCCAGCGCAGAATTCGCCGGCTACTTCCGCGAGCTGATCGCGCTACGCCGGGCCCGCCCACAGCCGGACCTGCTCTCCGCGCTGATCACCGCGGAGGACTCCGGCGATCAGCTCACCGAGGACGAGCTGATCGCCACGTGCGTGCTGCTGCTCGTGGCCGGCCACGAGACCACCGTGGGGCTCATCGCGAACGCGATCCTGGCGCTGCTGCGCCATCCCGACCAGCTCGCGCTCCTGCAGGCGCACCCCGAACTGGCGGCCGACACGGTCGAGGAGACGCTGCGCTACGACGCACCCGTGCAGCTGACCTCGCGCGTCGCCAGGGGCGGCCTGCAGGTCGGCGCCGTAGGCGCGCCCGACCGGGCCCTCGTCATCCTGCTGCTGGCCGCGACGGGCCGCGATCCCGAGAACTTTCCCGATCCGGACCGGTTCGACATCCGGCGCGGCGCGGCCGGCCATCTCGCCTTCGCGGCCGGGCCGCACTTCTGCCTCGGAGCGCCGCTGGCCAGGCTCGAGGCCACCATCGCCGTCGGCGAGGTCGCCAGCCGTATCGTCGCGCCCAACCTGGCGCCCGGCGGACTCAGCTACAAGCCCAACATGAACCTGCGCGGCCCTGATCGCCTAGTCGTTGAGTTCGCCGAGATCACCAGCGCCGGAGGGCTGCCTGTCGGCTGACACCCGCCCGCTGCCTGTCGGCTGACACCCGGCGCAGACCGGCCCAGCTGACACCCGCCCGCAGCCCGGCCAGCTTTGCTCGGGTCAGCCGCCGATCAGGCCAGGAAGCCGCGCAGCAGTGCTGCGGTGCCTTCGAGGTGCTCGGCCACCTCGCGCCTCGCGAGGTCGGCGTCACCGGCCAGCACCGCCTCGACGATCGCGGCGTGCTGCCGGGCGGCGTGGGTGATGTTCCTCGGCAGCACCGGGATCGCATTCAGCAGATCGTTGAGCCGCATCCGCGCATCGGCTGCAGCGGTCGCCAGCAGGCTTGATCCGGTCAGCTCGGCTATGCACAGGTGGAACAGGGTGTCCATGCGGCGGTAGTCGGGTGGCTTCGCGCGGTTGACGTCCGCCAGCCGCGAGAGCAGCACCTCCCGCGCTCCGGCCGGGCCGGAGCCGGCGGTGACCGCCGCGACTGCCGTGCGGGCGGATGCGGCCGTGGCCGCCGCGAAGCGCATCGCCAGGGCTTCTGCGGCACCAGCTTCCACCACCAGCCGGAACGTCAGTGCGTCGGTGAGCTTGTCGCCGTCCTGCCGGGCAAGGCGCGCCAGCTCGGCCGGCTCCGGGGCCGGCCGGCGGTAGGTGACGAACGTGCCACCGAACCGGCCGCGCCGCGAGCAGACGTAGCCGGCCGAGTGCAGCTCGTGGATGGCCTCGCGCAGCGTAGGCCTGCTGACACCGAGCTGGGCCGCCAGCTCGCGCTCGGCCGGAAACCGCTCCCCCGGGCCGACCAGGCCGAGCTTGATCACGGTGAGCATTCGCTCCACCGTTTCCTCGAAGGCGTTCCCCTGGCGCACCGGGCGCAGCACGCCGGTGAGATCGACCGTAGGCGTCGTCATCGGCGACTCACCTCCGCTCGGCGCGCAAACTCGCCAGGGGTCTTGACAAGGGACCGGTCCTGCTCATCAATGGTCTGTTAATAGACCATTTAAAGTCGCTGCTGACCGGCTTGTAAAGCGAGCTAGCACCCATGACTCCGCCCGTTCCCCCGATCTCAAGGAGCATGTCGTGGCAGTCGAAGAAACCGCGCTGACCAGTGACGAGGAGATCCTCCATCACCTGGGGTACGCGCAAGAGCTGCGCCGGCGGATGTCGGGCTTCTCGAACTTCGCGGTGTCGTTCACCATCATCTCGATCCTGTCCGGCTGCCTGACCCTCTACAGCTACGGGATGAACACCGGCGGCCCGGCTGAGATCGTCTGGTCATGGCCGATCGTCGGCATCATGACGCTGTTCGTTGGCCTCGCGATGGCCGAAGTCTGCTCGAGCTACCCCACGGCCGGCGGCCTGTACTATTTCGCGGCCAAGCTCGCGCCGAATAACGGTCCAGCCTGGTCCTGGTTCACCGGCTGGTTCAACTTCCTCGGTCAGGTGGCGGTGACCGCGGGCATCGACTTCGGTGCCGCGTTCACCATCAACGCCTACCTCAACCTGCAGTTCGGCATGGGGTTCGCGCCCTGGCAGACCATCCTGATCTTCGCGATCGTCCTGCTGGTGCACGGCCTGCTGAACCAGTTCGGCATCAAGATCGTCGCGCTGCTCAACGACGTCAGCGTCTGGTGGCACATCGTCGGCGTGCTCGTCATCGTGGCCGTGCTGGCGTTCGTGCCAGCGCACCACCAGTCCACGAGCTTCGTCTTCACGCACTTCGTGAACAACACCGGCTGGCACAGCGGCTTCTACGTCGTCCTGATCGGGCTGCTGCTCGCGCAGTACACGTTCACCGGCTACGACGCGTCGGCGCACATGACGGAAGAAACCCACAAGGCGTCGACGGCCGGTCCGCGTGGCATCGTGATGTCGATCATCGTCTCGCTGTTCGCCGGGTGGGTCCTGCTCATCGGCGTCACCTACGCGATCCAGCACTACGCCCACGAGGCCCTGCAGCCTTCCACCGCGGCGCCCGCACAGATCTTCGTGGACGCGCTCGGCGGGACCGGGGGCAAGCTGCTGCTGCTGATCGTGATCTTTGCCCAGCTGTTCTGCGGCATGTCATCGGTGACCGCAAACTCGCGGATGATCTACGCGTTCTCCAGGGACGGGGCGGTGCCTGGCTCCAGCATCTGGCATCGCGTGAACAAGCGGACCAGGACGCCCACCAACGCGATCTGGCTGGCGGCCGGCTTCGCGCTGATCCTCGGCCTGCCCGACCTCTGGAACCCGACTGCGTACGCCGCGGTGACCTCCATCGCTGTCATCGGCCTCTACATCGCCTACGTGCTGCCGACTTTCCTGCGACTGCGGCAGGGTGGCAGCTTCGCCCGCGGCCCGTGGCACCTCGGTCGGTGGAGCTACGTGGTCGGCTGGACCGCGGTCGTGTGGGTCGTCATCATCAGCATCCTGTTCATGCTGCCAACGCTCAGTCCGATCACCGTGGGCAACTTCAACTACACGGTCTTCGCCGTGGTGGTCGTGATCGGCTTCGCCGGCATCTACTGGGCCGTCTCGGCGCGCAAGTGGTTCACCGGGCCGAAGGTCCAGGGCACAGCGGAGGAGCTGGCGGCTATCGAGCGCGAACTGTCGGTCTGAGCCATGACTGACCCGCACGCCGGCGCGGCTCGGCCGGGCATGCTCACGGTGGAGGAGCTGCGCCAGCTCACGGCCACCGGCCGCATCGACACGGTAGTGCTGGCCCTCACCGACATGCAGGGTCGGCTGGCGGGCAAGCGACTGTCCGCCGAGTTCTTCCTCGCGGAGGTGGCGCACGAGTTCTCCGAGGGCTGCAACTACCTGCTCGCGGTCGATGTCGACATGAACACCGTCGATGGCTACCAGATCTCCTCCTGGGAGCGCGGCTACGGCGACTTCGTGCTGCAACCCGACATCGCGACCTTGCGCAGGATTCCGTGGCAGCCCGGCACTGCGCTGGTGCTGGCCGACCTGCGCTGGCTGGACGGCACTCCGGTGGCCGAGTCGCCCCGGCAGATCCTGCAGCGCCAGGTGGCCAGGCTGGCCGAGCGCGGCCTGGTCGCGCTGGCCGGCACGGAGCTGGAGTTCATCGTGTACACCGACTCCTACGAGCAAGCGGCGGCGCAGCACTACCAGGACCTGCACCCCGCCAACGGCTACAACGTGGACTACTCGATCCTCGGCACCGCCCGCGTCGAGCCGCTGCTGCGTCGGCTGCGCACCGGTATGGCCGGCGCGGGCATGTACGTCGAGTCGGCCAAGGGCGAGTGCAACCTGGGCCAGCACGAGATCGCCTTCCGGTACGCCGACGCGGTGCGGACCTGCGACAACCACTCGATCTACAAGACCGGCGCGAAGGAGATCGCGGCTCAAGACGGCATGAGCATCACGTTCATGGCCAAGCCGAACGCCAGGGAGGGTAACTCCTGCCACATCCACCTCAGTCTCCGCGGCACCGATGACACGCCAGTGCTGGCCGGCGACGGGCCGCACGGGCTGTCCCCGCTGGGCGAGCACTTCGTGGCCGGACAGCTGGCCGCGCTGCGCGAGCTGACCCTGTGCTACGCACCGAACGTCAACTCCTACAAGCGCTACGTGCCGGGCAGCTTCGCACCGACATCGGTCCGATGGGGCGTCGACAACCGGACCTGCGCGCTACGGCTGGTCGGGCACGGCCACTCGCTGCGGGCCGAAAACCGCACGCCCGGCGGCGACGTGAACCCTTACCTCGCGGTGGCCGCGATGATCGCGGCCGGGCTGCACGGTGTCGACAACGAGCTGCCCCTTGAGGCCGCTTTCGCCGGCAACGCCTACGCCGACGACGGCCCGAAGGTGCCGCACACCCTGCGGGACGCGCTCGAGCTGTGGCAGGGCAGCCAGCTCGCCGCCGTCGCGTTCGGCCCGAACGTCGTCGAGCACTACGCCAACTACGCGCGCGTCGAGCTCGCTGCCTATGATGCCGCGGTGACCGACTGGGAGCTCCGCCGTGGCTTCGAGCGCCTGTAACCGGGCATGACGACCTACACCGTCATCAACCCCGCGACTGAGCAGCCCCTCACTCAGGTCGCCCGCAGCACCGTCGAGGATGCCGACGCGGCGATCCAGCGGGCCGCGCGAGCCCAGCAGCGCTGGCGCGCGGTGGCGCCCGGCGACCGGGCTCGGCTGCTGCGCCGATTTGCTGACCAGGTCGACGCCCACGTCGACGAGCTCGCCGCGCTGGAAACCGCCGAGGCAGGCCACCCGGTGGGCGCGGCGCGGTGGGAGGCCGGGCAGGTCCGCGACGTGCTGATGTACTACGCGGCTGCGCCGGAGCGGCTGACCGGACGGCAGATCCCGGTGCCAGGCGGCCTGGACGTGACGTTCCGCGAGCCCGTCGGCGTGGTCGGCCTCATCGTTCCGTGGAACTTCCCGATGCCGATCCTGTCCTGGGGGCTAGGCCCCGCGCTGGCGGCAGGATGCGCGGTAGTGGCCAAGCCCGCCGAGCTGACCCCGATGACGGCGGTGCGGATCGCCGAACTGGCGCTGGATGCCGGGCTGCCCGAGGGCGTGTTTCAGGTGCTGCCCGGCCAGGGCAGCGTCGTAGGTCAGCGCCTGGTCGACCACCCCGACGTCCGCAAGATAGCGTTCACCGGATCGTCCGAGGTCGGCCGGCACGTCATGGCAGGCTGCGCCCGGCACGTCAAGCGGCTCACGCTCGAACTCGGCGGCAAGAGCGCGAACATCGTGTTCGCCGACGCCGACCTGCAGAAGGCGGCCGCGACCGCGCCGTACGCGGTGTTCGACAACGCCGGGCAGGACTGCTGTGCCCGGTCCAGGATCCTGGTCGAGGCCAGCGTCCTGGAGACGTTCATGGCACTGCTCGAGCCTGCTGTCCGCGGCGTCTTGGTCGGGGACCCGGCCGACGCAGCCACCGAGATGGGCCCGCTGATCTCGGCCGCGCACCGGGCGCACGTCGCCAGCTACGTGCCCGACGACGCGCCGGTGGCGATTCGCGGCAGCGTTCCCGACGGCGCCGGCTTCTGGTATCCGCCGACGGTCCTCGCCCCGGTGTCACCCGACTCTCCCGCCTACACCGAGGAGATCTTCGGCCCGGTGGTCACGGTCACGCCGTTCGCCGACGAGGCAGCCGCGATCGCGATGGCCAACGACACGCCCTATGGCCTGTCGGGCTCGATCTGGACCAGCAACGTCGGCCGGGCGATCCGGGTCGCCCGCGCCGTCGAGACCGGCAACCTGTCGGTGAACTCGCACTCCTCAGTCAGGTACTGGACGCCGTTCGGCGGCTTCAAGCAGTCCGGTCTCGGCCGCGAGCTGGGACCGGATGCGGTGGACGCGTTTACCGAAGTCAAGAACGTCTTCATCGCAACCGATTAGGGGAACGGGGTCGTTTCGTAATGCAGCGCCTGCACGATCGGGTCGTCGTGGTGACCGGAGCCGGCAGCGGCCTCGGGCTGGCCAGCGCGCGCAGGCTGGCATCCGAAGGCGCCCGGATCGTCGCGGTCGACATCGACGAGGCGACGGGCGCCGCCGCCGCCATCCAGACGGGCGGCGAGTTCGTGGCCGCCGACGTGGCGAACGAGGATCAGGTCAGGGAGCTGTTCGACGGGGTGGCGGACCGGTACGGCCGGATCGACGTGGCGTTCAACAACGCCGGTATCTCCCCGCCGGATGACGACTCCATCCTCACCACCGGGCTCGAGGCCTGGCGCCGGGTGCAGGAGGTCAACCTGACGTCGGTGTACCTGTGCTGCAAGTACGTGCTGCCGCACATGCTGGCGGCGGGCCGCGGCTCCATCATCAACACCGCCTCATTCGTGGCGGTCATTGGCTCGGCCACCTCGCAGATCTCCTACACCGCGTCCAAGGGCGGCGTGCTGGCGCTCAGCCGGGAGCTTGGCGTGCAGTTTGCCAGGCAGGGGATCCGGGTGAACGCGCTCTGCCCCGGACCGATCAGCACGCCGCTGCTGCAGGGTCTGTTCGCCGCCGATCCCGAGCGCGCCGCCCGGCGGCTTGTGCACGTGCCCATGGGCAGGTTCGGGCAGCCGGACGAGATCGCGGCCGCGGTCGCGTTCCTGGCCAGCGACGACTCCTCGTTCATCACCGCGTCGCAGTTCGTGGTCGATGGCGGCATCACCGGTGCCTATGTGACACCGTTGTCGTCATGAGCGAACGCCCCGTGATCGGCATCAGCGCCTACTCACAGCACGCACGCTGGGGAAGCTGGGACCTGCCCGCGGTGCTGCTGCCGTGCCGGTACACCGAGATGGTGGCGGCGGCCGGCGGCCAGCCGGTGCTGCTGCCGCCGCTGCCCGGCGTCACCGGCGTGCTCGGCCGGCTGGATGCCCTGGTGCTGTCCGGCGGCGGTGACGTCGACCCGGCCAGCTA
>JASHQA010000253.1 GCA_030037785.1 Streptosporangiaceae bacterium
TCCATGAAGTGGTTGATGTAGAGCCCGGTGTCGCTCTGGATGGTCTTGGCCAGCAGCGCGGGCCCGCCGATGGAGAACGCCGCGTTGATCTTGTTGTAGCCGTAGCCGGGGATGTTCACGTACGAGTCACGCGGCACGCTGATCAGGATCGGCCTGCCGCCGCCGGCCGGTATATGCAGGATCATGATCGTGTCGGACCGGCCCGCGCCGGTGGCGTCGATCTGCCCGGTGGAGTACTCGTGCTCTTGTGCGGTGGTGAGCCCCTGTCGGCTGTCTGACCCGGCGAGAAGCCAGTTCGTGCCGGAGCCCGGAGCCGGACGGCCGGGGTAGTCGGCCAGGATGGCGCTGCGCTGGAGCTTGCCGTTGAGATAGAAGTACGTCGCCACGGTGCCTGCCAGGGCCAGCACGACCACGACCGCGAGCACGCTGAAGATCCGGCGGGGCCGCAGCCAGCGCCGCCAGGCTGGCCCGCCGGTCCGGCCCGATCTGCCGGACCCGGCTGGGTAGCGGCTGGCCGGGCGCGGCGGAGCCGACAGCCGGCCGCGCGTGGAGGTCGGTGGCTGGTCCGGCCAGGCCCCTGGCGGCGCGCCGTCGCCGGCTTGCTGCCCGTCGCCGTCCGGTCCGCCGCGGAGCCAGCCCGCTGGCCATTCGCTCATGAGAGTCCGCCCATCGCCGTGCGCTGTCCCCATCGTCTCTACCTGGTAGACGCCGCTGGAGCCAAATCGGCTGGGCGTCCCTCCCACCAGATCGTGACTAGGTCGCGGCCGGATGAGCCCAGGTCAGCGGCTGCCAGGTCCGACCGCCAGCGGGCGAGCGCGGCCGGCCGTGCATCGGCCTCGTTCCCCGCCAAAGCCATGGGTCGAGGGTAGGGCTAACCAGGCGGCGACGGATGTGGCGGCCTAGCCTGGGTACAGGTGCGGCTGGAGACCGGGAGGTGCTCGTGGCAGTTCCAACCACCGTCAAGACCGACATCGACCTCGCCGCGGCCGGTGAGCTCGCCCAGCAGCTTCGCGTCGACTCCATCCGCGCGAGCACGTCTGCCGGGTCCGGACACCCGACGTCCAGCATGTCCGCCGCGGACCTGCTGGCGGTGCTGATCGGCCGGCACCTGCACTACGACTGGGACGAGCCGGCAAACCCGGCCAACGACCACCTGATCTTCTCCAAGGGCCACGCGTCACCGTTGCTGTACTCGGTGTACAAGGCGGTCGGGGTGATCTCGGACGCCGAGCTGATGACCGGATACCGGCGGCTCGGGTCGCGTCTGGAGGGTCACCCCACGCCGGACCTACCGTGGGTCGACGTGGCGACTGGCTCACTCGGCCAGGGCCTGCCGGACGCGGTCGGCGTGGCGCTGGCCGGCAAGTACGTCGATGAGATCGGCTTCCGCGTGTGGGTGCTGTGCGGGGACAGTGAGATGGCGGAAGGGTCCATCTGGGAGGCGCTCGACAAGGCCTCGCACTACAAGCTGTCCAACTTGATCGCCATGGTGGACGTGAACCGGCTCGGTCAGCGCGGGCCGACCGAGCTGTCCTGGGACACCGACACCTACGCCCGGCGCCTGTCGGCGTTCGGCGCCCGGGTGGTCACGATCGACGGGCACGACGTCGGCGCGATCGACCGGGCGATGCGGGAGGTGGCTGACCCCGGACGCGATCAGCCGGCTGTCATCCTCGCCCGCACCCGCAAGGGCCGCGGCTTCTCGGAAGTGGAGGACGCCGAGGGCTGGCACGGCAGGCCGCTGCCGCCGGAGATGGCCGAGCGCGCGATCATCGAGCTCGGCGGTGAGCGGCACATGGTGGTGCGCGGTCCGAAGCCCGACGCCGCGGCGATGGCGAGCGCGGCGGCACGCCAGGCAGCCGCAGCCGACGGCGCTGCTGACGTGAAGCTGCCCGTGTACACGGTCGGGGACAAGGTCGCCACCCGCAAGGCCTATGGCCAGGCGCTGGCCGCGCTCGGCGCGCGCCCGGACGTGGTCGCGATGGACGGCGAGGTCAGCAACTCGACCTACGCTGACCAGTTCGCCCGCGAGCATCCCGAGCGGTTCTTCGAGATGTACATCGCCGAGCAGCAGCTCATCGCGGCCGCGGTGGGCTTCAGCGTCCGCGGCTACCGGCCGTTCGCGTCGACGTTCGCCGCGTTCTTCAGCCGGGCTTACGACTTCATCCGGATGGCGTCGATCTCGAAGGCCAGCATCCGGCTGTCCGGTTCGCACGCCGGGGTCGAGATCGGCGCCGACGGCCCGTCGCAGATGGCGCTCGAGGACCTGGCCATGATGCGCGCGGTGCACGGCTCGACGGTGCTCTATCCCAGCGACGCGACCAGCGCCGCGGCGCTGGTCGGTGCCATGGCCGAGCTGGCGGGCATTTCGTATCTGCGCACCACGCGCGGGGCCTATCCCGTGCTCTACCCGGACGGCGAGTTGTTCCCGGTCGGCGGCGCGAAGGTGGTGCGTGGCAGCGACGCCGACCAGGTGACGCTGATCGGGGCGGGCGTGACGCTGCACGAGTGCCTGGCCGCCGCCGACGCGCTGCGGGCCGAGGGGATCACCGCGCGGGTCGTCGACTTGTACTCGGTCAAGCCGGTCGACGTCGGGGTGCTGACCGCGGCGGCCGCGGCGACCGGCGGCCGGCTCGTGGTGGCCGAGGACCACCACCCGGAGGGCGGTCTCGGCTCGGCCGTGGTCGACGCGCTCACCGAGGCGGGCCGCGCGGAGCTGTCGATCGAGCACCTGGCGGTGCGGGAGATGCCCGGCTCGGGCACGTCCGCGGAACTGCTGCACGCGGCCGGCATCGACGCCGGCCACATCGCCGACGCCGCGCGGCGGCTGGTCGCCAAGCCCGGCTGACCACAGGCACCGGCGGCCAGCGCCGCCGGGTCAGGAGACCGCGGCCTGCACCGCGGGCGGGCGGTCTGGGCCGAGGCGGCGATCCAGCCGAGCGGCTATCCGCCGGCCGACTCGTTGCATCGGGGCCTCGACGAGCCGATACGTGAGGGCGGCGCAGCCGAGCAGCGTGGCGAGGAAGACCACCGACGCCCCGACCTGCAGCCAGACCTGGTGCTGGTAGCTCGCCGGGAGGGGGATCCAGTCGTACACGTCAAGCAGCAGCGGGAAGGTCAGGTAGACCGAATAGCTGACCAGGCCCAGCCAGGACAGGGCCGTGGGCAGCTGGTGCTTCTGCAGCGCCAGCCCGGCGGCGAACGTCAGGCCAGCCAGCACCACGGACATGACCCATTCGCGCTGCTGCAGGGCCGGGTGGCTGGACGTCGTCAGGGCCGGGATGTGCCAGAACCCGGCGGCGCTGACGGCCGCGAAGACGCTGGCCGTGACGATCGCGGCAAAGCGGCGGCTGACCTGCCGGTGCTGGGCGCGGTACAGCAGCGTGCCGGTGAACATGAGGGCCAGGATCGTCAGCCCTTCGTAGCCGAACCGGCGCTCGTTGAACACGACCAGGACGAGCCCGGTCGCGGCGGCCAGCGCGGCGCCGATCGCCCGCGGCCGGCCGCGGCCGAACACCGCGACGCCCAGCCCGCCGATGACGAGGACGTCCCCGGCGAGCGCGACCGTGGTGGGCCCGAGCGTGTGCTCGGACAGCCACGCGGTGGGCAGTATCCCGCCGAGCCCGAGCGCGCCGGCGGCGAGCGTGACGGCGAGCCCGCCGCTGCGCCGGTGCTGGCGCGCGGTGAACAGGGCGGTGACCAGCAGATAGAAGACCATCTCGTAGGACAGCGTCCAGATCACGACGACGAGGTTGGGCACGCCGAGCAGATCGTTGAGCATGAACAGGTGGGCGAGCGCGGTCGCGACGACGTCCCGCTTCGCGTCGCCCAGCGCGGGCGCGCCGAGCATGTCCAGTGCCAGCGCGAGACCGATGACGACGGCAAACAGCGGGAACAGGCGAAACAGCCGGCTGATCCAGAAGGTACGGACGCTGCCCGTGCGCTCCAGCGAGGCCGGCACGATGTAGCCGCTGATCAGGAAGAACACCAGCACCCCGTACAGGCCGGGGTCGAACACGCTGAACACCACCGCGTGCACGGAGGGCAGGACCCGAGCGCCCCAGTGCTGATACACCACCCAGAGCGCGGCCGTTCCCCGCAGGGCGTCCAGCCAGGCGAGCCGCTGCCTGGGGGGCGAGACGGGAGCCGATACCCCGGCCGGCGGCTGGTCCGCTGGCGCCGCGGCAGCACCACCCTGGACCGCCGCATCCGCGGGCGCGGGCTTCAGTGCCGACATCGCTGCCCTGGCTGCGCAGGCCGGCCGGCCAGCCGCCGTATCGGTCCGAAAGTCACGGAGCTTGACCGTAACACCGATTCTTGACGAAAGCTTGGCGAAATCCTGACTATCTCCTGACCGGGTCGTCCGGGCCAGCCAGGCCCTGCCGCGTCCCGTCCGAGTCGCGCTTGCTCCGACTTGTCTGTGGCGGCCGACGTCCGATAAGACGGCTTCAGGAACTTCACACCGACTCATGCCCGCAGCGAGAGAGGACACTAAAGCGATGACGCTGGGTGACTTGCCGGAGTACGTGGCCATTCCGAGAGTGACGGCGCTCCGGCTCTCGCCCGACGGGTCCTGGCTCGCGGCGGTCGTGCAGACCGCCGGCGGCGAGCCGCCGAAGTACCTGTCCAGCATCTGGCGGATCGACACGGCGGGGGACCGCGAGTGCGTCAGGCTCACCCGCAGCGCCGAGGGTGAGGCTAGCCCGGTGTTCCTGCCCGACGGGTCGCTGCTGTTCGCGTCGAGGCGACCCGACCCCGAATCGGGCAAGAAGGACGCCGAGGCGAGCAAGGACAAGCCGGCCGCCTGGCTGCTGCCCGCGGGCGGCGGCGAGGCGCGGCGGATCGCGACACCGGGCGGGGGAGTGGTCGGGCTCGCGACCGCGACCAGCGCGCGGGCCTTCTGTTACGCCGCCGCCGTGTTCCCTGGCGCCAAGGATGCCGAGGAAGACACCGCCCGCCGCAAGGCCCGTGCCGATGCCGGCGTGAGCGCGATCCTGCACGAGCCGGGTGGCAGGCTGCGGTACTGGGACCACGACCTGGGCCCGGAGACCGTCCGCTTGCTCGCAGCCGACGACGCCGACGCTGCCCGCGAGGCCCGTGACGTCACGCCGGATCCCGGCCGGGCGCTGGACGAGCAGGACTTCGAGCTGACTCCGGACGGCTCGGCCGTCGTGACCGGGTGGCGGGTGAGCGAGGAAGCCGGCGGATTCCGGAACGAGGTCGTGGTCATCGACCTGCGCACCGGGCAGCGCCGGACGCTGCTCGGCGAGCCTGGCGCCGACTTCAGGACGCCGCGTATCTCGCCCGACGGCACGCTGGTGCTGGCGATCCGCGCGGAGCAGGACAGCTACGACCGGCCCGGCGACGCGACCCTGGTGCTCACCTCGCTCGCCGCCGCCGGGGAGGCCGCCGCGGGCCAGGTCGGCTACCGCGACCTGCTGCCGGGCTTCGACCGGCAGCCCGCTGAAGTGGCCTGGGCGCCCGACGCGCGCTCCGTGTACGTCACCGCGGACGACAACGGCCGCCGTCCCGTCTTCCGGTTCGCCGTGGACGGCAGCGAGCCGGGGTCCGCCGTGGTCGCCGACGCGGCGTACGACAACCTCTGCGTGGCTCCCGACGGCAGTTGCCTGTACGCGCTTCGTTCCGGCATTAATTCCCCGCCCGCGCCGGTCCGGATACCCCTCGGCGCTGTGGCTGGCCCGGCTCAGGCCCTGCCTAGTCCCGGCGGCGAGGTCTCGCTGCCCGGAACGGTGACCGAGGTGGCGACGACCGTGGCCGATGGCACCAGGGTCCGAGGCTGGCTCGTGCTGCCCGACGGCGCCAGCGCCGACCAGCCGGCGCCGCTGCTGTTGTGGGTGCACGGCGGTCCGGTTTCGAGCTGGAACTCCTGGTCGTGGCGGTGGAACCCGTGGCTGATGGCCGCGCGTGGCTACGCTGTGCTGCTACCCGACCCGGCGCTGTCGACCGGGTACGGCCAGCACATGATCGCCCGCGGCTGGGACCACTGGGGCGGCAACCCGTATACCGACGTCATGGCCATCACCGACGAGGTCCTGGAGCGGCCGGACATCGACGCCAGCCGGACCGCGATGATGGGCGGCTCGTACGGCGGCTACATGGCCAACTGGATCGCCGGGCACACCGACCGGTTCCGGGCGATCGTGAGTCACGCTGGCCTGTGGGCGCTCGACCAGATGTTCGGCACCACGGACGGACCGCCGTACTGGCGCAGGCAGTTCGGCGACCCGCGCACCCAGCCGGAGCGCTACCAGGCCAGCTCCCCGCACTTGCACGCCGACAAGATCGTCACGCCCATGC
Organism: Streptosporangiaceae bacterium; assembly: GCA_030037785.1. Taxonomy (GTDB): domain Bacteria; phylum Actinomycetota; class Actinomycetes; order Streptosporangiales; family Streptosporangiaceae; genus JAJYUU01. The sequence continues at coordinate 6,319 of JASHQA010000253.1, forward strand.
TGATCATCCACGGCGACCGGGACTACCGGGTGCCGATCGGCGAGGCGCTCCGGCTGTGGTGGGACCTGGTCTTCCGGTCTGCCGAGGCCAGGTTCCTGTACTTCCCGGACGAGAACCACTGGGTGCTCAAGCCCGGCGACGTTCAGGTCTGGTACGAGACCGTGCTGGCTTTCCTGGCCGTGCACGTGCTCGGCGAGGAGTGGCAGCGACCGGGACTGCTCTAGGGACGCACCGGCGATCGACGGCCCCGACTGCCGATACCATGCGGGGGTATAGTACTGGGCACGGTGCGGGAGGTGCTCGAGGCGCACTGGACTGCTCGCCAGCTAAGGAGTCGACGTGGCTCGGGTCGTGTCGCAGCCGGGTGAGCGTCCGGTCGCCGGGCGGCCGGACGCGCTGCACAGCGTGGAGCTGTCGATCGGCGGGATGACGTGTGCGTCCTGCGCGGCCCGGATCGAGAAGAAGCTGACCAGGCTCGACGGCGTCACCGCGACGGTCAACCTCGCCACCGAGACGGCGCGCGTGCGCTATCCGGGCCGACTCAGCTCGCGCGACCTGGTGGCGGCCGTCGAGCAGGCGGGCTACTCCGCGGCCGTGCTCGTCTCGCAGCGGTCCGGGCGGGCGGACGCCGTGCCCGCCCCGGCCGACCGCCAGGATGAGGCCACCCCAGTGCTGCCGCGACTGGTGACCTCGGCGCTGCTGGCGCTGCCGGTGGTGGTGCTGGCTTTCGTGCCCGCGCTGCAGTTCCGGTACTACCAGTGGGTTTCGCTGGGGCTTGCCACGCCGGTGCTGGCGTGGGGCGCGTGGCCGTTCCACCGGGCCGCGTTGGCCAGCCTCCGGCACCGGGCGGCAACGATGGACACGCTGATCTCGGCTGGCGTCACGGCCGCGTACCTGTGGTCGCTCTACGCGCTGGTCCTCGGCTCCGCCGGGACGCCGGGCCTGCGCACCGGTTTCACGCTGTTCGCACGGGACGCCACCGCGAGCTCCACCTACCTAGACGTGGCCGCGGGCGTGACGGTGCTGGTGCTGACTGGCCGCTACCTCGAGGCCCGTGCTAGGCGGCGATCCGGGGCCGCGCTTGCGGCGCTCGCATCGATGGGGGCGAAGGACGTCACCGTGCTCCGGGACGGCGCGCAGGTCCAGATTCCGGTGGACCAGCTCGCCGTCGGCGATCGGTTCGTGGTTCGACCGGGCGAGAAGATCGCTGCCGACGGCGTGGTCGAGGACGGCTACTCGGCGGTTGATACCGCCATGCTGACGGGCGAGCCCGTTCCGGTAGAGGTGACGGTCGGTGACCACGTGGCCGGGGCAACCGTGAACGCCAGCGGCCGACTGGTCGTCCGGGCGACGCAGGTCGGCGCCGACACCCAGCTCGCCCAGCTGGCCAGGCTGGTGGCAGCGGCGCAGGACGGGAAGGCAGCGGTCCAGCGGCTGGCCGACCGGGTGTCTGCGGTCTTCGTTCCCGTGGTGATGGGCCTGTCGGTGCTGACACTGATCACGTGGCTGCTGCTCGGTCAGCCCGCGGTGGCTGCGTTCACGGCCGCGGTGGCCGTGCTGATCATCGCCTGTCCCTGCGCACTGGGGCTGGCGACGCCTACGGCGCTGCTGGTCGGCACCGGCCGGGGAGCTCAGCTAGGGATCTTGATCAGGGGTCCGGAGACGCTTGAGTCCACCCGGAAGATCGACACCGTCGTGCTGGACAAGACCGGCACGGTGACCACCGGGCAGATGAGCATGGTCGCCGCCGAGCCGGCGCCTGGCGAGGATGCTGACCAGCTGCTGCGGCTCGCGGGCGCGGTGGAGGACGCCTCCGAGCACCCTGTGGGCGCTGCGATTGCCCGCGGAGCTGTGGCCCGGCTGCGCGCCGGCCTGCCCGCGGTGACCGGGTTCGCCAGCCATCCGGGACTGGGCGTGTCCGGGGACGTGGCGGGGCATGCGGTGGTCGCGGGCCGGCGCGCCTGGCTGGAGCAGGAGCTAGCGCTGCCCGTACCGGCTGTCCTCCTCGACCTGGCCACAGCCGCCGAGTCCGCCGGCCAGACGGTCGTCTACGCCGGGTGGGACGGTCGGGTCCGCGGCGTGCTGGTGGTCTGCGATACCGTCAAGCCGACCTCGGCTCAGGCGATCGCCGAGCTACGCCGGCTGGGCCTGGAGCCGGTGCTGCTGACCGGCGACAACGCGCGCGCCGCTGGCGCGGTGGCCGCGCAGGTGGGCATCGACATCGTGATCGCGGGGGTGCCGCCGGCCGGCAAGGCAGCCGCGATCAGGCAGCTCCAGACCGCCGGCCGGGTGGTCGCCATGGTCGGCGACGGGGTGAACGACGCGGCCGCACTCGCCCAGTCCGACCTCGGCATGGCGATGGGCACGGGCACCGACGTGGCCATCGAGGCAGCCGACCTGACCCTGGTTCGCGGCGACCTGCGGGCCGTGCCCGCGGCGGTGGCGTTGTCCCGGCGCACGCTTCGCACGATCAAGGCCAACTTGTTCTGGGCGTTCGCCTACAACGTCGCCGCGCTGCCGCTCGCGGCGACCGGCTTGCTCAACCCCCTGATCTGCGGTGCGGCCATGGCGTTCAGCTCGGTGTTCGTGGTCTCCAACAGCCTGCGGCTGCGCCGGTTCCAGCGGTAGGGCCCGCCACCACCGCGCGGCGTTGACGTCCGTTGCTAGCGACGCCGCGCCCGTCAGGCCTCAGCGGCCAGGAAGCGCGCGACTTCGGCGGCGGTCGGTGCTGTCGCCGGGCCGCGCCTGGTCACGGAGATCGCGGCGGCGGCGTTGGCGATCCGGGCCGCGTCCGGCTCCGCTGAGCCAGCCGCCAGCGCCGCGATGAAGGCGCCGGTGTGTGTGTCCCCGGCGCCGTTGGTGTCGACCGCCCGGACACCGAAGCCAGGCACCCGCACCGCTGCCTGGCCGGGCCGGATGAGCACGCACCCGGCTGCGCCCGTCCTGACGACGACGCCGCGCCGCCCGGTTCGCGCGGCCAGGGCGCGCCCGGCCACCGCGGGGTTCGCGACGCCAGTCAGCCCGGCTGCCTCGGTGGCGCTGCAGGTCAGCCAGTCCGCCCTGGCCAGCACGGGCCGCAGCACGCCGGGCGGCAGCCCGGCGCCGAGCGGACCGGGATCGAACACCAGCAGGACATCCGCGGCTAGGCCGGGCAGCCAGGAGGTGATCGCCGCCCGGTTCGCCGAATGCACCAGGCTGTAGCCGGACAGGCAGACCACATCCCGCGAGCCGGGCTGCAGGCTGGCGAGATCGGCGCTGGTGAGGGTGGCCTCGGCGCCGGGGCTGGTCAGGAAGGTCCGCTCCCCTTCGGCATCGACCGCGACCACCACGACGCCGGTATCCTGGCCTGCCCGTGGTGGCAGCAGGACGTCGATGCCCTCGCCCCGCAAGCCGGCTCTGACCAGCGAGCCGAACGGGCCGGTGCCGTGGGCGCCGGCGTAGGTTACCGGCAGGCCCTGCCGGGCGGCAGCGGCCATCACGTTGAACCCGCCACCGGGAGTCAGCTGCGACCCGGTGGCGAGCACGTCGCCGCCCCGCGCTGGCAGCGCGGGCACCACCAGCACCAGGTCGACCACGACGTTGCCCAGGTGCACCAGCCGGTCGACCGGATAGCCCCGCCCGCGGGCCGGCATCGGCGGGTCAGTCACGCGCGCCTGCTGCTGTCCGGATGCGGAGCAGGCCCGCTGCCACCCGATCCAGGTCCAGCTCGTTCACGCTGGTCACCAGCGCGCGCGCCGTCGGCGGGAACGCCGCGACTCCGTGGCAGGCACCAGCAACCGCGCCGGCCATCGCCGCTATCGTGTCGCAGTCGCCGCCGACCGAGGCCGCGATCCGGCAGGCCAGCCACGGCTCGTCCGGGCAGGCAGCGAGCACCCCGAACGCGGCGGGCACCGACTCCTGCGTCGCCAGGCTGGTGCCCACCAGCGTGTAGACCACGTCGATGGCGTGCTCCGGCCGCAGCCCGGCAGTCAGCGTCGTGGCCCAGGTGATCCGCGCCGCCACGTCCGCTGCGGCCACCCAGTGGCCACGGCCAGCGGCCAGCCGGGCGGCCGTGACCGCCGCGTGGGTCGCGTCAGCCACGCTCGCGCCGTCGACGCCCGCGCTGACGGCGGCGGCGACGGCGGCCGCCCCGGCCAGGGCCACGCCGGTGTTGTGCGTCACCCGCGCGGACTGGACTACCCGGTCGACCAGGAGTCGCGGGTCGGCGCCGCTGGTGGCGACGCCGACCGGCGTAACCCGCATGGCCGCTCCGTTCGTCGTCCCTGACCTGCCCGCCTCCTCGGCACTGACGCCGGCGAGCAGCCGGTCGATGGCCAGCGTGGTGGACGGGCCGAGCAGGTCTAGTGACCCGCGCGCGCGGACCGACTTCTCCCAGGCCAGCAGCCGCCTGCCAAGCTCGGCCGGGTCCACGGGGAAGCCGGACTGCACGACCAGCCCGGCTAGCAGCAGCGCCTGCGCGGTGTCGTCGGTGACGGACCCGGCGGGCAGGCCGGCCGCCAGCGGATGATCGGCCGGGGCCGGCTCGAACCCGGCCAGGATCGGCCCGTACCTGGCTGCGATGTCCGCTCTGGGCAGCGACTGGGTGGGCATGCCGAGCGCGTCGCCGATGGCCAGCCCGTACAGCGCGCCGCGCGCCCGGTCCCCGGCCTCAGCCCCGGCCGTCGTCACGGCCCGAGGACGTCGGCCATGGTGACGACCTCGACCAGCGGTCCGTAGAGCCGCATGATGTCCAGCGCCTTGGCGTGGCTCGCGTCGTCGACGCCGGTGCAGGCGTCGGCGACCACCTGTACGTGCGCTCCCGCGTCCGCGGCGGCCAGCGCGGTGGACAGCACGCAGCAGTCGGTCGACACCCCGGCCAGGACCAGCGGGCTGCCGTCCGCCACCCGGGCGGCGAGCTCGGGCCCCCACTTGCTGAACGTGGCGGCGTCGAGGGTCGGTCCCGGCGTTCGCGCGAGGGCCGGGACCAGGTCGTACAGCGGCGCGTCCGGTGGCTGCAGCGCGAACGGCCACAACTCGTAGTAGCGACGCCAGGCACCCGCCGGCTGGGCCGGCGCGACGAACCTGGTGAAGGTCACCCGCGGGCCGAACGCCTTCGCGAGACGGGCGATGGGCTCGACCAGCTCACCGAACCGCGGCGCGAACCATCCGCTGTCCGGCTCGCCGAAGATGCGCTGCATGTCGATGACAGCCAGCCAGCCCCGCGGGCCGGCCGCAGCCGGGTGCGCCCCGGCCGCAGCCTGCGGAGCCTCGTGGTCGGCCGGGGTCACGACGACGCGGTGGCGGTCGCCAGTGCGGGTGCCGTCTCCTGCGTCCGCACGGCGGACGAGCCGAAGATCGCGGTCACTGCGAATCCGAGCACCAGCGCGGCCAGCACGCCGACGTTCGCAAACGCCCAGGCGCCGCTCTTGCCGCCGAGGCCGAAGGGCCCGAGCAGGTAGCCCTGCCAGGTCAGCCAGCTGGCTGAGGTGTTGGTGACCAGGCCCCAGCCGAGCGCGGTTCCCACCACCACCACGGCGATCGGCACCAGCCGAACGTCACCGTAGCGGCCACGCACGGTGTACAGCTCGGGCTCGGCGTAGTCGCGCCGCCGCAGCATGATGTCGGCGAGCATGACCCCGCACCAGGCGGCGATCGGCACGCCCAGCGTGATCAGGAAGCCCTCGAACTGGCCGATGAAGTTGCCAGCGAAGAACACCACGTAGATCGTGCCGACGATCATGACGGTGCCGTCGATCAGCGCCGCGGCGAACCTGGGGATCTTCAGCCCGAGCGTGAGCAGCGCCAGGCCGGAGGAGTAGATGTCCAGCACCGAGCCGCCGACCAGGCCGAGCACCGCGACGATCGCGAACAGCACGAGGAACCACGTCGGCAGCAAGACGGCCAGTGCGCCGATCGGGTTGTCGCCGATGGCGCTGGACAGGTGCGTCGAGGACCCGGCCAGCAGCAGGCCGAACACCAGCAGGAAGACCGGCGCCACCGAGGAGCCGAACGCGGTCCAGAACACGACGCCCCTGGTGGATGACCGCCTGGGCAGGTAGCGCGAGTAGTCGGCAGCCGCGTTCACCCAGCCGAGCCCGAACCCGGTCATCACGAACACCAGCGCGCCGATGAGCTTTTCCGCCGACCCAGCCGGGATCGCCGACACCGTCGTCCAGTGGATCTTGTCGACGACCAGGATGATGAACGCCACCGTGAGCACCGCCGTGACGACCGTGATCACGGCCTGCATCCGCATGATCATGTCGAATCCCATGACCCCGCCGCCGACGGTCAGCGCCACCACCACGATCAGCGCGATGACCTCCGTGCCGGTGCCGCCGCCAACCCCGAGCCGGGCGAACACCGTGGCCGTGGCCAGCGTCGCCAGGATGCACAGCACCGTCTCCCAGCCAACGGTCAGCATCCAGCTGATCAGCGACGGGAGCTTGTTGCCGCGCACGCCGAACGCTGCCCTGCCCAGCACCATGGTCGGCGCGGACCCGCGCTTCCCGGCGATCGCGACGAATCCGCACAGCACGAACGAGAACACGATCCCGAGCACGCCCACGACGATCGACTGCCAGAACGAGATGCCAAAGCCCAGCACGAACGCCCCGTAGGACAGACCGAGCACGGAGATGTTCGCGGCGAACCACGGCCAGAACAGGTCCCTGGGGTGGCCCTTGCGTTCAGCGTCGGTGATGACGTTGATGCCGTTCATCTCGATCTGCAGCGGACGCAGCTCGGCGGCACCGGATTCGCTCATTGGCTGACCCCTTTCCTATCCATGATTGCCTTGCGCTGTGCACCGTCCACCGGGATGTGGGCACCGTTGATGAAGCTGGCGCGCGGTGACGCCAG
>JASHQA010000254.1 GCA_030037785.1 Streptosporangiaceae bacterium
CCGCGGCCTCGTCGAGGCGCTCGCGGGATGGCGGGCCGGAGCGGGTCCGGACGAGCTGGTGGAGCTGCGCGCGGGCTACCTGCGGCCGACCAGTGACGCGGCCGTGGTGCAGCCGGATGGGCCGCCCGATGGGGCGACCGCCGGGCCGGACTCAGCCGCCGCAACGGTGGCCGCCGCGATCGCAAGCCTTCCTGGCCCGGTGGCCGCCGCGATCGCTACCCTGCTCGCGGACCTGGCGGAGGTGCCGTTCAGCGCGCCGGACAGCGAGCGGCTCCGGCAGCTCGGGCTTGAGCCCCGGGCGATAGCGGCGGCTGAGCGCGCCGGTCTGCTCCGGCGCCTGCCAGGAAACGTGGTGCTGCCATTCGACGCCGCGACCCAGGCCGAGCGAATCCTGGCCGGGCTGCCGCAGCCGTTCACGACGTCGCAAGCGCGACAGGCGCTGCGGTCGAGCAGGCGGGTCGTGATCCCGCTACTGGAGTGGCTCGACCGGGAAAGAGTCACCCGGCGGCTGCCGGATGACCGCAGGACGATACGAGCGCGGCCGGGCTCGGGCCCGGCGGACGGAGAACGAGACGGAGAACGATGAACACACTGGACGACTGGGCCGACGCGGTGTGCGCTGAGCTTGACCTGGACCGGGACGACGCCGTGCAGAAGACGGTGCTCAACCTCGCCAGGGTCGCAGCGCACCAGGTGGACCGGCCGGCCGCGCCCCTGACCGCTTTCTTCCTGGGCCTGGCTGTCGGCCGCGGCATGCCACTCGAAGAAACGGCAGCGCGGATTCAGCGGCTCGCCCGCGGATTCGCGGCTCGGTCTGACTAGCCCGCGGGCCCGTCCGATCAGCGTTCCGGTCCCCGACCCCTCCGGTCCCCGACCCCGCCGCGCCGGCCAACCGCTCTCACCTGCTGCCCGTCTAGCCCGTCGCGTCTAGCCCGCCGTCTAGCCGCTAATTCGTGCGCAGGCGCTGTGCCGCTGCTCGCCTCGGCCGGACTATGCGCGTCGCGCGGTGGCGCAGCAGTTGCGCGGCACGATCTAGCATGAAGTTATGGCAAAGGCCGCGGGCGTAGTGCTGGCCGGCGGGCGATCGTCCCGGATGGGCTCGCCGAAGGCGGCCCTCGAATGGCATGGGTCGACGCTGCTGTGGTGCACCGTCGCGATCATCGGTCGGGCCACGGCCGGCCCGGTCGTCGTGGTGCGTGCTCCGGGCCAGGAGCTGCCCGACCTGCCGCCGGATACCGAGGTGGTCGAGGATCCCCGCGAGGGCCAGGGGCCGGTGCAGGGGATCGCCGCCGGACTGGCCGCGCTGGCCGATCGGGCCGATGTCGCCTTCGTCAGCTCCACGGACCTGCCGTTTCTGCACCCGGCCTTCGTCCGCCGGGTGGTGCGGGCGGCTGCGGACGGAGCGGACGTCGGGCTGCCGGTGGCTCGCGGCTTCCGGCAGCCGCTGGCCGCCTCGTACCGGACGACGCTGGCGCCGGCCGCGGAGCGACTGGTCCGCGACGGCCGCCTGAAGCCGGCCTTCCTGTTCGACCAGTGCACGGTTGCCACGCTGGACGAGGCGGCGCTGCACGCCGACCCCGTGCTGGCGGCGCTCGACCCGGCGCTGGACTCGGTCCTCAACGTCAACGAGCCGGCCGACTACCAGGCCGCCAGGGCCCGACCCGCGCCCGAGGTAACGGTCCAGCGGTTCGGCGTGCTGGCGGACGGCCACCGCGGCGCGGAACAGGTGCGCGCCGCGACCGTGTCAGAGGCGGCCGAGGCAGCTGGTGTCACCCTCGGCAGGCACGTGGCGGCGGCTTTGAACGGCGACCAGATCACCAGGGACGGGCAGACGCCGCTTGCCACGGGCGACACGGTGTTCTTCCTGTCCGCCGACGCGGGAGGATGACGACATGACGGCCGGCGGGTACTTCGGCCAGGCGCTGGTGGTGGATGCCACCTCCGGGTCGGCGGCAGCGCTGCCGCTGCCAGACGAGGTGCTCCGCGCCTACCTCGGCGGGGTCGGTCTCGGCGTGTGGCTGCTGCACCGGCTGGCCCCGGCCGGCGTCGACGCGCTGGCCCCGGAGGCGCCGCTGGCCTTCGTGTTCTCCCCGCTGGTCGGGACGTCGCTGACCACGAGCGCCAAGTTCGCGGTCGTGGCCAAGTCGCCGCTGACCGGCATGCTGACGGACGCGCTGGCCTCGAGCCACTTCGCGATCGCGGGAAAGCTCACCGGCAACGACGCGATCGTGGTGCGCGGCGCGCGCAGCGAACTGTCCGTTCTGCTCGCGGACGGCGACGGCGTCCGATTCGAGGCGGCCGGGGATCTCGCGGGTCTCAGCGCGGCGGAAACATCGAGCCGACTCCGGGAGAGGCTGGGCCGGGGCTGGCGGGTCGGAGCGATCGGCCCGGCGGGCGAGCGGGGCGTCCGGTACGCGACGATATCCCACGACGGACGGCACGCCGGGCGCGGCGGCCTGGGCGCTGTCCTCGGCGCCAAGCGGATCAAGGCTGTGGCGGTGCGCGCGGCAGAGCGCAAGGTCCCGCCGGCGGACCCCGAGGCCGTGCTGGCTGCCGCGCGCGACCTGCGAGCGCGCTCGTTCGGCCCGGCCACCGCCAAGTACCGCGAGCTTGGCACGCTGGCCAACCTGCTCGCCTTCAACGCGATCTCCACCCTTCCGACCAGAAACTTCCAGGCGGCGAGCTTCGAGGGCGCGTCGCATCTCGCGGCCGAGCAGGTGGCGGAACTGCGGAAGGTAGCGCGGAACAGCTGCGCGTCGTGCACGATCGGCTGCGAGCACATCTACGCCGCGCGGGGCGGCAAGAAGATGCGCGTGGAGTACGAGAACGTGTTCGCGCTCGGCCCTATGTGCGGGGTCAGCGACCCCGATGCGGTGCTCGCCGCCAGCGCGTACTGCGACGACCTCGGCATCGACACGATCTCGGCCGGCGGCACGATCGCCTGGGCGATGGAGTGCGTGGAGCGCGGCCTCATCGACGCCCCGTGGCTCCGGTTCGGCGACGCCGACGCACTGCTGCGAGTGCTGGCGGAAATAGGCGCCAGGTCCGGCTTGGGCGACCTGCTCGCGGACGGCTCGCGGCGCGCGGCTGAGCAGGTCGGAGGCGGCTCCGCTGCCTTCGCGCCGCACGTCAAGGGCCTGGAGATGCCCGGCTATGAGCCCCGCTCGCTGCATGCCATGGCGCTCGGCTTAGCCGTCAACGCCCGGGGCGCGGACCACAACAGGTCCGGGGCGTACGAGGCCGACCTTTCCGGTGAGGTCGATCGGCTTGACGGCGGGTCGGCGCACGTGACCGCGGCCGTCGAGACCGAGGACCGGGCCGCCGTGATGGACTCGATGATCTTGTGCAAGTTCCTGCGGGGAGTCTTCACCGACCCGTTCGCCGAGTGGGCTGACTTGCTGTCAGCGGTGACCGGCTGGGACCTGACGGCTGCCGAACTGCGCCGCACGGCACGCCGGATTTTGCTCGCCAAGCGTCTGTACAACCTGCGCGAGGGCTGGCAGCCCGCGGACGACTGGCTGCCCGAGCGGCTGCTGTCCGAGCCGCTCGAACTCGCCTCAGGCCGAGTGGCAGCGCTGACGCCTGACCGCCTGCGGACCATGATCGACGGTTACTACGCGGCCCGCGGGCTCGACGGCCAGGGTCGGCCTGACCCGGCCGACCTCGCCGACCTCCACCTGCCATGACGTATCGGGCCGCGATAGATTTAGCGGAGTACACATTGAGTCCGGGGGCCACTCCGGCGGATAATTCCATACATGGCTATTAGCGCCGAGGAACGAACCCGCACCGTCACGCTCACGATCGACGGGCATGAGGTCACCGCCGCCGAGGGCACCACCATCTGGGCTGCGGCCAAGTCCGCGGGCATCGACATCCCGGTCCTGTGCCACGACGAACGCTATGATCCGGTGGGCGTCTGCCGGATGTGCGTGGTTGACGTCGGCGCACCTGCATTCGCGGCGTCGTGCGTGCGTGCCTGCGAGAACGGCATGCAGGTCACGAGCACCAGCCCGGAACTCGAGCGCAGCCGGACCAGCCTCATCGAGCTGCTGCTGGCCGACCAGCCAGACCGCGACCACGACCCCAAGCAGACCACGACCGGGGACAACGAGCTGCTGGTCCTGGCTGACCGGTACGGGGTGACCAAGGAGAACGGGCTGCCGGTCGGCTCCGGACGAGGCACCGACACCTCTAGCCCGGTGATCAGCGTTGACCACGATGCGTGCATCCTGTGTGACCGCTGCGTGCGCGCCTGTGACGACATCCAGGGGAACGACGTCATTGGCCGCAGCGGCAAGGGCTACGGCACCAGGATCGCGTTCGACCTGAACGACCTGATGGCGGACTCCTCCTGCGTATCCTGCGGGGAGTGCGTGGCGGCCTGTCCAACCGGCGCGCTGACCAACAAGCCCATCCGCGAGGTGCCGATCCGCCCGCGCACCGAGCTCGACGCCGTGAACACGGTCTGCCCGTACTGCGGTGTGGGCTGCGCGCTGACCTACTACGTCGACCGCGAGCGCGGGGCAATCGCCTTTGCCGACGGCCGCGAGCAGCCCGGCTCCCACGGGCGCCTGTGCGTCAAGGGCCGGTATGGCTTCGACTACGCAGCCTCGCCGCAGCGGCTCACGGTGCCGCTGATCCGGCGCGAGGACTCCTACCCGAAGGGCGCGCTGTCGACCGAAGTCCGAGGTGAGATGGCCAGCGCCGCGGAGGATGAAGGCGCTCACGGAAGTAACGGCGCCGCCGCCAACGGCAGCTCTGGGAACGGCAACTCTGGCAACGGCAAGGGCAAGGGCGGCCGGCGCAAGCCTGGCGGCCTGGTCGACTACGGCGAGGTGCTGCCGCACTTCCGCGAGGCCACCTGGGAGGAGGCCCTCGACCTGGTGGCGCGCCGGCTGACCGAGATCCACGCGAGCGGCGGGCCGGCGGCGATCGCCGGGTTCGGGTCGGCGAAGTGCTCCAACGAGGAGGCATACCTCTTCCAGAAGCTGATCCGGACCGGCTTCCACACCAACAACGTCGACCACTGCACGCGGCTGTGTCACGCATCGAGCGTGTTCGCGCTCTTCGAGGGCATCGGCTCCGGCGCGGTGTCCACCACGTATGGCGACATCGCCAACGCCGACGTCGCCATCGTCACGGGCACGAACACCACTTCGAACCACCCGGTGGCGTCCAGCTTCTTCAAGCAGGCCAGGCGGAACGGCACGACGATCATCTACGTCGACCCGCGCGCCGACAAGATGGCCGGCCACGCGGACATCTACTGCCAGATCAAGCCGGGGACTGACGTTGCCTTCTACAACGGCGTCATGCACGAGATAATTCGGCTCGACCTGGTCGACCACGACTACATCGCGACTCGCACCTCCAACTACGAGGCGCTCAAACAGAATGTTGCGAGCTATCCGCCGGAGCGGGCCGAGCAGATCACCGGCGTGCCCGCGGACGTGATCCGCCGGGCGGCGCGGGCGTGGGGCGAGGCGAAAGCCGGACTCATGTTCTGGGGGATGGGCATTTCCCAGCACACCACCGGCACCGATAACGCTCGGTGCCTGATCGCGATGTGCGCGATCACGGGGAACGTCGGCAAGCCTGGCGCCGGCCTGCACCCGTTGCGCGGTCAGAACAACGTGCAGGGCGCCTCGGACATGGGCCTGATCCCGATGTACTACCCGAACTATCAGAGCGCCGACGATCCGGGTGTCAAGGCCAGGTTCGAGGCGGCCTGGGGTACCTCCGACCTCGACCCGAAGGAAGGCCTGACCACGACCGAGATCATCGCGTCCGCGCTCCAGGGCGGCGTGCGCGGCATGTACATGCTGGGCGAGAACCCGTTCCTGTCCGACCCGAACATCAACAAGGTCCGCAAGGCCCTGTCCAAGCT
>JASHQA010000255.1 GCA_030037785.1 Streptosporangiaceae bacterium
TGCACGCGAACACCTGACCGCGGTGCTCCGCATTCGGACACGAGATGTTGACCTCGATCGCGGTGACACCGGCCGCAGCCGACAGCCGCGCGGCCAGTTCGGCGTATTCGCCGACCGTACCTCCTGCGATCGACACCACCGCACGCGCCCCGCGGGACAGCAGCCAGGGCAGGTCGCGCCGCAGGAACGCATCGATCCCTGGCCCCTGCAGCCCGATGGAGTTCAGCATCCCGCTCGGTGTCTCGGCCATCCGCGGGGTCGGTCGCCCGGACCGCGCGCCGAGCATGACCGACTTGGTGACAACAGCGCCCAGCTTGGACACATCCATGAACTGGGCGAGCTCGCGACCTGCGCCGGCGCATCCGGACGCGGTCATGATCGGGTTGGGCAGCTCGACGTGACCGAGCCTGGTCCGCAGGTCAACCGCCATGGCCCTGCCTTCTCGCGCCCTTGCCGCGCGCGCCGCCCCCGCGCGCGCCGCCCCCGCGGGCGCCGACCCGACCGGCGCCAGCGGCCCGATCCGGCTGCGGAGCGTCAGCCGCATGACGCTCCGGCCGGGTTACACCAGATTGCCCCGTCACGCCGACCCCGGCCGACTCCGCTGTCACGCCGACCCCCGCCGACTGCCCCTGCTGCCCAGGCACCACAGGCTGGCGACCCTGACCAGCCGCAGCGGGCCGACTGCCCGGCGCTACCCCCGCAGAATCCGGCACGGCCCCAGCCGAGCCAGCCACGGCCCCAGCCGAGCCAGCCACCTCGGCCGCAGAACCCGAGTCCGCAGGCTGCCCGCCAGCAGGCTGCCCGCCAGCAGCCGTCCTGGCGCCAGGCTGCCCGCCAGCAGCCGCGCTGGTGCCAGGCTGGCCGCCAACCGCATCGCCGTCGCGACCTTGCGCCACGGCCGCGCGGTGCGCCCGCGGTTCCCAGCCCGGCGCGCCGAACGCGTCGAACGGAATCGTGCCGATGTCATCCCAGCGCACCTGCTCACCCCGGTACACCGGTCCGTCCACGCAGGATCGCGACATCCGGGTGATGCCGTCTGACCCGATGACCGGCAGCACGCACGTCATACACACGCCCACGCCGCAGGCCATCGCCTCCTCGACGGCGACCTGCACGGGAATGTCGTAGCGGCGGGCGAGGACGGTGACCTGCCGGAGCATCCGCATGGGGCCGCACGCATAGATGACATCGGTGCGCCCGTCGTGGATGACCTGGTCCAGCAGGTCCGTCACCAGCCCGCGGCTGCCGAGCGAGCCGTCCTCGGTGGTAACTGCCGCCGACCGGCCGGTCCGCCGGGCCGTGAGCGCGCCGAAGATCCGATCCCCACTGCTGGCCCCGAGCAGGAAGTCGACCTGACAGCCGCGCTCGCGCAGCCGCGCCGCCAAGGCGAACAGCGGTGCGCTGCCGTAGCCGCCGCCGACGAGCAGGCAGTTCACCGGGTCGCGCGGCAGCGGGAACGGCCGACCCAGTGGTCCGGTGACATCGAGGACGTCCCTGGCCCGGCGCTCGGCCAGCCACTGAGTGCCCCGGCCGTGCACGGCGAACACGATCTCCACCGTGCCGCCGTGGTCAGGCCGGACGTCATGGATGGAGAACGCCCTGCTCAGCATCATCGACGTGTCAGGGCCGCCCACCGCGAGCGTGATGAACTGGCCGGGCCGGAAGCGCGCCGCTATCGCGGGGGCCACCAGCGTCATCGCGAAGTAGGCGTCTACCCGGCGGACCGTCAGCACCGTCCCGCGCACCTGCACCGGCCCCGCCTGGGCCGCTAGCTCGCCGGGTGTCATCTGGTCCCCGCGCGGGGTTCCGCGCCGTCACTGGTGCCGCCGACCAGGTGCGGCCCGGCCCCGGCGGGGTTAGCCGCCGTGCGCAGTCGCGCCGCGTGCTCCTGAAGCGACCGCACGCTCACCTCGTCCCTGTCGATGGCCTCGATGCCCTGCACGGCCGCCCACAGTCCCTGCACCGTTGTGATGCACGGGATGGCCCGCCGCACGGCCGCGGTCCGGATCTCATACCCGTCCCGGCGGAATCCGCGCTGCGCCGGGCCGCCATACGGAGTGTTCACGATCAGGTCCACCTGGCCGTCGAGGATCCGCTCCACGATTGTGGGCTCGCCGTCCGGCCCTGGCCCGTCGCTGTGTTTACGGACGATGGTGGCATGAACGCCGTTACGGCGCAGAACCTCTCCGGTTCCGCGTGTCGCCCAGATCTCGAAGCCCAGCTCTGCCAGCCGTTTGACCGGGAAGATCATGGATCGCTTGTCCTTGCCAGCCACCGTGACGAACGCCCGTCCCTTCACCGGCAGCGAGCCGTACGCGGCGGCCTGCGACTTGGCGTACGCGGTCCCGAACACCTCGTCGATGCCCATGACCTCGCCGGTGGAGCGCATCTCCGGGCCGAGCACGGTGTCCACGCCCTCGCCACGCGCGTTGGCGAACCGGGCGAATGGCAGCACCGCCTCCTTGACCGCGATCGGCGCGTCCAACGGCAGCGTCCCGCCGTCGCCGGTCGCCGGCAGCAGGCCACCGGCGCGCAGCGACGCGATCGACGCGCCAAGCATCACCCGCGCCGCGGCCTTGGCCAGCGCCACCCCGGTCGCCTTCGACACGAACGGCACCGTCCGGGACGCCCGCGGGTTTGCCTCCAGCACGTACAGGACGCCCGCCGCGAGGGCGTACTGCACGTTCAGCAGGCCGCGCACGCCGACGCCGCGGGCGATTGCCGCGGTCGAGGCGCGAATCAGGCCGATGTCGTCCTGGCTGAGCGTGATTGGCGGCAGCGCGCACGCCGAGTCGCCGGAGTGGATGCCGGCCTCCTCGATGTGCTCCATGACACCGCCGAGGTACAGCTCCTCGCCGTCGTACAGGGCGTCCACGTCAAGCTCGATGGCGTCGTCGAGGAACCGGTCGACGAGCACCGGATGCTCGGGCGAGGCCTCGGTCGCCCGGCTGACATAGTCGCCGAGCGCGGCGTCGTCGTAGACAATCTCCATCCCCCGGCCGCCGAGCACGTAGGACGGGCGAACCAGCACCGGGTAGCCAATCTCGTGCGCGACCGTCTCCGCCTCGGCCACCGACGTCGCGGTGCCGTGCCGCGGCGCGAGCAGGCCGCCAGCCGCCAGCACGGCGCCGAACTCGCCGCGGTCCTCGGCCAGATTGATAGCGGCGGGCGAGGTGCCGACGACGGACACCCCCGCGGCCTCGAGCGCTGCCGCGAGGCCCAGCGGGGTCTGCCCGCCTAGCTGAACGATGACCCCGGCCACCGGGCCTGCGGCCTGCTCTGCGCGCACCACCTCGAGCACGTCCTCCAGCGTCAGCGGCTCGAAGTACAGCCGACCGGACGTGTCGTAGTCGGTCGACACGGTCTCGGGGTTGCAGTTGACCATGACGGTCTCATAACCGGCCTCGGTCAGCGCGAACGAGGCGTGCACGCACGCGTAGTCGAACTCGATGCCCTGGCCGATCCGGTTCGGCCCGCTGCCGAGGATGATCACCTTCGTCCGGTCGCCGGTCGGTACCTCGGACTCCAGGTCGTAGGTCGAGTACAGGTACGGCGTCCGGGCCGCGAACTCGGCCGCGCACGTGTCGACCGTGTGGTACACGGGCCGCACGCCGAGGTCGGCCCGCAGCGCGCGGACCGCGCCCTCGGGCATGCGCAGCAACTGTCCGAGCTGAGCGTCGGAGAAGCCCAGCGACTTCGCCGCCGCGAGCGCCCGCGCCGTCGCCGGGCCGCCGACTCCGACGCCGTCAGCCGCGATCTGCGCCGCGTGCTCCTCGATCGCGGCGATCTGATCCACGAACCATGGGTCGATGGCGCTGGCAGCCGAGATCTCGGCGACCGTGGCGCCGGCCCGCAGCGCCTGGTGCACGGTGCCGAGCCGCCCGTCGTGCGGCACTGCGCACCGCTCGATCAGCGCTGCCTTGTCCCCCGGCGGCTGCGCCCAGCTGAACGACGCGCCCCGCTGCTCCAGCGACCGCAGCGCCTTCTGCAGGGCCTCGGGGAAGGTGCCGCCGATCGCCATCGCCTCGCCGACCGACTTCATGTGCGTGGTGAGCACCGGGTCCGCGCCGGGGAACTTCTCGAACGCGAACCGCGGCACCTTGACGACGACGTAGTCCAGGGACGGCTCGAAGCTGGCCGGGGTCTCCCCGGTGATGTCGTTGCGGATCTCGTCGAGGGTGTAGCCGATCGCCAGCCGGGCCGCGATCTTGGCGATGGGGAACCCGGTCGCCTTGGACGCCAGCGCGCTGGACCGCGACACCCGCGGGTTCATCTCGATGACGACCATCCGCCCGGTTTCCGGGTGCACGGCGAACTGGATGTTGCAACCGCCGGTGTCCACCCCGACCGCGCGGGCCGTGTCGATCGCGATGTCGCGCATGCGCTGGTACTCGCGGTCGGTCAGCGTCATGGCCGGCGCCACCGTGACCGAGTCGCCGGTGTGCACGCCCATCGGGTCGATGTTCTCGATCGAGCAGACGATGACGACGTTGTCGTTTTTGTCGCGCATCAGCTCGAGCTCGAACTCCTTCCAGCCGAGCACCGACTCCTCGAGCAGCACCTCGGTGACCGGGCTCGCGTCCAGACCGGCGCCGGCAATGCGATCCAGGTCAGCCGCCGACCGGGCAACGCCAGAGCCGGTGCCGCCGAGGGTGAACGACGGCCGCACGATCACGGGAAAGCCCAGCTCGGCCGCCGCACCGCGAGC
>JASHQA010000256.1 GCA_030037785.1 Streptosporangiaceae bacterium
GCCTCGCGGCCGATCGGAGACCGACCCTAGCGGTTAGGGGGTCAGCACCAACTCAGCACGCTAGCAGGAACTGACGGGAACCAACCAGGAATAACGGGCAAACGGACGATCGCCGGAAACCGGAGTTCACGGGCCCGCTTAAGCCGCACCAGCGCCATGACCAGCGGCTATTACCGCACGTCAAGCCCGGTGACGGCCCTTCCGATGAACATGCGCTGGATCTCGCCCGTTCCCTCGAAAATCGTGAAGCTCGTGGAGGTGTGGGCAGTCTCCGCAGGTAGATGGCCTGGTCGACGTTCGCTTGTCAGCACCAACTCAGCACCACCTGCGGGGCGGAATCGCCCGCACGGATTTGTGCGCGGTACAGCAATTACCCGACTCCGGGCTGGTCCGCCTGCCTCACCCGGGCCGCGCGCCCAACGTGTCGGCTGTGGCGAGGGGCGTCAGCGAAGACCCGGCGAAACACGCGGCAGCGGCCCACGCCGGCATCTGCGAAGCCATCCTGCGCCGCGAGACGCACGAAGAAGCGTGGCACGAGCATCACCGGGCAGCATGCCATCGCCGCACAGCAGCGAACAACGCGGCAGCGGGACGCGCGCGCCGAACCTGCTCCGCCCGGCGGGATCGCGCTCGGCCTGCTGCTGGCGCTGCCTCGCATGAATGGCCGGCCTGCCCTCCATGACCCGTATAGGGGCCCTCTCTGCCAGCCGGAACTCCCGGCCGCAAGCTCGGCTAACACGAACCAGGGTTGTAGCTTTGCAGCGCGGCCGCCCGCCGGGCCGGTCTGCTCAGGCCGGAGGGCTCAGTGTGGCGCCCGTACCAGGCCGGCCTGGTAGGCGGTGATCACGAGTTGCACGCGGTCTCGGGCGTCCAGTTTGGTCAGCAGGCGGGCGACGTGTGTCTTGGTGGTGCCGGTAGTGATGTACAGGGCGGCGGCGATCTCGGCGTTGGACATGCCCAGGCCCACCAGCCGCAGCACCTCGCGTTCGCGGTCGGTGATCCCGGTGAGCTCTCGTGGCCCACTGCCTGGGCGGGACTGGCTGGAGAACTGGGCGATCAGGCGGCGGGTGACGCCGGGGGCGACGATGGCGTCGCCGGCCGCCACCACTCGGATCGCGGTCAGGATGTCCTCCAGTGCCATGTCCTTGACCAGGAACCCGCTCGCCCCGGCCCGCAGCGCGCCGTAGATGTAGTCGTCGTCGTCGAAGGTGGTGAGCACGAGCACGCGGGCGCGTGGATCGCGTGCGGTGATCAGCTGCGTTGCCTCGATGCCGTCCATGCCGGGCATGCGGATGTCCATGACGACAACGTCGGGACTGGCGTCCCTGGTGAGCTGTACTGCCTCGGCGCCGGTTCCGGCCTCGGCGGCAACATCGATGTCGGGTGCCTGGTCGATCAGCATGCGCAGGCCGGCGCGGATCAGTGGCTGGTCGTCGGCCAGGATCACGCGGATGGTCATCGGGCGCGCGCGGGCACCGGCAGCCGGGCGGCGACGCGGAAGCCGCCGCCGGGACGCGGGCCGGCCGAGAAGTCGCCGCAGAGCAGCGCGGCGCGCTCGCGCATGCCGGTGATCCCGTAGCCGGTCCCGGCGCCGGTGCCGCCGCGCCCGCTGTCGGTGATCTCGATCGACAGCTGCCCGTCCTGGTGGCTGATCGACACCCGGCACTGATCCGTGCGGGCGTGCCGGACCACGTTGGTGACGGCCTCCTGGATGATGCGGAACGCCGACAGGTCAAGGTCAGCCGGGAGTGGTTCCCGGCTGCCGCGCCAGTCCATGTCAACCTCGACCCGCACGCCCGCGTCCAGGGCGGTGGCGGCCAGCCGGTCGATGTCGGCCAGGCCGGGCGTCGGGCCCAGCGGTGCCAGCCAGGACCCGGGCTCCGGCTCGGCACGGCGCAGCCCGGTCACCATCCGCCGCAACCCGGACAGCGTCTCTCTGCTGGCTGTCTCGATCGTGGCCAGGGCCTCGCGTGCCTCGTCAGGCCGGGCGTCGAAGACACTGCGGCCCGAACCGGCCTGGAACGCGATGACGCCGACGCTGTGCGCCACGATGTCGTGCAGCTCGCGGGCGATCCGCAGCCGCTCCGCCATCGCCGCCTGGGCGGTCGCCTGGGCTCGGACAAGCTCGGCCTGGGCCTGCGCCTGGCGTACTGCATATCCGATCAGCCAGGCAATGACCGCGACAACGAGTACGACGAGCGTCACGACGGGGGGTCCCGCTGACCCCACGGTGCCACCCCGGAGCGAGCCCAGAGAGGGCACGGCCAGGAGCGGAACCAGCAGGCCGGCGCAGGCCATGGCGGCTCCCGCCACCGACACTCTGCGGCTTGTTGTGGCCGCGATGTAGCAGATCTCAAGGCCCGCTGCGACGGCGACCACGACCGCGACGACCGGCCTCGGCTCCAAGACCATGCTGCCCACCGATCCGCCGAGCGTCACGGCCATCGCCCCGAGCGGCCAGCGGCGCAGCAGCAGAGCGGAAACCAGCAAGGCGCAGCCAAGTACCGGGAATCCCCACATGATCATGGCCGCCTCCAGTCCTTGGGCAGTGCTCGTGGCAGCGATCGTAGTCACGCTGTGGTGCCGGGTCGTCTGCCTGCGGGCGTATGCCTGCGGGCATACGACGGCACCGTGCAGATGTGCCCGTGGGCAGACGCGGCGCGGCCGCGGACTGCGGCATCTTGTCGCCATGGACGCGAGAATCGAGATTGACGGACTGCGCAAGCGGTTCGGCTTCCTGCGGTCGCTGGTGTCCAGCCACCTGATGGGCGAGCTGGAGGCTCTGCTCACGGAGGGAGGCGCCGGCCACCTGGTCGTCGTGGGCCGCGGCAAAGTAACCGCCGACACATCCGTCGCGGATCTAGTCGCCGCCGCTTCCGGCAGCCGGATCATGCTGCGCACCACGGCGGCGGCCGACGCGATAACGGTGCTCGTCGGCGCCGGGGCTGAGGTCATCGCCACGGGTTCCGCCGTGCTTGAAGTATCCGGCCTTTCCTCGGAGCGAGTAGTGGCTGCCCTGACCGAGCACGTCATCCCGTTCAGCGAGGTCACGGCCCGCCGGGCCACCCTGGAGCAGGCCTATATCGAACTCGCCAGCCACAGCGTCGAGTACCGGGCGGAGGCAACGTCATGACGACGCAGACCCAGACAGAGTGCCGTTCCCTGCTGGCCGCGGAGCGGCACGGCTTCTGGCACCTGGTGCATTCCGAGTGGACCAAGTTCCGCACCGTCCGCGGCTGGGTGGTCGCGGTGCTCATCACGATCGTGGTAATTCCCGCCTTTGCGTTCGTCAGCACTAGCCGCGGCGACGGGTGCGCCACGGGCAATGGTTCCGGCACTGCCAGCCCGGTCGCCTGCCCGGCACAGCCGACCGGGCCCGGCGGCGTGCCGGTCATAGACGAGTTCTACTTCGCACACCAGCCGGTGACCGGGAACGGCACGATCACCGCGGCGGTGACGTCGCTGACAGGTCAGGCCCTCGTCGGCTCGAACCAGCTGGCGCCCGCAGGCCTGGAGCCGTGGTCCAAGGCCGGGATTATCCTCAAGGAGAGCACCGCGCAGGGCTCGGCGTACGCGGCGATGATGGTCACCGGGTCGCACGGCGCGCGGATGCAATGGGACTACGTCAACGACACGGCTGGCCTGACGGGCAGCGTGTCCCCGTCTGCGCCGCGCTGGCTGCGGCTGGTCCGCGACGGCCGCACGATCACCGGGTACGACTCGGCCGACGGCACGCACTGGACGCTGGTCGGCGCCGCGACCCTCCCGGGTCTGACATCCACCGTGCAAGCCGGGCTCTTCGCCGCCGGCTCTTTTTCCGACACCGGCGAGAGCATCCTGGCCACCGGTGTCTTCCGCCACATCGGGCTGTCCTGGCCTGCTGCCGGATGGACGGGAACCAACATAGGCGGCCCGAATGCCGTGCCCGTGCCCGGCACGCTCCGCCACAGCGCCGGCACGCTCACCGTAGCCAGCTTCGGCGATATCAGCCCCGCCGCCGGAGGTGCCTACATGGGAAGCGGGCAACCCATCCAGGATGTGCTGGCCGGGACGTTCCTCGGCCTGATCCCGCTGATCGTGGTGGCCGTGTTGTTCATCACCGCCGAGTACCGGCGCAAGCTGATCTGCGTCTCGCTGATCGCCGCGCCCCGGCGCGGCCGGCTGCTGGCCGCCAAGGCCGTCGTGATCGGCGCGGTCGGTTTCGTCGCCGGGCTGGTCGGCGCCACGCTTGCGCTCGCCGTCGGAATCCATCTGCTGCACGGCAACCTGCAATGGCCCGTTTCGCTGCTCATCGAGACGCGGATCGTCGTCGGCACCGCAGCGCTGCTCGGCGTGGCTGCGGTGCTGGCGCTCGCGATCGGCACCATCGTGCGGCGCAGCGCGTCCGCGGTCGCCACCGTGATCGTGGTGATCTTCGTCCCGCATCTGCTCGCCTTCAACCCGCTGAGCAACGGGAACGGCCCCGGCGCGCCAGGAGGATGGGAACTGCAGATCACCCCGGCCGCCGCGTTGTCCGTACAGCAGTCGGCCCCCCGGTTCCATCAGCTGCTCACCAATTATTCGCCGAATGCCGGGTACTATCCGCTCTCGCCGTGGGCCGGGCTGGCCGTGGAGTGCGCGTGGGCGGCCGCCGCGCTGGCGCTGGCCTTCCTCCTGCTGCGCCGGAGAGACGCATGAGCCTTACCGTCCGGGCCCCTGCGCCCCGCTATCCGCTCGGCCACGCCCTGCACGCCGAGTGGACCAAGTTCCGCACCATGGCCGGCCCGTCGTGGCTGCTGGCCGGACTCGTCACGCTGACCGTCGTCGGGCTGGCCGCGGCCAGCGCAGCACGCTGCCAGTCTGCGACCTGCCGGATCGACCCCGCGATGGTCAGCTTCGCCGGAATCTACCTGGGCCAGGCGGTGGCCGCCGTCACCGGCGTGCTCGCCATCGGCAACGAGTACAGCACCGGGATGATCAAGCTGTCACTGACCGCGATGCCCCGGCGGCTGACGTGGCTGTTCGCCAAGGCCACGGTGCTCACCGCACCGGTGCTCGCCGCCGCAGCGCTGGCAGTGGCCGGCTCCGCGCTCGCCGGGCGGCTGATCCTGCCCGGCCACGGCTTCACCCCAGCCCACGGGTACGCGTCCCTCACCTCGGCCACCGACATCCGCGCCGCCACCGGCGCGGTCTTGTACCTGACGCTCATCGCCCTGCTCAGCCTCGGGCTCGCCGCAGCCGTCCGCGACTCCGCGGCCACCATCGGCCTGGTGCTCGGCGTCCTGTACCTATTCCCGCTCGCGGCGGCCATCGTCTCCAGCCCCGCTCTCGCCCGGCACCTGGACCAGATCGGCCCTCTGCCCGCCGGCCTGGACGCCCAGGCGACGATCGGGGTGAACAGCCTGCCGCTCACCCCCTGGCAGGGCCTCGGCGTCGTCGCCCTCTGGACCGCCGCCGCCCTCCTCCTCGGCGCGCTCGCCCTGATAATCCGCGACGCGTAACGGTTCTGATCACGACTCCGCTGGTGCAGTAATCAAGGCCTGGAAGGGTGTCCTAGAGCCAGCCTGGATTCAGGTAGCAGTCTCGCGGCCAGCCGCAGAACGCGGCGTTCCCCGCCATCGGTGTGCTGCGGTCCGACCCCGACCGGGCGAAGCGGTTCCACGTCGAGCAGGCCGACCTCGAGCTGCTCGTGGACACGAAGATTGGTCTGACACATTTCGGGACACCGGAAGTCGCGGATTCAGAGCCTTGGGACCATCTGGGGACCACGGCCTCTATCATCCGCCGAGGTAGGCGCTCCGGTGAGAAGGCCGGGCGGCGCGCCGTGCGCCTGCCCGGACGCCGCCTGGCGGAGCAGCGCGAGCACCGAGTGCTGCGGGGCCACCACGACCGGGACCGCCATAGATCCGCAGTCCCTGCCGCTGCTCCAAGGGCCGCCCCCGGCAACAACCACCGCTCGCGTCACCCGGACGCCACACTCCTGGCGAAGCGGCCATGTCTGCATGCACGGCGCATGAACAAGTGGTAGCGTGTGGCCATGAGCGAGTCCACGGAAGCCGGCATCGTCCAGGTCCGCGACGTCAACCCAGCCACACTGGGGGTCCTTCGCGAACGTGCTAAGTCACTCGGCCAGTCACTTTCGGGATACCTGCGAGACCTGATGGACGCGGACGCAGCCTCGGAGACCAACGCCGAGGTCATTGCCCGGATCGCCCGCGAGAGGGAACCGGTGGAGCTCACCATGGACGACATCCTCACCGCGCGCGACGAGGGACGACGGTGACCCTCACCTTCGTGGTGGACTGCTCTCTGGTCATCGACGCGCTGTCTGCCCGGAAGGAGGACGAGGTGCTGCGCCAGCGCCTGTCCGCGCCACGCGCACTGCACGCCCCGCACCATCTCGACGTCGAGGTCGCCTCAGCGATCCGGGGGCTGGCTGCGGGGAAGAAGATCACCGACCACCGCGGCGAGCAAATGCTGGCCGACTACGCGCGCCTGAGGATCACCCGCCATCCCGTCTGGCCGTACCACCCCCGGATGTGGGAACTTCGGCACAACCTCGGCGCCTACGACGCCGCTTACATCGCACTCGCTGA
>JASHQA010000257.1 GCA_030037785.1 Streptosporangiaceae bacterium
AGTCGCCCGTCCACCGTCACCGCGCCGGGGCGCCGGCCGGTTCCGGCGGCGCGGGCGCGCAGGCAGGACGCGCAGCGGCAGCCTGGCTGCGGCCAGCCGTCGGCGCCGCCGGTGCCAGTCAGGAGCGCGTCCACTCGACCACCTGATCATCGCCGTTGGTTACGATGGCGGCCTTGATCCTAGCTAGGAGTGCCCATGAGCTGGACCTGGCAACTGGAGAAGGCGGATGGCACCGTCGTCGCCGGCCGCGACCTGGTCAAGGAGACGTGGATCAGCCAGGGCGACGCCGAAAGCTGGCTTGGCGAACACTGGCCCGGCCTGCTCAAGGCGGGCATCGACCAGGTCACCTTGATGGAGGACGGCCGGATCGAGTACGGCCCCATGAGCCTGCACCCGGCACCGGAATAGCGCGCCGCGCCCTGGGTCGCGCGGCGCCAGCGCGCCCGACCAGCGCGGCGGCCCGACCAGCGCGGCGGCGTGCCCGCCGCAGTCAGACCTTGTCGCCCCGGCTGACCCGGGGCTTGGGCATCCGCAACCGGCGCATCTGGATTCCGCGCATGATCGTATACAGCGTCAGACCCTGCATGCTCTCGCCGGGGAAGCGCTGCGCAGCCAGCCGCTTGACCCTCTTGCTGACGAGCCACCCCTCGCCGATCATCACGACCACCGCGACGACTACCGCCGTGTCAAAAACGATCTTGGTGGTGCTGCCCGGAACTATCAGCAGGATGACCAGCGCGACCACCATGAGCATGTAGTACTCGCCGAGGCCGCGGCGGGAGTCGACGACGTCCCTGGCCAGGGCCCGCACCGGGCCCTGATCCTTGCGCGGCAGGGCCCACTGCTCCCCGCGCTGGTAGGCGCTGGTACGGCGGACCCGGTCGGCGCGGTTGACTTCCCGGCCACGCCGGGCCGCTGCCTTCCGGTCGGCCGGCGCCTGGTAGGGCTGCCTCCGGTTAGCCTGCGCCTCGCTGCGCTTGGGCGTGGGCACGCCCTTGGGCGCGGTCAGGCCGGGCCGGACCCGCGGAGCGGGGGCGTCGGCCTCGGAACCGCCGGGTGCCGCCTGGTCCGGCTCGAGCACGCCGGAGGCGCTACTGGAACGTCGTCTGAACACGGCTACAGCCTACCGGGACGAAGGGCGCAGATCTCCGGTTGCGCGCGTGCCCCGTTGTCCGCCGTCGGGCCGGCTGCCCGCGTTGGCAGGCCCGGCCCGGACGGCTGCGCTCAGATGTGGGCGTACCCGGCCCGTCTGTGATGACGGTGCCCGCCAGCACGACGTAGGCTGGTGCCAAGATCTGCCACGCATATGTCCGATGCGCGGGGCGGCGGCAGTCCGTGACCCCGGACGCGCTGCGGCAGCAGGACTTCCGATCGAGGGGATGGTCGCGCCCATGGGCGTCATGAAGCGGGTCACGATGGTCTTTCGCGCCAAGGCCAACAAGGCGCTCGACCGCATGGAAGATCCTCGCGAGACCCTGGATTACTCCTACCAGACCCAGCTTGAGTTGCTGCAGAAGGTTCGGCGGGGCGTGGCGGACGTCGCGACATCACGCAAGCGCGTCGAATTGCAGATAAACCAGCTGCAGCAGCAGTCGACCAAGCTGGATCGGCAGGCTCGGGATTCGCTGGGCGCAGGGCGGGAGGATCTGGCCCGCGAGGCGCTGACCCGCAAGGCCGGGCTCCAGACTCAGCTGGACGACCTGCAGGGCAACTACGAGCAGCTGCAGAAGGAAGAGGAGCAGCTCGGCCAAGCCGCGCAGCGCCTGCAGACCAAGGTGGATGCCTTCCGCACCAGGAAGGAGACGATCAAGGCCACCTACACCGCCGCAGAGGCCCAGACCCGGATCAACGAGGCATTTGCCGGAATCTCCGAGGAGATGGGCGACGTGGGCCTCGCCATCCAGCGTGCCGAGGACAAGACGGCTCAGATGCGCGCCAGGGCTGGCGCCCTGGACGAGCTGATGGCCTCGGGCGCGCTCGAGGACATGGTTGGCGGCCCGCACGATGACATCCAGGCCGAGCTGGACCGGATGGGCGCCGGGCAGGGCGTCGACCGCGAGCTGGAGCGCATGAAGCTAGAGCTGTCGCAGGGTTCGCCGCGGCAGATCGAGATGGGCGATGTCGATCAGGCCAGACAGCGCGCTCAGGACCAGACCGCGCAGATGCGCGCGCGGGCGGGCAACCTGGACAACGGATCGACCGACGGAGCCAGTGCGGAAGCTGCCAGCGCAGCCAGCGCGGACGAGCCTGCCGAGGCGCAGGAGCCGGAATGATCGTCCGGATTCTCGGCGAGGGCCAGCTCGAGGTGCCGGAGTCGGCGGCGGACGAACTCAACGAGCTGGACCGGGAGCTGGAGACTGCGGTCGAGCACGGTGACGAGGCCGCCTTCGGTCCAGCGCTGGCGGCGCTGCTGGCCAAGGTCCGTGCGGTCGGGTCGCCGGCCAAGCCCGACGACCTGCGCCCGTCCGAGCTGATCGTGCCGCACGACGACGCCACCATGGCCGACGTGCGCAGGCTGCTGACGGACGAGGGACTGATACCGGGCTGATCCGGACCGCAGCGCAGCCGGGACCGGACCGGCCGCGGCGGCATCGGCCCGGCAATGGTCGGATATATGCACATGAGAGCCGGGAACGAGCCAGGGCCTCGCGACGTTTACGGAGCAGGTACTGAGCGAGTTTTGAGGCGCGGCGCACCGGTTCAGGGCAGGGTGGAACAGGCCCTGCCCTGAGCAGTGTTTGACATCGCGTGTAATGAAGTAAGCGGAGCGGCCAGAGGTGTCGCTCAGAAAAGGGAGGCGGCGCCCATGGCGCGCACTCGCTACGCGTCTGATCCGGGACTCATCGCCCGGATGGGCGCGACCATGTTCCTGCTCGGAGTCGTGTTCGTCGGCTTCGGTGTGGGCCTGGCGTATCTCATTCTGTACGGCGGCCACCTGTACAGCTCCTACCACAATGGTGGCGGTGGCGGGGGTGGCAGCGTGAGCGACGGCGCCATCATCGCGCTCGCCGCCATCATCGGCATCGGCAGCGCCCTGGCCTCCTACTGGTGGTCGGACAAGATCGCGCTGGCGACATCCAGAGCACGGCTCGTCCGCCCGAACGACTCGCGTGACGCCGAACGGCTGCACGGCATCATCGACCGGATCTGCGCGATGGCCGACATGCCCAAGCCGCGGGTCGCGATAGCTCCGACGCAGATGCCCAACGCGTTCGCGACCGGGCGCAACAGCAAGACCGCCGTGGTCTGCGCCACCCAGGGCATCCTGGACCGGCTCGACAACGAAGAGCTCGAGGGCGTGCTCGCGCACGAGATGTCGCACGTGGCGCACAAGGACGTCGCGGTGATGACCATCGCCTCGTTCCTCGGCATCATCGCCGCGCTGATGGTGCGGTTCGCGTTCTACTCCGAGCTGTTCGGCGGTCGCGGCCGGAACAACAACCAGGCCGCGCTGCTGATCATCCCGATCATGGTGCTCAGCGTCGTGGTGTACTGCGTCAGCTTCCTGCTGATCAGGATGCTGTCGCGATACCGCGAGCTGGCCGCCGACCGGTCCGGCGCGCTGCTGACCGGGCAGCCTTCGAAACTGGCGAGCGCGCTCGTCAAGGTCACCGGGGATATGGCCAGGATCCCGACCAGGGACCTGCGCCGGCAGGAGGCGCTGAACACCTTCTACTTCACCCCGGCGCTGCGGCAGGGCGACAATCACCTGGGTGCGATCTTCTCCACGCACCCGTCGCTGCAGAAGAGGCTGGCGCAGCTGGAGAAGATCCAGCGGCAGCTCGGCAGCCAGTAACCCGCCTCCGATGGCCGAGGCCTACCCGACCCGGAGGAGGTAGCCGGTGGGATTCCTGGACGTGCTGCTTGGCCGGACCAAGCCGGTGCCGCCGAACCTTGACAAGCTCTTCGCCCTGCCGGACGCCTCGCTCACGCTGCAGGCGGCCACCGATTTCCGACCGACTGGGTCCGGCTCGGTGTGCTTCCGCGCCGCCGAGGGCCGGGCGTTCAGCGACATCGAGAAGGACGTCCGCGAGCTGCTGGCCATGACCAAGGACAGCAAGCCGGTGGACGTGTCGAAGGACAGTTACGGGTTCACCTGGCTGGTGTGCCGGCACTCACCAGACGACGCGACCGGCCTGGTCACCGACCTGCACGCGGTGAACTCCGCGCTCGAGTCCGGCGGCTTCGGGCCCCAGCTGCTCTGCACGATCATGGCGTTCCGTGACTCCGGCGGGCGGTCGCTCGGCCTGGTGTACCTGTACAAGCGCGGCACGTTCTACCCGTTCGCGCCGCTGTCCGGGGAGCGCCGGGACAACGCGCTGGAACTGCAGATGCGCGGCACGCTCACCGACGACCTGAAGATCGAGCCCGACCTCGGCCGCTGGATGCCCATCTGGGGGGCGCCGGGCATGTAGCCGCCGCCCGGCGCCCGCAAGTACCGGTTTCCCGCATACGTCACTACCAGTTTTCCGCGACCTGGGTATGTTGGCACAAGCCGGAGCGCTGGCAGCGGCCACGCCAGCGCTCACGGCAGCGCGAGCATCTGGTCCAGTGCGGCTCTGGCTTGCGCCGCGGTGTCGTCGTCGACCGTGATGTGGTTGACCAGGCGCCCCTCGGCGAGCGACTCGAGGGCCCAGACCAGGTGCGGCAGGTCGATGCGGTTCATCGTGGAGCAGTAGCAAACGGTCTTGTCGAGGAACACCACGGTCTTATCCGGGTGGCTGGCAGCCAGCCGCTGCACGAGGTTCAGCTCGGTGCCGACCGCCCAGGCGGAGCCCGGCGGCGCCTGCTCGATCGTCGAGATGATCTTCTCGGTCGACCCGACGCGGTCCGCAGCGAGCACGACCTCATGCTGGCACTCGGGGTGGACGATGACGTTGACGCCGGGGATGCGGGCCCGGACGTCGGTGACGCAGCCGGGCGAGAACCGGCCGTGCACCGAGCAGTGCCCGCGCCAGAGGATCATCGTCGCGGCGCGCAACTGGCCGGCTGTGAGCCCGCCGCTGTCGCCTCGCGCGTGCGGGTCCCACCCGACGCAGTCGTCCAGGCTCAGCCCCAGCTCGAGCACGGCGGTGTTGCGGCCGAGGTGCTGATCAGGCAGGAACAGCACCTTGCTGCCGCGGCCGAGCGCCCAGCTCACCGCCCTGCGTGCGTTCGACGACGTGCAGACCGTGCCCCCGTGGCGGCCGGTGAAGGCCTTGATGTCGGCCGAGGAGTTCATGTAGGTGACCGGCACTACCTCGTCGGCCAGGCCGAGATCCTCCAGCGCCTCCCAGCACTGCTCGACCTGGTTGTAGGTGGCCATGTCCGCCATCGAGCAGCCCGCCGCGAGATCGGGGAGCACGACCTGCTGCTCGTCCGAGGTGAGAATGTCTGCCGACTCTGCCATGAAGTGGACACCGCAGAACACGATGTACTCGGCGCCCGGCCGGGCAGCCGCCTCCCTGGCCAGCTTGAACGAGTCGCCGGTGACGTCGGCGAACTGGATGACCTCATCCCGCTGGTAGTGATGGCCGAGGACGAAAGCGCGGTCGCCGAGCGCGGCTCGCGCGGCTCGTGCCCTCGCGACCAGGCTGGGGTCGCTGGCCGGCGGGAGCTCGCCCGGGCAGTCGACACCGCGCTCGGACGCGGGGTCAGTTCCGGCGCCCAGCACGAGGAGGGGCAGGGAGCGGCGGGTAGCGGCTCGCTCGGCGCTGGCAGCTGGCTCAGCCTGGATGGTCCGCCCTGGCGTCGTCATGGAGGACTCCGTTCGCCGCGACTTATCGTCTAAGTGACGATACCATGGTAGCCGCCAGCCGGGTGCCCGACGCCGGCCGTACCGGGTGACGGCGGCGTGCGCTACTCGGGATCTATGTCATGAAATGCCAGATTAGCCCGCCGCCGACCGCACGCAGGCGGGCCGTCCGGGCCGGAATCAGCGCGCCCGCAGTATCGTTGTCTTGCACGAACGGCCGTGCCGACCGGGCACCGGCCGCCCGGCGACCGCCGGGGTACCCGACGCGGGAGCGAATGCAGATGACAGTTCAGGACGAGACGACCACCAAGGGCGTGCTTCTCACCGACGCGGCCGCGGCCAAGGTGAGCAGTCTCCTTCAGCAGGAGGGTCGTGACGACCTGCGGCTGCGCATCGCCGTACAGCCCGGCGGCTGTTCCGGTCTGCGCTACCAGCTGTACTTCGACGAGCGGGACATGGACGGCGACGTGGTCAGCCGGTTCGGCTCGGTGCAGGTCGTGACCGACCGGATGAGCTTCCCCTACCTCGGCGGCGCCACGATCGACTTCGTCGACACCATCGAGAAGCAGGGCTTCACCATCGACAACCCGAATGCCACGGGCTCGTGCGCCTGCGGTGACTCGTTCCACTGAGCAGCAGGCGTAACGCCGGCCCGCACGGACCCTGCCGCTCCGGGCGTCGGGGCGGCTGACCGGCGGCAGTGCTTCGTGTGCGGTCGGCGGCAGCTGACGGCAGGCGTGTAGCCTGTGGGCCGCGACCCTCGCGGACACTACGGAGCCCCCATCATGCGCATTGCTGTCACCGGATCGATCGCCACCGACAACCTCATGACGTTCCCCGGCCGGTTCGCCGAGCAGTTCGTGGCGGAGAAGCTGTCGAAGATCTCGCTGTCGTTCCTCGTCGACGGCCTGGAGATCCGGCGCGGGGGAGTGGCCGCGAACATCGCGTTCGGGCTGGGCTGCCTCGGCCTCCGGCCGCTCCTGGTGGGCACCGTGGGCGACGACTTCGGCGACTACCGGCGGTGGCTCGACGACCACGGCGTGGCCACTGACCTGGTGCGCACCTCGCAGGCCTTCCACACCGCGCGATTCGTGTGCACGACCGACGCCGACCTCAACCAGATCGCGTCGTTCTACCCCGGTGCCATGAGCGAAGACGCGAGCCTCGACCTGAGCGTGCTGGCCGGCCAGGCCGATCTGGTGCTGGTCGGGGCGGGCGACCCGGCGGCCATGCTCAGCCTCACGCAGCAGTGCCGCGACCTGCAGATTCCGTTCGCCGCCGACACCTCTCAGCAGCTCGCCATCCTCGAGGGCGACCAGATCCGGCAGCTGCTGGGCGATGCCAGCTACCTGTTCAGCAACGAGTACGAGGCGTCGCTGACCGAGCAGAAGACCGGCTGGACAGCGGACGAGGTGACCGCGCGGGTCGGCACCAGGGTGACGACACTCGGCGCGGACGGCGTGCGCGTCGATCGGCGGGGCGAGCAGCCCATTGTGGTCGGCCCAGTCAAGGACGTGAACCCGGTCGACCCGACCGGCACCGGCGACGCCTTCCGGGCCGGCTTCCTGGCGGCCGTGGCCTGGGGGTTCGGCCTTGAGCGAGCCGCCCAGCTCGGCAACCTGATGGCGATCCGGGCACTGGAGACCACCGGGCCGCAGGAGTACGCGATTGAGCCCGCCGGCCTCGTCGCACGCTGCCGGACGTCGTATGGCGACACCGCCGCAGACGAGCTGGCCGCCCATCTCGGCTAGCGCATTTAGGAAGGGAACGGGCCGGCCGGGCGCCGGTCTGCAGCGTCGGACCGCGGCCGCCGTCGGCGGCTCACTACTACACGCGGTAGCGTAAGACCATGCTGGCGCTGGCTACTGGTTCGTATCACGGCCCGGCCAAGCTCACCGTCGGCCGGGCGTTCACGTCCTGGACGCTCGACCCGTGGTCGCTCGCCGCGATCGTGATCCTCGGCGGGCTGTACCTGGCCGGGGTCATCGCCGTTCGCCGCCGCGGTGAGCCATGGCCGACGGGCCGGGTCGTCGTGTTCTGCGGCCTCGGCCTCGGCTTCGGCACCATCGCCACAATGTCGTTCGTCGGCGTGTACCAGCCGGTGCTGTTCTACGTGCGGTCGGTGCAGACCGTGCTGCTGCTGCTCGTCGTGCCACTGTTCCTGGCTCTCGGTCGGCCGTTCTCGCTGGTCATCGCCACGTTGCCGAGAACGGGGCGACGGCTGCGGGCGGTGATCGGCAGCCGCGTCGCGCGGCTATCCACGTTCCCGCCGATTACCACGTTCGTGCTGGTGCTGACGCCGTTCGTGGTCTACTTCACGCCCTGGTACGCGGCCGGCTTCCGCTCGGTGCTGGTTGCCCAGCTCACCCACGTCGCGCTGCTCGCACCGGGTTTCGTGTTCTTCTGGACGCTGCTGCGCGTGGATCCGGTGCCGCGGGCCTACCCGTACGTCCTCACGCTGTGGATCACCGCCGCCGAGGTCGTCGGCGACGCGGTACTCGGCATCGCGGTCATCGCCGACACGAGCGTGCTGGCCGGCTCGTACTATCACGCGGTGGCCTATCCGTGGGGGCCCAGCCTGGCCACGTCCCAGGTGCTCGGCGGCGGCGTGCTGTGGATCCTCGGCGACATCGTGGGGCTGCCGTTCCTCGCGGCCCAGCTCATCCAGATGATGCGCGAGGACGAGGCCGAGGCGAGGGTCATCGACGCCGAGCTCGACGCTCAGGAGGTCGCGTCGGCGGCGCCCGCTGCCGTCAGTGCCGCTGGCGAGGTCGGCGTGCCCGCTCAGGTCGGCGAACCAGCCGCGCAGCGGCCGTGGTGGGAGTCTGACCGGCGGTTCGCCGACCGGTTCCGCGCTCTCGACGACCCCGACTGACGTCAGTAGCTGCGGCGGACCAGGAACGACCAGCCGGCCGGCAGATCGGTCGCCCGGACGAACTCGTGCGACTTCAGCACGCACCAGGCTGGCACGTCCGTCCTGGCGGCCGGATCGTCCGCGAGCACCTCGATCGTCTGGCCGACGGCCACGTCCCTGACCCGGTCCGCCAGCATGATGATCGGGATCGGGCACTTCTTGCCGAGCGCGTCCAGCGTGAGGGACGGCGGCTCGGCCGCGGCCGCGGCGGGGGCGGGGGCGGGGGCCGCGGA
>JASHQA010000258.1 GCA_030037785.1 Streptosporangiaceae bacterium
GGTCCGGCAGCCGCGGGCCGGCTGCTGGCGGGTCCGCTCGGCCTGGTCTGGCGGCTGGAGCGCGGCAGCCTCGTCGGCTGGTCGGTCGGCTTCCTCGTCGCAGGGCTGGCGATCGGCGTGGTCGGCAACGGCATCGGCCCGCTGCTCGGGTCCGGCGGCGGACAGGTCGAGAAGGTGCTGGACCGGATTGCCGGGCAAACCGCCCTCACCAACGCCTACCTCGGCGCCTGCATGAGCCTGCTCGGCCTGGTCGCGGCGGCGTACGCGACCGGCGCGGTGCTCCGGCTGCGAACCGTGGAGACCGACGGACTCGGCGAGCCGGTGCTGGCGGGCCCAGTCAGCCGGTACCGGTGGGGCGGCAGTCAGCTGCTGATGGTCGCCGCCGGGACCGTCACCGTCCTCGTCGTCGGTGGCATCGGAACGGGCCTGGGCTTTGGCCTCGCGAGCTCAGACGTCGGCACGTGGGTCGCCCGGCTCGTCGAGGCTGGCCTCGTGCAGGTGCCCGCCGCGCTGTGCCTGGCCGGTGTCGCCTGCCTGCTCATCGGGCTGGCGCCGCGGTGGAGCGCCGGAGTCGGGTGGGCGGCCGTCGCGGTGTGCGCGCTGATCGCGTTGATCGGGCCCGCTGTCCGGCTGACCCAGGACGTGCAGGACATCTCCCCGTTCACGCACGTGCCGAAGCTGCCCGGCGGCGCGGTCAGCGCGACGCCGGTGTGCTGGCTGTGCGTGGTCGCGCTCGCCATGAGCGTGGTCGGCGTGGCGGGTCTGCGCGGCCGCGACATCGGCTGACTAGCGAGCCCCGTGGGTCCGGTCGCCTGCGGGGCCGCGGCGGTCAGGGCTTGGCGTAGGCGCGCAGCAGTTCGGCGACTCGGGCCTGCACCTCGGCGCTGTCTGCGCCGAGGCGGGCCAGCACCCGTGACGCGAGGTTATCCGGGTCCCGGTACAGGCCGAGCAGGATGTGCTCGGTTCCGATGTAGTTATGACCGAGTTCCAGCGCAGCCGCCACGGCATTCATCAGCGCGGTACGCGCCCTCGGCGACAGCGGCCGGCGTCCCGCCGCCGGGTCGACCGAGTGCGCTGGCTGTGCCGCCGGGGCGGCCGGCTGGTCCTGGGCGTCGGCTGCGGCGCCGCCGGATCCGTCGGCCGGGCTGGTCGGCTCCGCTGCCGGTTCGCCGGTAACGTCGCCGGCAACGCGGTCGGCTGCGTGGTCGGCTGCGCGCAGCGCCGTTTCGACGTGCGCGCGGCTGACGTGCATGTCCAGCAGTACCTTGCCGCCGATGCCCTCTGGCTCGGCGTAGAGCCCGAGCAGCAGGTGCTCGGTCCCGACCACCCAGTGACCGCTCGCTTCCGCTGCGGCTTGGGCGGCCACGAGCACGTTACGCGCCCGCTGGGTGAATCGCTCGAAGGTGGGCTGGTCGGTCGTCGCGGCCAGCCGCACAGCGAGCGGGCCGGCGAACCTCTTGTGCACGGCTTGCTTGGTCACTCCGAGAGCCGCGCTGATCTCCGACCACGACCGGCCCGCCCGGCGGCAGCGGTCGACGAAGTGCCCGAGCAGGGCATCCGTGGTCTGCTCGAGGGTGGACGCCGTCGTGGACGCGACCACGAGCTGGTCAACGGGATCGTCGGTGCCGGCGTCCTGTCGGACCGTGTCGATCAGTTCCTGCAGCGTGGGTGGTGGCGTCATGTGTCAACCATAGGTTGACCCCGCACCGTCGGTCAACTTTCAGTTGACCAACTAGAGAGCGGGCATACTTGATCTGGTGGGCGCACCGGATCTCAGTCACTCGCGCCGGATGCTGATCCTCGCGATCTGCTGCACGAGCCTGTTCATCGTCGGCCTCGACACGACGATCGTCAACGTCGCGCTGCCGTCCATCGGTCGCGAGTTGCACGCCGGAGTCTCCGGGCTGCAGTGGGTCATCGACGCCTACATCCTGGTGCTCGCCAGCCTGCTCATGCTGTCGGGCTCGACCGCGGACCGGGTCGGCCGCCGCCGCACGTTCCAGACGGGTCTCGCGCTCTTTTCGCTCGGCTCGCTGCTGTGCAGCCTCGCTCCGGGCCTGGGCTGGCTCATCGCGTTCCGGATGCTGCAGGCCGTTGGTGGCTCGATGCTGAATCCGGTCGCGATGTCGATCATCACAAACGTGTTCATCGAGCCAGGGGAGCGAGCACGAGCGATCGGCGTGTGGGGCGGCGTCTTCGGGCTGAGCATGGCGCTCGGGCCGATCGTCGGCGGCCTGCTCGTGCAAGGGGTCGGCTGGCGCGGCATCTTCTGGGTGAACGTGCCGGTTGGTGTCGCGGCCATCGTGCTGACCGCGATGTACGTGCCGGAGTCGAGGGCGCCGCGAGCGCGGCGGCCCGATCCGGTCGGGCAGGCGCTCGTGATCGTGGTGCTGACCGGGATGGTCTACGCCCTCATCGAGGGGCCGGGAGCCGGCTGGGCTTCGGGTGAGATCATCGGCTGCTTCGCGGTCGCGGTGGCAGCGCTCTGCGCGCTGATCTGGTACGAGCCGCGGCGCGCCGAGCCGCTGATCGACCTGCGGTTCTTCCGCAGCGCGCCGTTCTCCGGCGCGGTCGCGATCGCGATCTCCGCGTTCGCGGCGCTGGGCGGCTTCCTGCTCGTCAACACGCTGTACCTGCAGAACGTCCGCGGGTACACGCCGCTCATGGCGGGGCTGTACGTGCTGCCGATGGCGGCCATGGCCGCGATCGGCGCGCCGATATCCGGCCGGATCGTCGGGTCGAGGGGGACTCGGCTGCCGCTCATCGCCGCGGGCCTGTTCATCACTGCCGCCGGGCTCCTGCTGACCCGCCTGGAGAACGGAACGTCCGCGGTCCAGTTGCTGCTGACGTATCTGATCTTCGGCATCGGGTTCGGCGTGGTCAACGCCCCGATCACCAACAGCACGGTGTCGGGCATGCCGCGCTCGCAGGCCGGCGTGGCCGCTGGCGTCGCGTCGACGAGCAGGCAGATCGGCTCCTCGCTCGGCGTGGCCGTCATCGGCGCGGTGACGGTATCGGCGCTGCACGGGCCCTTCCGGAACGACTTCGCGGTGGCGAGCCACGTCGGCTGGTGGGTCATGACCGGTTGCGGCGTGGCTGTCCTCTCGCTCGGCCTGCTCGTCAGCGGCCGGTGGGCGCACGAGACGGCGCGCCGCACGGCGGCCCTGCTGCCCGAGGACGGCCCGGTGGCGAACGAGCCCGACAGCGCCGACCTGCAACCGGCCCGATCGGAGTGAGTGCGGCGCCGCCAGCAGAATGAATCCGGTCCGCCCGGCGTTGTGGGCGGCATGCAGACTTGGGAAGCCATCACCTCGCGCCGCAACGTCCGGTCGTTCACCGATCAGCCGATCGCCGCCGAGGATCTCCATCGCATCCTGGAGGCGGGTCGGCGCGCACCGTCGTCCCGCAACCTGCAGCCGTGGGACTTCGTCGTCGTCACCGACGGCACCCAGCTGCAGGAACTGGCACAGGTGTGGGTCGGCGCTGGCCACGTGGCCGGCGCACAGACCGCCATCGCACTGATCGTCGGGCCCGCCGAGGGGCCCGGTCACCGCGACGAGTTCGACCTCGGCCAGGCGACGATGGCCATGATGGTGACCGCCGCCGACACGGGGATCGGCAGCGCGCACTCCGCGGTGGGCGACCAGGACCTGGCGCGGCGGCTGCTAGGCCTGCCCGCGGACCATACGTGCGCCTACCTGATCTCGCTTGGCTATCCGGCCGACCGCCCGCTGGCGCCCATCGTCAGGCCGGATCGCCGGGCGTTCGACGAGGTGGTGCACTGGGCTCACTGGTAGCAGCAGGAGTCGCTCGACGCGTCGCCACCCTGCAACCGGACCTGGTGCGGGCGCCTGGCGCGGAACGCCCCGCCTTCGAGGAAGTGCAGTCAGGTCCGCCAGCCCGGATACCGTAGGGCGCAGCCAGGCCGCACCGCGTCGGCATTTCAGCCGGCCGGAGCGGCACGGTGCTGCGCGTCACCCAGCCGCGCCGGGCTGCCGTCGGTCCTGTCTGGCGTGACGGTGCCGAGGCTGGGCCGTCGACCGAGGAGGTAGCTGGTTGCCAACGGGATGGCCGGCTGCCGGGCACAGCCGGAGCCGCCGCCCGCACGTCCGGCACGCCGCGGCGGCCGGGACGGCCCTCGCCGTCCTAGCGCTCGTCGTCGGCTGCGGCTCCGGGCCGTCGGTGGTCGGCCCGTCAGCGTCCCGGCCAGCGGCTGCTCCCTCGACCTCGAGTGCGCCATCCCCGCCGCCGTCGCCCCCGCCGAGCGCCGCAGAGCAAGCTGCCGAAGCGGTGCAGGGTCCGGCCGCGGTGCCGACCAAGCCCCAGCTAGCTGCGCTGCGAAGCCTGGCCACAGTCATCGACAGCATGTCGCCCGCACAGCTAGCTGGCCAGCGCGTGATCTACAGCTTCAGCGGCCTGACCGCGCCGCCGAGCCTGCTGACGGCGATTCAGCAGGGCGAGGTAGGCGGGGTCATCTTCTTCGGCTCCAACATCGCCAGCCCAGCCCAGCTGAACGCCCTGGTCGCGCAGCTGAAGGCGGCCAACGCCAGCCCGACGAACCCGGCGCGCGACTACCCGTTGCTGCTCATGACCGACCAGGAAGGCGGTGAGGTCCTCCGGCTGCCCTGGGCCGGGCCCAGCGAGTCCGAGGCAGAGATCGGCGCCTCCGCGAGCCCGGCCGCCGCGGCGGCCACGGCCGGCGCGCAGGCCGCAGCGGGGCTAACCGGTGTCGGGCTGAACGTCGACCTGGCGCCCGTGCTCGACGTCTACCGGCAGCCAGGTGACTTCGACGACCAGTACCAGCGGTCCTACAGCATGAACCCGGCCGTCGTGGCGGCGGCCGGCGCCGCCTTCGTCCGCGCGCTGCAGGCGGGCGGCGTGGCGGCGACCGTGAAGCACTTCCCCGGTCTCGGCGCGGCGGGCGCGGGGCAGGACACCGACAACGAGCCGGTCGAGATCAACCTGTCGGCCAGCACGCTGCGGTCGGTGGACGAGGCGCCGTATCAGGCTGCCATCCAAGCCGGCGTGCAGCTGACGATGGTGTCCTGGGCGAACTACCCCGCGCTCGACCCACGGCTGCTACCGGCCGGGCTGTCACCGGCGATCATCCAGGGTGAGTTGCAGCAGCGACTGGGCTTCGGCGGTGTGACGATCACCGACGCGCTCGGCGCTGGCGCGCTGGCTGCCTACGGGTCGCTGCAGAACAGGACCATGCTCGCCGCCCGCGCGGGCATGGACGCCCTGCTCTGCACCGGGACTGCAGCGCTGCCGGGCCCGGACTGCCTGGCCGGACTTGAGGCTGGCTACCTCGATGGCGCGCTGCCCGTGACCGCGTTCAAGGCACAGCTCGCGCAGCTGCTAGCGCTGCGGTCCAGCCTTGGCTAGCGGGCGTGCCGCCGCCGGCCGTCAGCCCGCCGCCGGCCGTCAGCCCGCCGCCCGCCGGTAGCCTGCCGCCAGCCGTCAGCTGACCGGTGGCTCGGCGGGCGTGTACCTGGTCAGGAAGAAGCCGCGGATCGGCCAGCTCACGGCCAGGTTGTGGGTGAACGCGCCGCCGGGCTGCGCGACGGCGAACCGGATGGCGACAGCGTCGTCAGGGCCCGAGTTCGGGTCGTAGACCAGCAGCGTCACCGCGGCGCCGGCCTGGTGGTAGGCGTAGGCGAGTACCTGGTGGTTGTTGCCGAGCAGCAACGGGTTGGCCGACCCAACCGTGACGACGCCGAGCGTCGCCGGCTGGCCGCGGTCAAGCAGCGC
>JASHQA010000259.1 GCA_030037785.1 Streptosporangiaceae bacterium
CGGTCAGGCTCAGGTCGTCGCTGGCGGCTGCGGGGGCAGCGTCCAGCCACAGCAGCGCGTCGACGATGAAGTCCTGGCCGCTCACTCGCTCCTCGGGCAGCACGCCGTGATAGCCACGCACCCGCAGGCCGGCGATGCTGATGCGGTCCAGCATCAGCGCGCGCCTGCCACGGGGGGGCCAGGCGGGTCATCCCCCCCGGACCTGGTTGCCACGGCTTCCGCCCGCCATCGGGTAGCCACCCGTACCGCGTCGAGGTTGCCGGGGACCATGTGGACGCGCACGCACCAGGCGCCCGCCGCGACCGCGAGCGCGGTTATCGCGATGGTGGCGTCGTCGCTGCCGGCAAACGACCGCGGCCGCCCGTCGGAGGAGGCCAGCAGCTTGCCGAGGAATCCCTTCCTGGACGCCGCGACCAGGACCGGGAATGGCTCGTCGTATCCCTCCGGCCGGGCGATCTGGTCCAGGTGCGCGAGCAGCGTCCAGTTGTGCTCGGCCAGCTTGGCGAAGCCCAGGCCGGGGTCGAGGATGACGTTGCCCGGATCGACCCCGGCCGCGATGACCGCCTGAAGCCGGCGGCCGAGCTCGGCTCGCACCTCGGCCACGACGTCGGAATAGACGGCTGGGCCGTACATGTCAGCGCTGTGGCCGCGCCAGTGCATCACGACGTAGGGAACACCAGCCTCGGCGACCACGCCGGCCATCTCTGGGTCCGCGAGGCCACCGCTGACGTCGTTCACCATCCGGGCGCCGGCCGCCAGTGCCCGGCGCGCCACCTCGGCGCGCATCGTATCGATGCTCACCCAGCCGCCCGCCTCGGCGAGCGCCGTGACCACCGGCATGACCCGCCGTAGCTCGTCCTCGACGGGGATTCGCTGCGCACCCGGTCGAGTGGACTCGCCGCCCACGTCGACGATGTCGGCACCCTGGCTCGCCAGTTCGAGGCCGTGGGCGACGGCCTTGTCCGGGTCGAGCCAGGTACCGCCGTCGGAGAAGGAGTCGGGCGTGACGTTGACGACGCCCATCACCAGGCAGCGCCCGGCCGGGGTCAGGCCCGGCAGCACCGGGCGGTGCCGGTCTTCGTGAGCGCTCACGACAGCCAATCTACGTGTTCCGCCACGCCGCCGTGGCTGGGCCAGCCCACCGCGGTGCGGAAGGACGTTCCAC
This sequence comes from Streptosporangiaceae bacterium, assembly GCA_030037785.1. Taxonomy (GTDB): domain Bacteria; phylum Actinomycetota; class Actinomycetes; order Streptosporangiales; family Streptosporangiaceae; genus JAJYUU01. The sequence goes on from JASHQA010000259.1 coordinate 1,166, forward strand.
CGATCTCGCGCGCTATTCCGGGTTATATGTCCGGTATGAGCGCGCGGAATCGGTGGGGAGTCTGCCACCGCGCCGTCAGCGACGGCCGGGATGGCGGGCCAGTCGCCTGGCTAGCCGGTTCAGCCCGAGCCGACGGGCAATCCGCCGGATCTCGACGGTGGGCCAGACCAGAAACGCCTCGGCCGCCAGTGCCGCGATCCCGATTCGGGGCGCGTCCCTGGTACCGGGGAAGACGAGAAACCGTGGCACCCACTCGGGGCAGAACTTGGCGTTGAACTTATACAGCGACTCGATCTGGAACCAGCGCGACAGGAACAGCAGGATCCCGCGCCAGGCCCGCAGCACGGGCCCAGCCCCGATGCGCTCGCCCCGCTCCAGGGCCGCCCGGAAGACGGCGAAATTCAGGGATACCCGCTTCACCCCGAGGTCGGGCGCCGCTTTGATCGCCTCGACAATGAGGAAGTCGTTCAGGCCCGGCGCCGCGGACCGGTCCCGGCGCATCAGGTCCAGCGACAGGCCGTCGCTGCCCCACGGCACGAAGTGCAGCAGCGCACGGAGCACGCCGTCCAGGGTCGCGGTCGCGATCACGCACTGGCCGTCGTCGGGACCGCCGATCCGGCCGAGTGCCATGGAGAACCCGCGCTCCGTCGGGCTGCCGCGCCAGCTATCCGCCTGCCGCACCAGCCGTGCGACTTCCTCCGACGGAATGTCTGAAATACGACGAATCTCTGCGATGTACCCCTTCTTCGTGACTCGGCCGACCATCTGCCGGACATTCCGCATGGCGCGGCCTTCGAGGCTGAAGTCAGCAACGTAGACGACCGCCTCGTCCCCGAGTTCCAGTGCGGTCAGCTTGCCTTCCCGGCACCAGATCTCGGCGCCGAGCTCGCTGCAGCCGATGACGGCAGGCACCCAGGCGTGCCGCGCCGCCTCGTCGAGAAAGGCGTGAATCGCGCCCGGCCAGGCTTCCGGGTCGCCGAGAGGATCGCCGCTGGCCAGCATCGCGCCGGCGAGGACGCGATATCCGACGCAGGACTTACCGGTCGGAGACCACAGGACGCTCTTGTCCTCCCGGAGCGTGAAGTAGCCGAGCGAGTCCTGCTCGCCGTACCGGTCGAGGAGGCCCCGGATCCGTCCCGCGTCGGCGCCCTGCAGCCGGGACTGCTGCGCTGCGGGCCGCAGGAACATGAAAATGGCGACAAACAGCGTCAGCAGGCCCAGGCCGCCGGTCACGAAGCCGAAGTGATCAGCCCGATCTTCGCTGACGAACCGGACCGGTCCGGAGAAGCCGATCGTATTCATGACAACCGAGTACACGAGCTGAGTCGCCGAGTAAGTACCGCGGAGCCCGCGGATGATTGCCAGCGCGGCGAGGCCGATGACCAAGTCCGCGACCAGCAGGCAGCACAGCACCCAGAGCGCTCGCCAGCGAGACCGCTGGTCGCCGACGGCGTAGAACTGACGGCGGAAGGCCAGCAGGGCGACCAGCAGCACCGCGGTGCCGGCGATCTGCAAGGGATGTGGCGGCTGCAGCGGGATGAGGTGGTTGATCGTGTGCGCGACGATCCCGAGTCCGGCGTGCAGGACGAGACCGACCGCGAGCAGGGCCGTGACCGCCGCCCACGCCCGGCGCTTGCGGCGGCGCAGGCCGTGGGACAGCATCAGCAGCAGGACACCGATGATGACGTCGGTCGTCCTGGTGACGTTGACCAGCGTGCCCGGCAAGATGTCAGACAGCCCTCGCAGCCGCCGGTGATACAGGTGCGGCAGCAGGCCCTCGATGATGTAGCCCAGGCCGGTGACCAGCGCCATCAGGCCAGCGCAGAGGGGCACCCAGCGCAGTTGCTGGCGCAGGTCCAGACCGCGCTCCAGCCACGGCGTTACGACCGACCGCTGGGCCGGGTGTTCCTGCACGCCTGCCTGGGCCCTCGTCGGCCCAGGCCCGGTTGATTCAGTCATCTCGGGCAAACGGTCGGGCCCCGTTTCGCGAGGGATCAGCGTATTACTCGTCAACCTAGGCCGGGCGCAAACTCCGCTACGTGCCGGTAGCCGGCCAGCCGGTCAGGACCGGTTCGTGAGCAGGCTCATCGCTTCCAGCCGCGTGGTCTCTGAGCTGAGGAACGACCCGCGCACAGCAGACGTCACGGTCTTGGCGCCGGGCTTGCGCACACCGCGCATCGACATGCAGAGGTGCTCGGCCTCGATTATCACGATAACGCCGCGGGGCTCGAGAGTCTGCATCATGGCATCCGCGATCTGGCTGGTCATGCGCTCCTGGACCTGCGGCCGCCGGGCGTACACGTCGACCAGCCTGGCCAGCTTCGACAGGCCCGTGATCTGGCCCTTCTCGTTGGGGATGTAGCCGACGTGCACGCGGCCGAAGAACGGCACCAGGTGGTGCTCGCACGTCGAGTACAACTCGATGTCACGGACGAGAACCATCTCTTCGTGGTCGGCGTCGAAGACGGTGGTGAGCACGTCCGCGGGCTCCAGCAGCAGACCCGCGAACTGCTCGTTCAGCGCGCGAGCCACCCTGGCCGGAGTGTCCCGGAGGCCGTCTCGATCAGGATCTTCGCCGACCGCCAGCAGTATCTCCCTGATCGCACGCTCAATCCGCGGAAGGTCGAAGCTGCCGTCTCTCAACGGCCCTCGCTGTCCGGAGAACCGTCAGCGCCGCTGCCGTCATTGCCGGACTGGCCGCCGCCGAACGGATTCCCGCCCAGCGGGCTGCCGCCACCCAGCGGGCTGCCGCCACCCAGCGGACTGCCGCCGCCCAGCGGGCTGCCGCCACCCAGCCCGCTGCCGCCGCCCAGTGGTGAACTGTGACCCGTGGACCGACCAGGCTGAGCCGAGGACCCGGCAGGCAGCCCGACCGCGCTGGACGACTGTCCGTTGCCGAGGGATTGCCCCACGCTGGCGTCCGACGCCGCGGTCAGCGCCAGTTCCTTGGGCGTCAGGACGGGCGGGCGGTCCGACGGCAGCCGCTTCCCGTAGCCGGTGTAGGTGCCCCTGGCCGGGCGCTTGTGGACCGGTGAGAAGATCTCGAGCACCTGGTCGCGCGACAGCGTCTCGTGCTCGAGCAACTGCAGCACGAGATTGTCCAGCACGTCCCGGTACTGGACCAGGATCTCCCACGCCTCGTCGTGGGCCGACTCGATGAGCCTGCGCACCTCGTCGTCGATGGCCGAGGCGATTTCCTCAGAGTAGTCGCGGGCGTGCGACATCTCCCGACCGAGGAACGGCTCGCCTTCGCCGCTGCCGAACTTCCGCGCGCCCAGCCGCTCGCTCATGCCGTACTCGGTGATCATGCCGCGGGCGATCTGGGACGCCTTCTCGATGTCGTTAGCGGCGCCGGTGGTGGGCTCGTGGAAGACGAGTTCCTCCGCGGTCCGGCCGCCGAGGAGCATGGCGAGCTGGTCCATCATCTCGGCGCGGCTGACCAGGAACTTGTCCTCAGACGGCGCGGCGGCGGTATAACCGAGCGCGCGACCGCGCGGGATGATCGTGATCTTGTGCACCGGGTCGGCGTTCGGCAGCGCGTGTCCCACCAGGGCGTGACCGCCCTCGTGGTAGGCGATGACCTTCCGCTCCTTCTCCGACAGCAGCACGCTCTTGCGCTTCGGCCCCGCGGTGACCCGGTCGATGGCCTCCTCGAGCGAGGCCATCTCGATCTGCGTCTGGTTCGCCCGCGCGGTCAGCAGGGCGGCCTCGTTGATGACGTTAGCAAGGTCGGCGCCGGTGAAGCCGGGGGTCCGCCGCGCGATCACATCGAGGTCGACGTCCGAGGTGAACGGTTTGCCCCTCGCGTGTACGCGCAGGATGCCCTTACGGCCCGCCAGGTCAGGCTGGGCGACGACGATCTGCCGGTCGAACCGACCAGGGCGCAGCAGTGCCGGGTCCAGGATGTCCGGCCGGTTCGTCGCGGCGATGACGATGACGCCGCCCTTGGTGTCGAAGCCGTCCAGTTCGACCAGCAGCTGGTTCAGCGTCTGCTCGCGCTCGTCGTGGCCGCCGCCGAAGCCGGCGCCACGGTGCCGGCCCACGGCGTCGATCTCGTCTACGAAGACGATGGCCGGCGCGTTGGCCTTGGCCTGCTCGAACAGGTCGCGGACGCGCGAGGCGCCGACGCCCACGAACATCTCGACGAAATCCGAGCCGGAGATGGAGTAGAACGGCACCCCCGCCTCGCCGGCCACGGCCCGCGCGAGCAACGTCTTGCCAGTACCCGGCGGCCCGTACAGCAGCACGCCCTTGGGAATCTTGGCGCCGATCGCCTGGAACTTGCCCGGGCTCTGCAGGAACTCCTTGATTTCCTGCAGTTCCTCAATTGCCTCGTCGGCACCGGCCACGTCGGCGAACGTGGTCTTGGGGGTGTCCTTGGTGATGAGCTTCGCCTTGGACTTGCCGAAGTTCATCACCCGCGAGCCGCCACCCTGCATCTGGTTCAGCCAGACCATGAACAGCAGGAAAATGATGATGAAGGGCAGGTAGCTGAAGATCAGCGTCCAGAACGAGCTGCTCTTCGGCACCTTCACCGTGTAGGCACTCTTCGGGAGGGTCCCGTTGTCCACCTGCTTTTGCAGGTCATTGGCCAGCGTGGTGCCCTGGCTGCCAACCCAGGAAGCCTCCCAGTTGGCGCCGCTCTTCGTGGTGAGCTGGATGGTCTGATCCACGTCGGTGAGAGTGACCGACTTCACGTTGCCGTTCTGAATCGCGGCGACCGCCTGCGACGTAGGCACCATCTGGTAGGTCGGCCCCGTGTTCACCAGCTTGTACAGGATCACCAGAATGATGACGACAAAAAGGATGGCAAGCACCCAGTTGCGCAACATGCGCTTCATATCCATCGATGAACGGCCCACAGGTCCGGCCAGTCCCTCCTGACGAGCCTCACGCCTCGCCGTCCAGCGACGGGGCTGCCTTGCCCTTCAGCGTGAACGCGCGGCTATTTCTTCCCTGACCGCCACGGCGCGGGAATACTCGACGTTACACCGCGACGGCGGGGACCGACACGCTGCGGGGCCGCACAGGGGCAGTGGCGGCCGTCTTACGCCTCTTACCCAGGTTAACGAACTTCAGCGGGTGCAAGTTCCGCGCTGACCGCTCGCGGCTAGCTGGCGGCCGGCCGGTACACGTGCTCGGCCAGCGTCCCGACGAAGGGGAGATTGCGGTACTTCTGGGCGTAGTCGAGTCCGTAACCGACGACGAACTCGTCCTCGATGTCGAAGCCGGTGTAGGCGACGTCGACGTTCATCCGAGCGGCCGACGGCTTCCGCAGCAGCACGCAGACCCGCACCGAGGCGGGGCCACGTGACCGCAAGTTGCCGACCAGCCACGACAGCGTCAGCCCGGAGTCCACGATGTCCTCGACCACGAGCACGTGCCGGCCGCTGATGTCAGCGTCCAGATCCTTGAGGATCCGCACGACACCGGACGACTTCGTGCCCGAGCCGTAGGACGAAATCGCCATCCAGTCCATTTGCGCCGGCTGGTGCATCGCCCTGGCCAGGTCGGCCATGATCATGACGGCACCCTTGAGCACGCCGACGAGCAAGAGTTCGCGATCGGCGTAATCTGCGTCGATCTGAGCGGCCAGCTCGCCGACCCGCTGCTGCAACTGGTTCGCTGTGATCAGGACATCCTTGAGGTCGGCACCCATGTCACTCGCGTCCACCGGGACTCCTCCGATCGCGCAGCGGTTCAACCACCCCCGGTGCCAGTCCGGGGCCGAGCCCCGGGAATCTCCGCGGTACCAGTCCTGGCCGGGGGGACGACATCGGTAGCCCTTGCCGTGATGAAGAGCAGCCTGCCATACCTGCGGCCGCAGCTCACGCCGCCGGGCAGATCTGCTGGCCGCTGACCATGCCAGTTCGTCACCAGTTCGTCCAGGCGCGCGACGTGCCGGTGCGACAGCGCCCCAGCCGGGCACCCGGCCGCGAGCGCGGCCAGTCGCAGTGCCCGGTGCCTGATGGCCTCGGGCAGCGCGGCCAGCGCATCGGTCGGCCACCCCTGGTCCCGCGCGGAGGCGGTGCCGCCGAGTCTGTCAGCCGCGGCGGCCGCGATGCCGTCCAGCACGTCGGTGTCGGCCCGGAGCAGGTCGGCCGTCCTGGCCAGCGCCTCGGCTACCCCCGGCCCGAGTGCCTCGGCGAGAGCCGGCATCAGCTGCTCCCGGACGCGAGCTCTGGTCAGGGCCGGGTCACGGTTCTGCGGGTCTTCCCACGGCTCGAGGCCGAGTGCCGAGCACGCGGCCCTGGTCTGGTCACGACGGATACCGAGCAGCGGCCGCAGGTAGCGTCCTGAGCTGGCTGCCATCCCGGCCAGAGACCGAGCGCCAGAGCCGCGAGCCAGGCCGAGCAGGACCGTCTCGGCCTGGTCGTCCAGGGTATGTCCGAGCAGGATCCGGGCGGCGTCTGTCGTCTCGGCAGCCTGGTCGAGCGCGGCGTACCTGGCATTGCGCGCGGCCGCCTCCGGACCGGGATACCCCCCGTTTCCCCCCGGCGACTGGACCGTCACGGCGATCGACAGCGCCGGGCTGAGCCCGAGCGCCGTCATGACCTCGGCTACCCGACGCGCACGCGCTGCCGAGCCGGCCTGCAGCCCGTGATCGATGGTGACACCACCGGCCGCCAGCCCCGCCCGCGGCGCCTCGAACGCCAGCGCCGCGGCCAGCGCGAGCGAGTCGGCCCCGCCCGAGCACGCAGCCAGCACCTTGTCGCCCGGCTGCAGACCGGCCAGGCTGACCCGGACCGCGTGCCGGACCGCTGCCAC
>JASHQA010000260.1 GCA_030037785.1 Streptosporangiaceae bacterium
CATCGGCGGCCTGCTCGTCGGGACTCTTGGCGTTCCAGCGGTCCCACACCGCTGGGTACGCGTCGCGACTCACCGGCGGTCCCTCGCCGAGCGCGCCGGGCAGGCCCATGAGCGCGATCTCGGCGCCGCTGCCGAGGTGCGACAGCACCTGGGCGTTGGTCCAGTCCCGGCAGAACGACTGCGCTCGGACCTGCTCGGGCGTCATCGGCTCGGCGATGCGGGCCAGGTTGTCGTGCGACCGGCGGAGGGTCGCGATCCAGGTGCGTGGGTCGGCGTTCACGGGAGCCTCCGCGTTTTAAGGGAACGGGCTCGTTCCGTATCTCCGCCATTCGCCCGGCCGCGGTTAGGGTGGGCAAATGGACATCGGATTCGGCGCCCCTGTGTCGGGCGCCTGGGCTACACCGGAGAATCTAGCCGCAGTTGCCTCGGCCGCGGAAACTGCCGGGTATCACTCGCTGTGGAGCTTCCAGCGGCTGCTCGTCCCGGCCGGGTCTGGCATGGACCCCGTCTACCAGAGCGTACTGGACCCGATGGCCGCGCTGTCCTTCGCCGCCGCAGTGACCAGCCGGATCAGGCTCGGCGTCGCGGTCATCAATCTGCCGTTCGTCTCGCCAGGCTACCTGGCCAAGCAGGCCGCGTCGCTGGACGTGCTCTCTGGCGGCCGCCACGACCTGGCCCTGGGCATCGGCTGGATGCCCGAGGAGTTCGCGCTGGCAGGCGCGGACATGACCCGCCGCGGCGCGCGAGCCGCCGAGTACGTGCAGACGCTGCGCACGTTGTGGGCGGGCGGCGCGGACTCGCCAGTCCGCGGGGCGTTCTACGAGGTTCCGGCCGGCGCGCAGCTACCTCGGCCGGTGCAGCCGGGTGGCCCGCCGGTCCTGCTCGGCGGCATGGCGAGGCCAGCGCTGCAGCGGATCGGCCGGATCGCCGACGGCTGGGTCACCTCCAGCCGGACCGACCTGTCGAAGGTCGACACACTGATCGGGGTCGTGCGGGAGTCCGCGGCGGCGGCCGGGCGGGATCCCGACAAGCTGCGTTACATCTGCCGCGGCGTGGTCCGGGCCGGCGCGCCGGTCACCGGGCCCGACGGGCAGCGGCTGCTGCTGTCCGGCAGCTACGACCAGATCCGCGCCGACGCCCAGCGGCTCGGCGAGCTGGGCGTCACCGAGGTGTTCTACGACCTCAACTGGGACCCGCTGGTGGGCTCGCCGGATGTCCCGCAGGTGGCCGCCATCGAGCGCGGCCGCGAACTCCTGGCGGCGCTCGCGCCGTGAGCTGCGCGGCCGCCCTCAGTGGCGGCGGCGCAGCGCGGGATCGGCGAGCGCCGGCGGCACGTAGCTGCCGTCGGCGGGGTTGAGGGTGACGCCCGCCGGCACGATCTCGTCGATCCGGTCCAGCAGGTCGGCGGGCAGCCCGTCAGCCGGAGCGTCGAGCTGGCTCTCCAGGTGCGCCATGGTGCGCGGGCCGAGGATGGCCGACGTGACCGCCGGATGGCTGACCACGAACCCGAGCGCGAGGTGGATGAGCGACATGCCCGCCTCGGCCGCCAGGTTCGCCAGCTTGTCGGCTGCCTCCAGCTTGGCCCGGTTGGCCGACAGGCTCAGGTCGAAGCGCTGCGGCAGCCGCTGCGACCGCCGGCTCGCGGGCAGGTCGGAGTCGAGCCGGTACTGACCGGACAGCCAGCCGCTGGCGAGCGGTCCCCAGGTGATCACGCCGAGCCGATGACGCTGACAGGCAGGCAGCACCGCAGCCTCGACGCCGCGCACCAGGATCGAGTAGGGCGGCTGCTCGCACACGAACCGCTCCCGGCCCCGGCGCTGCGCGGTCCACTGCGCCTCGACGATCAAGTCGGCGGGGAAGGTGGAGGTGCCGGCGTAGCAGATCTTGCCGGCCCGGATCAGGTCCGTCAGCGCGCCGAGCGTCTCGTCGATGTCGGTGTCCGGGTCGGGCCGGTGGACCTGGTACAGGTCGACGTGGTCGGTGCCGAGGCGGCGCAGGCTGGCCTCGCACTCCCGGATCAGCCAGCGGCGGGAGCTGCCGCGCTCGTTGACGTCGGTGCCCATGACCCCGTGCGCCTTCGTCGCGAGCACGACGTCGTCCCGCCGGCCGCCCGCGAGCGCCTTGCCGACGATCACCTCGGACTCGCCACCGGAGTACACGTCGGCGGTGTCGATGAAGTTGATGCCGGAGTCGAGCGCCCGGTGGATGATCCGGACGCCCTCATCGTGGTCGGGATTGCCCCACGTGCTGCCGAACATCATCGCGCCGAGACAGAACGAGCTGACCCGAACGCCGGTGGAGCCCAGTACGCGCATCTGCATGCCAGTCACCCTACGGGGACGTCGGCAGCCCCGCCGCTGTCCGGCGGCACACCGTCGGAGTGGGTTTGCTATGGATCCGCCCATACCAATCCCACTCCCACGGACGGGCACACGTGCGCGGAGGCGCACCGGGTCGTGACGCCGGATACCAGCGTGCGCAGCGGCCCAGCGGACAGCTATCCTGGCCGGCATGAACACCGAATCGTGCCGCATCCCGGCCAAGCCGACGCTGGACGGCCTCGAGGACAAGTGGGCGCAGCGGTGGGCCAAGGAGCGTGTAGTACAAGTTTGACCGCTCCCGGAGCCGCGGCGACGTCTACTCGATCGATACCCCGCCGCTGACCGCCAGCGGCTCCCTGCACCTCGGGCACGCGTTTTCTTACACCCACACCGACGTGATCGCGCGCTTCCACCGGATGCGCGGCAAAGCCGTCTTCTACCCGGTCGGCTGGGACGACAACGGCCTGCCGACCGAGCGCCGGGTGCAGCTCTACTACGGCGTGCGGTGCGATCCGACGCTGCCCTACCAGCGTGACCTGACCCCGCCGCTGCGCGGTAACGAGCGTGACCTCACCCCCGCCGAGCTGGTGCCGGTGTCCCGGCGCAACTTCACCGAGCTGTGCCGGGAGCGAACCCGGGCGGACGAGCAGGCGTACGCCGAGGCGTGGCAGCGGCTCGGCCTCTCGGTGGACTGGGAGATGAGCTACCGGACCATCGACGAGCGCGTCCAGGCGGTGTCGCAGCTCGCGTTCCTGCGCAACATCGAGCGGGGCGAGGCGTACCGGGCCGAGGCGCCCGCGCTGTGGGACGTGACGTTCGGCAGCGCCGTGGCACAGGCCGAGATCGAGGACCGGGAGGTGCCGGGCCGGTTCGTCCGGCTGGCCTTCCCGCTGGCCGGGGCCGGCCCCGCCGGCCCGGCCGAGGTGATCGTCGCCACGACCCGCCCGGAGCTGCTGCCCGCGTGCGTGGCGCTGGTGGCGCACCCTGACGACGCCAGGTACGCCCCGCTCATCGGGGCCACGGCGGTAACCCCGCTGTTCGGCGCGCCCGTGCCGATCCTGGCCCACCGGCTCGCCGATCCGGACAAGGGCACCGGGCTCGTGATGGTGTGCACGTTCGGCGACATGACGGACGTGACCTGGTGGCGCGACCTTCGGCTGGGAACGAGGCCGATTATCGGCACCGACGGCCGGCTGCTTCCCGGTCGCCTGGCGTGGCTCACCAGCGCCGAAGGGGCGGCGGCCTACGAGAAGATCGCCGGTCAGCCCGCTGGCGCGGCCCGCCGGCAGGTGACGGATCTGCTCGAGGCGGCCGGCGCCGTGCGCGGCGAGCCGGAGCCGGTCCGGCACGCGGTGAAGTTCTACGAGTACGGCCAGGTGCCGCTGGAGATCATCACGACCCGGCAGTGGTACGTCCGCAACGGCAGCCGGTCCGCGGAGCTCGCGGCTACGCTCCTCGCGCGCGGCCGCGAACTGCAGTGGCACCCCGAGTACATGCGGGCGAGGTACGAGCACTGGGTCCAGGGCCTGACCGGCGACTGGCTGATCAGCCGGCAGCGCTACAACGGCGTGCCGATCCCGGTGTGGTA
>JASHQA010000261.1 GCA_030037785.1 Streptosporangiaceae bacterium
GCCGCGGCACTGGCCGGCGCCCTCGCCGCGCTGGACCCCGACGTGCGGGCGGCGCTGACCGAGGCGGCGCGCCGGGCCAGGCTCGTCCACCGGGCGCAGCTACCGGCCGAGACCTGGACCGCCGTGGCGCCTGGCTCCACCGTGACCGAGCGCTACGTCCCGGTGCGGCGGGCGGGCGTGTACGTGCCGGGCGGCCTGGTTGCCTACCCGTCCTCGGTGCTGATGAACGTCATCCCCGCCCAGGTGGCGGGCGTCACGGAGATCGCCGTCGCCTCGCCACCGCGGCCGGAGCACGGCGGGCTGCCGCATCCCGCGGTGCTGGCCGCCTGCGCGCTGCTTGGCGTCACCGAGGTGCACGCCGCGGGCGGCGCGCAGGCCATCGCGATGCTCGGCTATGGCACCGCGGACTGTCTGCCCGCTGACGTCATCTCCGGTCCGGGCAACGTCTACGTGGCGGCGGCCAAGCGCGTGCTGCGCGAGCGAGTCGCGATCGACGCAGAGGCTGGGCCGACCGAGATCGCGATTGTCGCCGATGACGGCGCGGACGCCGGTTTCGTCGCGGCCGACCTCATCGCGCAGGCCGAGCACGACCCGCTGGCCGCCTGCCTGCTGATCACCACGAGCGCCGCACTGGCCGACCGCGTCGACGTCGAGCTGACCAAGGAGGCACCACAGGCCCGGCACGCTGACCGGGTGAGCGAGGCGCTCGCCGGGCAGTCGGCGTGCGTGATCGTCGATGACGCGGACGCGGCGCTGGCGGTCGCCGACGCCTGGGCGCCCGAGCACCTGGAGATCCAGGCCGCCGACGCCGCGATCCTGGCCCGCCGGGTCCGCAACGCGGGAGCGATCTTCGTCGGCCCGTGGGCACCGGTGTCGCTCGGCGACTACCTGGCTGGCTCCAACCACGTGCTGCCCACGGGCGGCACGGCGCGGCACACCGGCGGGCTGTCGGTCGGCACGTTCCTGCGCTGCGTGCACCTGGTGGAGTGCGACCAGCCGGCGCTCGCCGCCGTCGCGCCGCACATCGACGCGCTCGGCGGTGCCGAGGATCTCGCCGCGCACGTGCACGCCGTGCGCGTCCGCGTGCCTTCGGACCGTTCGTGACCGCTCCCCAGCAGGTCACGGCCACCTGGGCGGGACTGCCGATCCGGGCCGACCTGGCGGACCGCCGTCCTTATGGCGCGCCGCAGCTGGACGTGCCGGTGCGGCTGAACACCAACGAGAACCCGTATCCGCCGTCGGCCGAGCTCGTCGCCGGCATCGCCGGCGCCGTCACCGCCGCCGCTACCAGCCTGAACCGCTATCCGGACCGGGACGTCACCGCGCTGCGCGAGGTGCTGGCAGGCTACCTGGGTCACGGCCTGACAGCGGCGAATACCTGGGCCGCGAACGGATCCAACGAGGTCATCCAGCAGCTGCTGCAAGCCTTCGGCGGCCCCGGCCGCAGCGCGCTCGGCTTCGAGCCCTCCTACTCCATGCACCCGATCATCAGCCAGACGACGGCGACCAGGTGGATCGCGGCGGACCGGTCCGGCGACTTCGGCCTCGACACCGACCACGCCGTGGCCACGGTGCGGCGGCATGAGCCGGACGTGGTGTTCCTCACCTCGCCCAACAACCCGACCGGGACGGCGGCGTCGGTCGAGCTCATCGACGCGGTGTGCGCGGTGGCCCCCGGCATGGTCGTGATCGACGAGGCGTACGCCGAGTTCGCCAGGGACCCCGGCGGCACCGCGCTGACGCTGCTGCCGCGGTACCCGCGGCTGGTGGTCGTCCGCACCATGTCGAAGGCGTTCGCCCTGGCCGGCGCCCGACTCGGCTACCTGGCTGCCGACCCCGCCGTCGTCGAGGCGCTCCAGATCGTGCGGCTTCCGTATCATCTGTCGGCCATCACGCAGGCGGTCGCGCTGACGGCGCTGCGGCACACCGATGAGCTGCTGGCCACCGTCTCGGCGATTCGGGCGGAGCGAGACCGGCTGGTCACCGAGCTGCGCGCGATCGGCCTGCAGGCGGCGGACTCGGATACGAACTTCGTGCTGTTCGGCCGGTTCGCCGACCGGCACGCCGTCTGGCAGGGGCTGCTCGACCGCGGCGTGCTCATCAGGGCCACGGGCCCGCCCACCTGGCTGCGCGTCACGGTCGGCACCGCGACCGAAACGGCCACGTTCCGGTCTGAACTCGCCGATCTGGTCGCAAGTCAGCCGGAACTGGTGCTGCGATGACCCGCACTGCGCGCATCGGCCGCGTGACCGGCGAGACGCAGGTGCTGGTCGAGCTCAACCTCGACGGCGCGGGCGTGAGCCGCACCGAGACCGGCATCCCGTTCTTCGACCACATGCTGGCCCAGCTGGGCAAGCACGGCATGCTCGAGCTGACCGTGCAGGCGCGCGGGGATCTCGAGGTGGACAGCCATCACACGGTGGAAGACACCGCGATCGCGCTCGGGCAGGCGCTGCGCGAGGCGCTCGGCGAGAAGCTGGGCATCTGCCGGTTCGGCGACGCGCTGGTGCCGCTGGACGAGACGCTGGTGCGCGCCGCGGTCGACCTGTCGGGGCGGCCGTATCTGGTGCACACCGAGCCGGAGCCCATGGCGCCCCTGATCGGCACCTACGACACGACGCTGACCAGGCACTTCTTCGAGTCGCTCACGCACGCCGCGGAGATCTGCGTGCACCTGGACGTGCTGCGCGGGCGCAACCCGCACCACATCGTGGAGGCGCAGTTCAAGGCGTTCGCACGGGCGCTGCGGGCGGCGGCTGCCCCCGATCCGCGCTCCGGCGGCGCGGTGCCCAGCACCAAGGGCGTGCTGTAACCCCCGCCCGCCGAGTCGCCGACCCGGCACGTGCGGACGGAGTCACGTCGGCCGTGATCGGTAGGCTGGAGCCTGCTGCCAGGCAGCCAGAGCAGGAACGGAGCCGCCCGTGACCAGCCGTCGGCCGAGTGTGGTCGTGCTGGACTACGGCTCAGGGAATCTGCGCTCGGCGGAGCGTGCGCTGCAGCGCGTCGGCGCGGCCGCCGAAATCTCGGCCGATCCGGCCGCTGCGCTCGGCGCGGACGGCCTGGTGGTGCCCGGCGTCGGCGCATTCGCCGCCTGCATGGCTGGGCTGCGGGCGGTCGGCGGCGACCAGGTCATCGCCAAGCGGCTCGCCGGGTCCCGGCCCGTGCTCGGCATCTGCGTCGGCATGCAGGTGCTGTTCGAGACCGGCGAGGAGCACGGTGCGTGGACGGACGGAGTGGGCTGCTGGCCCGGGGTGGTGCAGATGCTGGCCGCTCCCGTGCTGCCGCACATGGGATGGAACGTGGTCGCTGCGCCCCCCGCAACTCGGCTGCTCGCCGGGCTTGGCGCCGATGAGATGTTCTACTTCGTACACTCCTACGCCGTGCTGCACGCTCCGCGCCGGGGGGTGGCGGCGGCCGAGCCGCTGACGGGCTGGACCCGGCACGGCGCCGAGTTCGTCGCCCTAGTCGAGGACGGTCCGCTGATGGCAACCCAGTTCCATCCGGAGAAGTCCGCGGATGCGGGCGCAGCCCTGCTGGCGAACTGGCTGGAGACGCTGACATGACGACGAGAAGCCCGCGTCCCACCGTAGGGACGCTGCAGCTGCTGCCCGCGGTCGATGTGTCCAGCGGCCAGGCGGTGCGACTGGTGCAGGGCGCGGCGGGTACCGAGACCGACTATGGCGACCCAGCCGACGCGGCGATGGCCTGGCAGCGCGCCGGAGCAGCGTGGATCCACCTGGTCGATCTCGACGCGGCGTTCGGTCGCGGCTCCAACGGCCCGCTGCTTGCGGACCTGATCGGTCGGCTGGATGTGCAGGTCGAGTTGTCGGGCGGGATCCGCGACGACGCGGCGCTGACGGCAGCGCTGGGGACCGGCTGCGCCAGGGTGGTGATCGGCACGGCGGCGCTCGAGCAGCCGGACTGGGTGGCTGCCGCGATCGCCGCTCACGGGGACCGGATTGCCGTCGGCCTCGACGTTCGCGGCACGCGTCTGTCCGCGCGCGGCTGGACCACCGACAGCGGCGAACTCGACGACGCGCTTGACCGGCTCGAGGCCGTCGGCTGCGCACGCTACGTGGTCACCGATATCGACAAGGACGGCATGCTCCGCGGCCCGAACCTGGACCTGCTCCGTCGCGTGTGCGCACGGACTCGCGGCTCCGTGGTCGCCAGCGGCGGCGTGTCCAGCGTGGCCGACCTGCGCGCGATCGCCGACCTGGTGCCGCTCGGCGTCGAGGGCGTGATCATCGGGACGGCGCTGTACGCGGGGCAGTTCACCCTGCCCCAGGCGCTCGCGGCGGTGGCGACGTAGCCGGCCGCGACGGTCGATAGCCTGGGGGTGTGGTGAGCGGGAACAGCGTGCGGCGGGTGTCAAGCGGCGCGATCTGGGAGCCGGTTGTTGGCTACAGCCGCGCCGTCGCCGCAGGCGACTTCGTGTTCGTGACCGGGTGCACCTCCATCGACGGCGCGGAGTTCGTGCACGACGGGGACGCGTTCGCGCAGACCGCCCAGGCGATCGTGAACGTTCGGTCGGCGCTGGAGAAGCTCGGTGCAGGCCTGGCAGACGTGGTGCGGACGCGGATGTTCGTCACGGACATCAGCAAGTGGGAGGCGTACGGCCGGGCGCACGGCGAAGCGTTTGCCGAGGTCATGCCCGCTACTTCGATGATTGAGGTGCGCGGTCTGATCGACCCGCGCATGCTCGTGGAGGTGGAGGCGGTCGCCTACAAGCCGGGGATCGGCGCGGCCAGCGGCGTCCCGCCGGGGGCGGCGCTGTGAATCCAGGAGGTACGGCGGGTCGTCGCGCTGGGTCGGTGGCGTGCGAGGCTACCCGGGGTTGCGCCGCCAGGTCAGCGGTCGCGGTCCGGGTCATTCCCTGCCTGGACGTCGACGGCGGCCGCGTGGTCAAGGGCGTGCGGTTCGTCGACCTGCGCGACGCCGGCGACCCGGTGGAGCTCGCGGCCCGTTACGACCGCGCGGGCGCCGACGAGCTGACCTTTCTCGACATCACCGCGTCCAGCGCCGACCGCGAGACCATGTACGACGTGGTGCGGCGCACCGCCGAGCAGGTGTTCATCCCGCTGACCGTGGGCGGCGGCGTGCGGGCCGTCGCCGACGTCGACCGGCTGCTGCGGGCTGGGGCGGACAAGGTGGCGCTCAACACCGCCGCGGTCGCGCGGCCGGGCCTGCTGCGCGAGGCTGCGGACCGGTTCGGATCGCAGTGTGTCGTGCTGTCGATCGACGCGCGCCGGTCTTCGAACACCGAGTCCGGGTTCGAGGTGACCACGCACGGCGGTCGTCGCGGCGCTGGCATCGACGCGGTGCAGTGGTCAAGGGACGCCGTAGCGATGGGCGCCGGCGAGATCCTGCTGAACTCCGTCGACGCCGATGGCACCCAGGCAGGATTCGATCTAGCACTGATTGCGGCCGTGCGGGGAGCGGCAGCCGTTCCCCTCATCGCGAGCGGGGGAGCCGGAGCGCTGTCCCACTTTGCCCCGGCCGTCGCAGCGGGTGCCGACGCCGTGCTCGCGGCCAGCTTGTTCCACTTCGGTGTGGTGAGCATCGGCGCGGTGAAGCAGGAGCTGGCTGCCGCCGGGTACCCGATCCGGCCGACCTCGGCGGTGCCGCGTGCGAGCTGACCGCACCGGGCTCGACCCGGAGATCGCCGCCCGGCTGAAGCGCGACAGCGACGGCCTGGTCGCGGCCATCGCCCAGCAGCACGACACGGGCGAGGTCCTGATGCTGGGCTGGATGGACGACGAGGCGCTGCACCGGACGCTCACGACCGGGCGGTGCACCTACTGGTCCCGCAGCCGGCAGGAGTACTGGGTGAAGGGCGACACCTCCGGGCACGTGCAGCGCGTGGTGTCGGTGGCGCTGGACTGCGACGGCGACGCGGTGCTGGTGCGGGTCGACCAGACCGACGGGGCGTGCCACACCGGGGACCGGACGTGTTTCGACGCCGACGTGCTGCTGGCGGAGGGCTAGGAAGGCTAGGAGGGCTAGGAGGGCTAACCGCGCCGCGATCCGGCTCGGGTGGTCGGCGGGCTAGGACGGGTACAGGCCGGCGAGCCGGCACTGCGGCCGGGTCAGCCGGGAGATGGCGTCCGTGCCTGTGTAGGCGCGCTGGCAGGTGGCCTTTGCCGCGCTGCCGCACTGGTGCATCAGCGAGCCGCCCATGGAGCTGGGCAGGTTGACGGTGATGCAGCCATCGCGAGATGCGCCGTAGGCGCCCGGCCGTATCGTCGCCCAGATCGCCACGGCGGCGAGGATCAGCGCGATCGCCACGAGTACGGCCGCGATGCGGCGCTTGTCCCGCCCGGTAGTCTGCTCAGCCGCCGGGACGTGGGCGAACGGCATGACGCGAAGTATAAGCTGCCGCCCGCCTCAGGCCATCCTGGCGCGGCTCGGCTTCGGCCGGGGCTCGGCTTCGGCCGGGGCTCGGCTTCGGGCTCAGGCCGCCAGCGGCCTTGTCGTGATCGCCGGGAGTGGGCGGCCCGCCTTGAGCGAGGCGTCGAGGTCGGCCTCCAGCCGAGCCGACTCGTCGCGGATCTGGCGCGGGGTTACGTGCACGACGACGATTCCGACGGCGCACATCCGCCGGTGCCTGGTCATCGTCTGCTCCCAGTCAGCGGGAGACAGGTGCCATTCGCGCGAGTCGACCTCGAGGGCGACACCATGGTGCGGCCACCAAGCGTCCGGCTGGGCCAGGAACATCTCGCCTATGTACAGCTGGGCGTTATAGAGCGGCTCAGGCAGCCTGGCCCGAATAATCAGCCTTCGCAGGTCGCCCTCGGGGACGGAGCGGATGCCGGCGATCACTTCTGCCAGCACGGCGCGCAGGTGTGCGGAGCCGTGGGTGGGGCCGTCCCTGAGCTCGGCGGCGAGCTGCGCGATCGTGCACTGGCCGCGCTGGACCGCGCTGGCGACCACGGCCCGCACTGCCGCCCGGTCAGCCAGTGCTCGCGCCGTGTCAGCGACGGCTCGTTCCGGCGGCACGAACCGAACCGCGCCGTCGCAGACCATCGAGTCGGGCATCCGGCGCGTCCGGTATATCCGCGCGAAGCCGCTGCTGGCGCGCTGGCGCTCCAGCGGAACCAGGACGTCGACGCAGCGCGGCTCCGAGTGCTGCAGCCGGTAGTTCAGCAGCGCGGCCTGCCCCGTGATCAGACCGCCGGGCCCTGCATGCAGTAACGCCGCGATCTGCTGTTGCTCCCACGTCGGCTGCCCGGTCACGGTCAGGTACACGCCCGGCAGCAGTCGCTGCCACGGCCCGCCCGGCCGGAGTCGGTGCTGAACGTTATTCGGTGTGAACCCGTGTTGCAGCGCCTGCGCTCGGGACAGCACGCCGCGCTGACTGACTCCTAGCAACCCCAGTGCACGGTCATCGAGCTCCATGGCCACAATCTCGCAGGCGGTGCCGACAGCGGGCGAGCTGTCGCGACCGTGGGAGCGGGATCACTATGGGCGGATCCATAGCAATCTCACTCCCACGATGTGACTCGCGGCTTGCGGGCGGGCTGGCGGCCCACCGGGCGGTGCTGGCGGCCCACCGGGCGGTGCTGCCGACCGATCGCGCGGTGCTGGCGCCCGACCGGGGTGTCAGTGGACCAGGGTGACCCACAACAGGTAGCAGTTCAGGGTGATGATCAGGCCAGCGGTCGAGGCAGCGGCCCAGGTGGTCAGCCGGGAGTTCACCAGCGCGCCCATGAGGTCCGCGCGGCGAGTGAGCGCGACCAGCGGTACCAGCGCGAACGGGATGCCGAAGGAGAGCACCACCTGCGACAGCACCAGGCTGGCGGTGGGTGGCAGCCCGACCGTCAGCACGACGAGAGCCGGAAGCATCGTGAGCCCGCGGCGCACGAACAGTGGCACGTTGCGGTCGAGAAATCCGCGCATGACTACCTGGCCGGCGTAGGTGCCGACGCTGGACGACGACAGCCCGGACGCGAGCAGAGCCACCGCGAATGCCAGCGCGGCACCCCCGCCGACGACCCGGCCGAGATCGGCGTGCGCAACCTCGATCCAGTCGGCGGCTGCTGTGTGCGCGTCGGCGGTCCGGAACAGGGCCGCCCCGACGATCAGCATCGCCAGGTTGACCAGACCGGCCGCGCCGAGGGCGACGAGGACGTCAGCTCGCTGGAACCGCAGCAACGCGCGCCGCTCGGCATCGTTGCGGCAGATGACGCGGTCCTTCGTCAGCGCCGAGTGCAGGTAGACCACGTGTGGCATGACGGTGGCTCCGATGATGCCGACAGCCAGCAGCAGGCCGTCCGCGTTGCCGAAGCCCGGCACCAGGCCGTGACCGAGCGCGGCCGCACTCGGATGCACTGCGACGAGGTCATATCCGAATCCCAGCAGCACCAGGCCGAGCAGGGCCATGATGGCCAGCTCGAATCGGCGATACCCGCGCTGGTGGAGGGCGAGGATGCCGAACGCGACCACCGCTGTGATCAGGCCGGCTGTCGGAAGTGGCGTGCGGAACAGCAGGTTCAGGCCAACCGCGGCACCGACGAACTCGGCCACGTCGGTGGCCATCGCGACCAGCTCGGCTTGCGCCCACAGGCCAAGCGTGACCCGACGCGGCAGCTGCTCACGGCACAGCTCGGCCAGGTCCCGGCCGGTTGCGACGCCGACCTTGGCTGACAGGTACTGGACCAGCATGGCCATCAGGTCGGCAGCGACGATCACCCAGGCCAGGCGGTAGCCGGATGCTGCCCCGGCGGAGAAGTTGGTCGCGAAATTGCCAGGGTCGACATACGCGATCGCGGCGACGAAAGCGGGTCCGAGCAGCGCGGCAGCGCCGCGCATCCGGCCGCGCGAGCGCAGCGCGGCGAGCTCTGGTTCGGCCTGGGTTCGGGCGCGCCGGCGGGCCGACTGCGCGGGTCCG
>JASHQA010000262.1 GCA_030037785.1 Streptosporangiaceae bacterium
GCCGCCGACCCGGCGAGCCCTGGCTGCGACCCGATCGTCGCCTCGCCGACGGTCGCACCCGCCGCCGCGCCGGCCGCCGCGCCGTCGGCCACCGGAAGCCTCGAGACCGAGGTGGGCAGCAGCGTGCGGTACTCCTCGATGAGCGCGAGGGCCTGCTGCGGTAGCGGCGCTGCGCCGAGTTCGCCGCTCGCGGCCAGGTCTGGCGCGAGCCGGGCCAGCAGCGACCTGGCCGTCGGCCGGTTGCGCGGATCCCGCTCCAGGCAGGCGGTCACGACGTCGGACAGCTCGGCGGGCAGCCCGCTCAGGTCGGGCGGCCCGGTGGCGAGGCGCACCAGCACGTCCATCACGGTCTCGCCCTGGTAGGGCGGATGTCCGGTCGCGGCGAACACCATGGTCGCGCCCAGCGCGTACACATCGCTGGCGGACGTCGCCTGCCGGGTGTCCCTCGCCTGTTCCGGCGCCATGTAGGCGGGCGTGCCGACGCTGCCGCGCGTCACGGTGAGCTGGATCCGCTCCGCCGCCCGCGCGATGCCGAAGTCGATCACTCGCGGTCCGTCTGGCGACACCAGGACGTTGGAGGGCTTGAGGTCCCGGTGCACCAGGCCGACGCCGTGAATCGACTCCAGCGCCTCGGCACAGCCCGCCGCCAGCCAGCGAACCGCCTGCGGCGGCATCGAGCCACCGGACCGCACCAGCTCGCTCAGGGCCGGAGCTGGCACGTACACGGTGGCCAGCCACGGCAGGTCCGCCTCCGAGTCGGCCGCCACCACCGCGGCCGTGAAGGCACCGCTGACCCGGCGGGCCGCCGCCACCTCCTGGCCGAACCGGGTCCGGAAGTCGGCTTCCTCGGCCAGCTCGGCCTTGATCATCTTGACCGCGACCAGCCGTCCCGCGGCCGACCGGCCAAGATAGACCTGTCCCATGGCGCCCGCACCGAGGCGGCCAAGCAGCGCGAAGCCGCCCACCTGCTCCGGATCCCACCGACGCAGCGGCTCCACTACGACTGCCTCCGCCACGTGAACAATCTCCTCACAGCGCCAGGGCGACAGCAGCCATGATGTCCGGTTTCGTTACCAGGCTGGCGCTATTCAGCAATCCGGTCTCACGCCTTTGGGTAGCAAAAGCACCATTGCTCAACAAAGGGGGCAGGCCGGCGACCTCGTCTGCCTGTCACCCGGCTACAGCCGCTCGAGCAGCCACCCAGGGCCCGCAACGTCGCCACCAGCCGCGAGGCAGCGCTGTCGTAGCTCACCGTCGGCAGTGATCACGAGCCGACGTCCCGGCGTGTGCGCGGCCAGCACGGCGATCGTGTCGTCGCCGGAGCCGGAAGCCGCGAGCACTCGGACCGGTCCTGGCCCGGCATCGGCGGCGGGCCGGGCGGCGCCCTCCACCACCAAGACGACCTCCGGCAGCCAGCGCAGGTGCGTCTGGCCGTCGGCCATCCGGGCCGGCTCTCCAGTGCCACCGCCCTCGAGCAAGACGCTGCCCGCCGCCGCGGGCGGGCCCATCCCGCCCGGCAGCTCGGTCAGGCCCTCCGTTACCAGCCTGGTCAGCTGGTCGCGAAGGCGGAGCGTGGCAGCTACCCGGTCGCGCCACCACCCATCCGGTCGGGAGCCGACGACGTTCGCGCTGTCCACGATGATCGTTACCGGGGAAAGCTGAGCGGCCAGCTCGGTCCAGTGCGCGGCGAGGCCGGGATGCAGGCCGAGCGCCACGACCCGCTCCGCCGGCACCCACGCGACGTCGTCGGTCTCGGAGTCATCGGCGCGCACCGCGAACGGCCGGTCCGCCTCGGCGAGTGCGGTGGTGTACGACCAGCCGCCGTGGTCGTCGGTGAACACGGCGCGCTGCCGGACCCCGTCTGGCGGCACGCCGCACTCCTCGTGCGCCTCCCGCAGCGCCGCGTCGAGGGCAGACTCGTGGCTGTCCCGTGCCCCGCCGGGCAGCCCCCAGGTGCCGCCGTGGTGACTCCACCAGGACCGGCGCTGCAGGAGCACCGGGCCTCCGGTCAGGTAGGCGAGCAGCCCGGCCGCGCCGAATCTGCCCCAGTGCCGGTGTCCGAGCTCGCAGCGAACCCAGCCGTTCCCGTCCCGGCTAGCCACCGGGGACGCGTCTTACCGGCAGAGCCTGCACCGCGACATGCTATCGGCCGACCCGGTCGGGTGGCGGCCCACGCGGTCCGCGGTCAACGCGCCTAGGCTGTAGGGCATGCCTTCCTCGTCCATCCCCGCCCAGCTAGCCAAGATCCGCCAGCTGCGTACGGCGCCGCTCATTCTCGAGCTTGACCTCACCGACGGCCTGGCCGAGACCAGGCCGTCCGACCCGATCTCCGCGTTCGCCGCTCGCAACCGGGCGGTCCTGCCAGACGTGCTCGACGGGCTGCGCAGGGCCCGCGACGACGCCAGGGTCAGCTCGCTCGTCGCGCGCCTCGGCGGCCGGCCCATCGGGCTGGCGGCCGTGCAGGAACTGCGCCGCGCGATCGCCGACTTTGCCGACGCGGGCAAGACCACGATCGCGTGGGCCGAGTCTTTTGGCGAGTTTTCCGCCAGCAACGTGCAGTACTACCTGGCGACAGCGTTCGAGCAGATCTGGCTGCAGCCGTCGGGCGACCTGGGCCTGACCGGGATCGCGGTCGAACGGATCTTCCTGCGGGGCGTACTCGACCGGCTGGGCGCCGAGTTCCAGGTGGCCAAGCGGCACGAGTTCAAGAGCGCGGCCGAGCAGCTCACCGAGACCGGGTTCTCCGAGCCAGCCAGGCAGGCCACCGAGCGGCTGACCGCCTCGGTGACCGAGCAGATCGTGCAGGCCATCGCCGACCGGCGCGGCCTGTCGTGGGACAGGGTGAGCGAGCTGATCGACGCCGGGCCGTTCCTGGCCGCTCGCGCGCACGCCGAGGGACTCATCGACGAGCTCGGCTACCGCGACGAGGTCTACGCGCACGCCCGCAAGCAGGCCGGCCCGGACGCAACGGTCCTGTACCTCGGCCGATACCAGCGGGGCAGGGCGATGGCCGAGCGAGCCCGGACCGCCGTGCTGCAGCGGTCGACCGTGCCGGAGCCGGGCGTCGCGCTGATCTACGCCACCGGACCGATCCGGCGCGGCCGGAGTGGCCGGGGACCGCTCACCGGCGGCGCGATGGGGTCGGACACCATCGCGGCCGCGATCAGGACCGCGGCCAAGGACCAGCACACCCGCGCGATCGTGCTGCGCGTCAACAGCCCCGGCGGCTCGTATGTCGCGTCAGACACGATCTGGCGCGAGGTCGTCCGGGCCAGGTCCGGTGGCAAGCCTGTCGTGGTCTCGATGGGCGACGTCGCCGCGTCCGGGGGCTACTACATCTCGATGGCTGCCGACGAGATCGTCGCGCAGCCGGGCACCATCACCGGGTCCATCGGCGTGCTCACCGGCAAGCCCGTGCTCGGCGCGGCCATCGGCCGGGCGGGCGTGAGCAGCGACCTGGTCAGCCATGGTGCGCATGCGGCGATGTTCTCGCAGCTCCGGCCGTTCTCGACCGATGAGTGGACGCTGGTCAACGACTGGCTCGATCACATCTACGCGGACTTCACCGGCAAGGTCGCCACCGGCCGCGGCATGACGACCGAGCAGGTGCACGAGGTGGCCAAGGGCCGGGTGTGGTCAGGTGCGGACGCGCTCGCGCACGGGCTCGTGGACGAGCTTGGCGGCCTGGACCGCGCGACCGCCATCGCCCGCCGCCGGGCCGGGCTGCCCGACAGCGCGCCGGTACGCGTCTTCCCGCGGACCCGGCCGATCGACCGGTTGCGCCCCGCGGCCTCCAGCGAGAGCCGCGGCGCCGCGGCGACGACGCTGCTCGCGGACGGCTGGGGGCCGGCGTGGGAGCTGGCGCTGCGGGCCGGCCTGTCACCGTACGGACCGCTGATGCTGCCAGGGAACTGGGTCTTCGAGTAGGAGACCACGTGCTCGCTTGCCAGCCGGGCAGCCAGGCCGATCAGCACGCCGCCGGTCGCGATCCCGGGCCCGGCCGCCCCAGGGGGCCATCGCCAGCTCACCCGGTGGCTCTGGCTTACCGGCGCCGCTACCCGACCGCGCGGGTCTAGTCATGCCACCCAGCGACCCCGCACCACCGCGCGACCCCGCACCACCGCGCGACCCCTCGCCGTCCGGCATCGGCGTGCCGCGCGACCCGGTACCGCCGGGCCGGCGGGCGCCGCCCGGCAGCTCGGTG
>JASHQA010000263.1 GCA_030037785.1 Streptosporangiaceae bacterium
GCAGCCGCATTCCTGCAAGCGGATATCAGCTCTGTCGACTTCGACTTCGAGTCCTTCGATGCCGTGGTCTCGTTCTTCGCGCTGATACACCTTCCGCTCGAGGATCAGCTGCCGCTGTTGCGGAAAATCGCTGGCTGGCTGCGGCCGGGCGGATTGTTCGTTGCCACGACCGGATACTGGGCCTGGACAGGCTACGAAGAGAACTGGCTGGACGGCGGCGCGCCCATGTGGTGGAGCCAGGCCGACGTTGCCACGTATCGATCCTGGCTCGACCAGGCTGGCTTGTCGATAGACCGCGAAGACTTCGTCCCGGAGGATGACGGTGGTCACGCCTTGTTCTGGACGTCTCGGCCGCAGCGACCGGACCGGAGTGAGCAGACACCGGACGCCCAGGTGTGGCAGGCCTCGCCCGGAAGGCGAGACCAGCGGCTATGAAACCGTGGATCTCGCTCTCCTACGCCGAGCTACGCGACCAGCGGCCGCCCAGCGAAAGTGAGGACGTCCACTTCACCGAGTCACTTGCCAGGGCCATCATCACGGAGTTCTCGATCCCAGGTGATCTGGTCCTGGATCCCTTCGCGGGCTTCGGCACGACGCCCTATGTGGCGTGTCAGCTGGATCGCCGGGCTGTGGCCGTCGAACTCGTGCCCGAGCGCGCAGCCTATGTTCGGCACCGACTTTCCGGTGCCGGTCAGGTGCTAACCGCAGATGCTCGCGAGCTTGCCTTGCACGTCACGATGCCGGTGGATCTGTGTTTCACTTCACCTCCGTACATGACTGCCACAGGCCATCCTGAGAATCCTCTTACTGGCTACTCGACAATGGACGGTGACTACCCGACGTATCTGCGTGAAATCGAGCGCGTCTTCGCGGCAGTCGCCGGCCTGCTGCAGCCCAAGGGCCATGCCGTTGTCAATGTTGCGAATCTTGTCTCAGATGGTGAGGTCACCCTATTGGCCTGGGACATTGCTGGCAGGATCTCGCGTCACCTGATTTTGCGACAAGAGGTATTTGTCTGCTGGGACCAGCAGCCACCGGGGCTGAGCGGTGACTACTGCCTCGTGTTTCAAAAACCCCGCTAGGGCCGAGGCGATCGTGCGCGCCTTTCGTTGCGTTAGCGGAAGCGGAGCTTCCCCGTGCCAGGGAGCAGAGCGCCTGCTCGCTGAACGCGACTATATCCAGCAGCTCGACAGCTGGTGCACGACGAGGCCATGCCGTTGGACCCTCGGGTCGGGGGAGCGCTCGTCTTGCTCTTCGGAATGCGCGCTGAGGAGTCTGGCCGAGCCGCTCGGTGCACTCCGCGCGTCGCTGTCATCCGTGTCTGATGTCAGCGCGCACTGAGCTGGCTTAGCGGGCTGGTCGGCGTGGACCCGAGCTGCAAACCGCTATCGACCGCACAGCGCTCGGTCGCGTTCAGCCCAGTACGGCCTTCACTGTCTTCGCCACCTGCCTCCAGTGAGTCCGCTCGTGACGGGCCATGCGGTTCGCATACGAATGCGCGGTGATCTCAAGTGGCCTGCCACCGCCGAGCACGGTGGCGCTTCGCGACCAGCCCTGGTCTGGCAGGCATCCCAGCAGCTTGAGCAGCCGATCGCGTTGCGTTGTGAACGCCCGCCACGAAGAGGCGAACGGTAGGTCGCGATAGTCCGTCCGCTGTATCCAGGTAGTCGGGCTGACGGCTCGTATGGTGGGGTGATCGGTTGCGACGATTGTCTCGATGGCCTCACCCCACACGTCGGCGCACGATCGCAGGTGCGCAGCAATCTCGGTAACCGACCACTCACCTGGCTCGGGGGAGGCATGCAGCTGGGCCTCGGTCAGGTCGCTGGTCAAGTCGGTCAACCGACCTGGGGTGTCGCGCAGGATGGAAAGAATCCGTTCCGTCGTCATCAGCTCACGGGCCATCAGGCACATCCTCCTGGCTGCCAGGCCGTCGGCGGATCTCGCTGACGCGCCCGCCGTCCGCCTCCGGCAGGAAGCAGACGCGTCCGGTGTGGCGGGTGCACACTTCGCGGTGGTGGCGCACGAGCAGCGGCTGTTCCCGCGGGTAGTCGCTCGTGGTCATGACGGACACCGTAGGTCCAGTTCCGGACGTTCTGCGTCCGCAACGTCGAATGACTGGTCGGGTGGACGTGGCCTGCCGTCACCGGCATGGCACGACCGCCCAGCCGCGTCTGACGACACCATTCGGTCGCAGCGGACTGGTTCGACAGGGAAGCGGATGGCAGCGAAGGCCCGGTGATCGTTGTGAGCTTTCTATGGATCCGCCCATAGCAAACCCGCTCCCACGGGGGAGCCATCAGCGAGCACGGCGCTATTCGCGCCGCCCGGTGCGATTTTCACGCGCCCGTCGAGGCTCAGCCGCCCACCGTGAACAGATAATTCTTGCCCTCCGCGAGGATTAAGAGACAGGTCGCGCAATACGGGTGCCCGCTCTCAAGGAGCGCATGGATCCCGCACCGCTCGCACCTGCCGGGCTTGGTGTCCGCCATATCCGTCTACCTCCTCAGAGCTTCTGCGTGCAGCCGCCCCAACCGTTGATGCCAGCGTGCGCGCCGTACGGGCCGGGCAACAGTGACGCAGGTCGGGCGCGAGCCGAGCACATGGTCAGCAAAACGGAGTGACGAAGGTCGGAGCCCGGAACTCGGTGCGCTGAGCCCGAACCGCGGCGCCTCGCCGCGATAACGGCTTGCCTCCGTATCCGACGCACGACGATGATTGCCGCGATATGACGGCAGCCGTAGCCAGCACGAGCTATCGCGACGTGCTGCGCATGCCCTACGTCGGCCGCCTGCTGGGCGCGGCACTGCTCGGCCGCCTCGCCGCGCAGATGTTCGCACTGATCATCGTCCTGTACGTGCTGACCGTGTACGCCTCGCCGGGCCTAGCTGGCGTGGCGGTGTTCGCCTCCGTCGCGCCCGGCCTCGCCGTAAGCCCGATCGCCGGCGCCCTGCTGGATCGCATCGGGCCGGTGCGCGGCATCACCGTGGACCTAGCCGCGAGCGCGGTCCTGGTGATCGCGCTCGCGTTCGCGGCCAGGCCTGGGTCCGCCGGTGCCGTGCTGCTAGTAATCCTGGCCGCGCTGTTCTCGCTGACCAGCCCGCTGAGCCTGGCAGGCTGTCGCACGCTGATACCCCGCCTGGTGCCCCCCGCGGCGCTCGAACGCGTCAATGCCCTCGACACGACCTCCTACAACGTGGTGGACGTGCTAGGGCCCGCGGCTGCGGGCGTCGTGTTCGCGGCATTCGGTGGCAGGATCACCCTGCTGGCGGTCGCGGCCCTGTACGTAGCGGCCTGGCTGGTGCTGCAACGGCTGCCAGCCGATGCGGGCCGCGCCGCGGCGATGTCGCAACGGCCGTCGCTGGTTCGCGAAGCCGTCGACGGCCTGCGGCATGTGCTGTCGCACGCGGTCCTGCGGGCGCTCGCTATCTCGTACGGGCTGTACGAGGTCGCGTTCGGCATCTTGGTGGTGACCGTGCCGTACGCCGCCGCCGGGACGGCCCACTCGGCCAGGGAGCACAGCGCCAAGGTCGGGCTGCTGTGGGCGATCGTCGGACTGGCCGGCGTCGTCAGCGCGCTGCTGGCTGGCCGGCTGGGCCGGGCGGGCCGGGAGCGCGACGGGATAGTGGTCGGCATCCTGGCGACCTGTCTCGTGGCCCCCGTGCTGGCGTTCGGGCAGATGACCGGGCTCGTGCTCGGTCTCGTCGTCGTGGGCCTGGCTGCCGGTCCGGTCAACGTCGGATTGCTCACGCTGCGGCAGCGACGCACGGACCCGGCCTTGCTCGGCCGGGTGCTCGCGGTGTCGATCAGCCTCAACGTGCTCGGCGAGCCGATCGGGTCGGCCATCGGGGGTGCTCTGATCGGCACCGCCCACTCCGCCGCGCCGGCGTTCCTAGCGGCCGGAGCTGCGGCGAGCCTCGGCCTGGTCGCGGCGTGCCTGCTGCTGCCGTCCGACCGTCGGCAGCCGACAGCGCATCCGGACGGGAACGACGCCGATCCGGCGGGACCCGTCACGCGGGCGCGGGATACTCGGGTGTGACCTCCCGCGCACTGGCGGCCGCCGAGGCGCTCGGCATCGCCCACCGGGTGATCCACCACGGCCCGGTGCGCAGCCTGGCCGAGGCGGCACGAGCCGGCCAGTGGCGCCGGGCGACAGCGACCGTGTCAGTCCAGGTTCGGCCAGGCGAGCAGCTGCGAGACGAGGTCGGGATCGCCGTCGACCCGCAGCGGCAGCCCGATGTCGCGCCGGTAGAAGGCCAGCACCATGTCGCTCGCCTCGGCGGTGACTGTCGCGGTCCGCTTCACGTGGCCGTGCGCGCCACCCTCCAGGACGTGGACGCCATCCGGGCCGAGGTCAATCAGCCAGCTCCCGCCCGCGCCGGTGTCGAGGACGACGGTGCCAGGCTCGTACGGCCACGGGCCGTTGGTCGGCAACTCGACCGTGAGGTACTCGCCGACCCCGTCCGCCGCCACCTGCGAGGGCAGCGGCTCGCCGCGACCGCTGGCCTGTTGCGCATCGAACGCGTGCACGCCAGCCTCCTGGACCTGGTGCCTGGCCACTGCGCCGACGGTGTTCGGCGCGACAGCCGTCTCCGCCCACCAGGTCCAGCACATGCGGTCTGGCCCGGCCTCCCGCAGCGTGGCGACCAGCCTGGCGGTGGCCTCCGCTGACCAGGTGAGCAAGTCGCCATGCGGCTCGGAGTCGCCGACGGTGTCCTCGTCCGGCGGGTTGCCGGCTGGACCCGCCGCCACGTCGGCGGCCCAGAAGAGCTGCACTTCGCCCACGTGAGCGACCAGATCGGCGACGGTCCAGTCGGGACAGCCGGGTACCAGGGCGGCCGTGCCAGCAGCGGTGGCGGCCGTGCGCAGCGCCGCGGAACGGTCCTCGATGAGTGCCAGTGCGGCTGAGAAGCTGAGAGGCTGCATGGCTGCGTTCTTAGCACGCGCCACCGACAGCTCGGCGCACACCCGCCGCCAGGCTGCCCGGAAATTGTTGTCAACCGGCCGCAGTCGGCGGAATATACACGTAAGGGGCGGGGAGGTGTTAGTAGTCACAACCGAAGCCTTCGTGGCGAACTGGGACCGACGAGGAGGCCCCCCATGAATGGTGAACCCAGACCACGGCTCCGTAATCGGTGGGTGTTACTGCTGCTGTTATTGCCGCTGGTCGCGGTGCTCGTGCCGGAGTTCTACAACTTCAGCAGCCCGTCCATCGGCGGCATGCCGTTCTTCTACTGGTGGCAGCTGCTCTGGATAGCCGGCGTCGCCGTGTGCGTCGCGATCGTGTACCTCGCAACGAGGAGGGCACGATGATCCCCGCGTTCAACGGCCTCGAGTTCGGCATCGTGATCGCCATGTTCGCGGTCGTGGCCGTGCTCGGCTTCGTGGCGACCCGATGGCGCCGTCAGACGTCGTTATCCAGCGTCGAGGAGTGGGGGCTCGGCGGCCGCAGGTTTGGCACGGCCGTCTCCTGGTTCCTCATCGGTGGCGACCTGTACACCGCGTACACATTCGTGGCGGTGCCCGCGCTGCTGTTCGGGACCGGCGCGGCCGGCTTCTTCGCCGTGCCCTACACGATCGCTGTGTTTCCGCTGGTCATGTTCGTCGCGGCCCGGATGTGGTCGGTGTGTCACGAGCACGGCTACGCGACCGCCGCTGACTTCGTGCGCGGTCGGCACGGGTCAGCGATCCTGGCGCTGCTGGTCGCGATCACCGGCATCGTCGCGACCATGCCGTACATCGCGCTGCAACTGACCGGGATCAGGGCCGTCATCGAGACCGTCGGCATCGGCGGCGACTGGCCCCTGTGGGTCGCGTTCGTCGTGCTCGCGGCATACACGTTCACCTCGGGACTGCGTGCCCCGGCCCTGGTCGCGTTCGTCAAGGACATCCTCATCTACGTGATGGTGCTGGTCGCGGTCATCTACATCCCCTACAAGCTCGGCGGCTACGACGTCATCTTCCGTGGCGCGCAGTCCGCGCTTGCCAAGAAGGGCTACGGCACGCTGCTGACCGGATCGCAGTACCTCGGCTACACGACACTGGCGCTCGGCTCGGCGCTCGCGCTGTTCCTGTACCCGCACGCGGTGACGGGAGTACTCGCCGCCAACAGCCGGAAAGTCGTCAAGAAGAACATGTCGCTGCTGCCGGCGTACTCGCTGATGCTGGGATTCATCGCGCTGCTCGGCTACATGGCGCTCGCCGCTCACGTCAAGCCGGTCGGCGGCACGGCGGCGGCGCCCGATACCACGACGATCGTGCCGGTGCTGTTCAACAACGAGTTCCCGCACTGGTTCGCCGGGATCGCCTTCGGCGCGATCGTCATCGGCGCGCTCGTGCCCGCGGCCATCATGGCGATCGCGGCAGCGAACACGTTCGCCCGTGACATCTACCGGCCCTACATCCGGCGGCACGCCAGCCCCAGGGAGGAAGCGCTGGTCAGCCAGATCGTGTCGATAGTGCTCAAGCTGGGCGCCGTCGGCGTGATCGTCGGCCTGAAGCTGACGTTCGCGCTGGAGTTCCAGCTCATCGGCGGTGTCATCGTCATCCAGATCCTGCCGTCGGTCGTGCTGGGCCTGTACACCCGCTGGTTCCACCGCTGGGCGCTGGCGATCGGCTGGGTCGTAGGCATGGGGCTGTCGGTCTACATGCTCTACGTCACGAAGAGCACGACGGCCGCTCACTTCGGCAGTGCGTCGTTCGCGCTCTCCACCTGGGGCCTCCACACCAAGGTGACGATCTGGACCGGGATCGTCGGGGTGGTCGCCAACCTGGTGGTCGCGAGTGTTCTCACCCCGCTGCTGGCCAGGCTGCCGCGCGGCACGGACGAGACGAGCCCCGCCGACTACTTCGAGGCGGAAGCGCCCCCGATTCCCGCCGGGTCGGCACCCGCGGCGTGACCGACCCGCGCCCGCGCGGCACCTGAGGCTGTCAGGTGCGCGGCGCCGCACGGATGGCCGGCCCCGTGGCCGCCGTGTGGCGCCGCGTGCTCGCGCCCCCGTGCGCGGTCGGGGGCACCGCGCCGCGGTCTGCCAAAGAACCCGATCCGTCGGCCTTTTGCGCAGGTCATCCCCGGTGCGTCAACCGTGACTCTTGGTACCAACTCCGCTATACAAGAGCTTGGCGCGAGGGAGCACGATGCCATCACCAGAGCAGCAGCCTGCCGTGCCCGGCCGTTCGGCGGTGCGGAGCTGGCTGGTCCGTATTCGCCAGCTGATCGCCGCCGCGCCCCTGCCGGTCAAGGTCGCTGTGATCGCGCTCGTGGTTCTCTTCGCGGCACCGCTGATCTCGCTCGCGCTGCTCGCCGCGCTCGGCTACGCCCCCTACGCGCTCATCACCGGGCGGCGATCCGTGCTCGCCTCGGCCTGCACGGGACTGTGGGGGCTCGCCGCGGTGTCCGCGCTCGCGGGTGGCGGCACCGATTCGGAGTACCTGCTCGTGCTGCTGCCGGTCGCGGTGGTGGCTGTGTCGCATCTCGGCGTGCTCGGCCGCTGGCCGGTGCCGTGCCGGACGGTGGCCTGGACGCTGCTGTCGTCACTGTCGGTCGCGATCGCCGCGACCCGGATCCTGCCCAGTCAGCCGCTGCTCGGCCCGGCCATGGCCTGGCCCATCGCGCTCGTCGTGGTCGGCTGGCGGCTCGTCAAGGCGATCCAGGACGGCAGGCAATACAGCCACTCGGCCGGCGGCGTCTCGCTCGCGGTGCCGTACGCGCTGGCCACCGCGGGACCGGCCGCCGCAACGGCCGGAACGGCCGCGACCGCCGCGCTCTCGCCGCCTGGCCGCTCGGAGTGGGTCGGCCAGGGCGGTCTGGTGCGCGCCGCGCAGTCCGCCGCCGGTCCGCGCGGCACCAGCGCCGGTCGACCCGCTGCCGTCGCCGTCACACAGCCGGCCGTCGATGCGGCGAACATCACGGTCGATGAAGCGATCGCTGAGCTCACGGCGATGATCGGACTGGCTGGGGTGAAGGAGCAGGTTCGCTCGATCACCGCCTCGGTCGAGGCGGCGCGGCGCCGCGCTATCGCCGGGCACGCGGCCGAGAAGCCGATGCAGCACCTCGTGTTCCTTGGCCCGCCAGGCACGGGCAAGACCGCCGTTGCGAGGGTGGTCGCGAAGATCTTCTACGCGTTCGGGCTGCTGGACTCGCCGTCGGTGGTGGAGGCGCAGCGCGCCGACCTCGTCGGCGAGTACCTCGGGGCGACCGCCATGAGGACGAACGAGCTGGTCGACTCCGCCCTCGGCAAGGTTCTGTTCATCGACGAGGCGTACAGCCTGGTCAACGACGGCGACGGGCAGGCCGACAGGTTCGGTAACGAGGCCGTGCAGGCGCTGGTCAAGCGCGCCGAGGACGACCGGGACCGGCTGATCATCATCCTGGCTGGCTACGAGCGGCAGATGGAGTCGTTCCTGGCTGCCAACCCCGGCCTCAACTCGCGGTTCGGCGTTCGGGTCAGATTCCCGACCTACTCGGCGGCGGAGCTGCAGGAGCTGGCGCACAAGTTCGTGCACGACAGGGGCGAACTGCTGGACTCCGACGCTGGTCCCGCGCTGCGCGAGATGCTCGAGGAGGTCAGCCGGCGGCGGCTTGCCGACGAGCTGGGCAACGGCCGCTTCGTTCGCAGCCTGCTGTCCAGGGCCGGGCAGCAGCGTGACGTGCGCGTGATGGACGGCGGGACCGAGCCCACCGCGGCCGCGCTGGTCACGCTGCGTGCCGAAGACCTCCAGCGGGCCTATGCCGAGCTGACGGCCCGGTTCCGCGGATACATCGACACGCCGACGGTCGAGGGCGCGCTGGCGGAACTGGACGCGCTCATCGGCCTGGAGCCGGTCAAGCGCCAGGTGCACGAGATCGTCGCGCAGCTGCAGGTGGCGCGGCTCCGGGACCGGCAGGGCCTGGCGAGCCAGCCGCCGTCCCGGCACTTCGTCTTCACCGGCCCGCCGGGCACCGGCAAGACGACGGTTGCGCGCATTGTCGGCCGGATCTTCGCGGCCCTCGGGCTGCTCGTGCGACCGGAGGTCATCGAGGCGCACCGCGCCGACCTGGTCGGTGAGCATCTCGGCTCGACCGCGATCAAGACGTCCAGGCTGATCGACTCGGCCCTCGGTGGCGTGCTGTTCGTCGACGAGGCGTACGCGCTCCACAACGAGGCGTACTCGGGTGGCGACGCGTTCGGTTCGGAGGCGGTGGCCACGCTGCTCAAGCGGGCCGAGGACGACCGGGACCGGCTGGTGATCGTGCTGGCGGGGTACACCGCCGACATGGACCGGCTGCTGCGCAGCAATCCCGGCCTGGCCTCGCGCTTCAGCACCAGGATCGCCTTCCCCAGCTACACCGCGGCCCAGCTGAGCGAGATCACCCGGTCGATTGCCGCGCAGGCGGGTGACCGCTTCGACCCCGGCGCGCTGCCGGTGCTGGACTCGATCTTCGTCAGCGCGGTCCAGGACGGCCGGATCGACGCCCTCGGCAACGGCCGGTTCGCGAGGTCACTGTTCGAGCGGGCCTGCGCGTCCCGCGACGTCCGGGTGTCGCGGCACGGGGAGGCGGCTACCGCCGAGGAGCTCACCACGGTGCTCGCGGCGGATGTCGGGGCGGCTTACCGGGAGCTGGCCGGCTGACCGCGCCCACGGCGCCGCGACCTAAGCCAGCGCGGCCCGGCTGACCGCGAACCGAATCCGCTGTCCTGGCCGCAACTGGGCCGCCAGGCCGAGGTCGGCGGACACCACGACCGCGATGACCGGGTAGCCGCCGGTGGTCGGGTGGTCGGCCAGCAGCAGGATCGGCTGGCCAACGTGGGTGACCTGCAGCGACCCCGCAGCCACGCCTTCGCTCGGCAGCTCGCCCGGCCGGCTGGGCGAGCGGGTCAGCGCCGGACCGGCGAGCCGTAGGCCGGTGCGGTCGCTCGCGGGCGTGACCCGGTAGTCCTCGGCTTGCAGGACCGCGAGCGCGTCGCGCGCGAACCAGTCATCCCGCGGCCCGGCGATCACCCGCAGCGGAACCGGGTCGGTGGCCACGGCGGCGAGGTCGATGCGCGCCGACTCGGCTGGGGAATCCCTGATACGGGAACGGGCCCGTCCCACCGGCAGCCGGTCGCCGGGCCGCAGCGGCTGCGGGCCGAGGCCGGACAGCCGGTCAGCCGACCGGCTGCCGAGCGCCGGCCGGACGTCGATGCCGCCCGCCACGGCGAGGTAGCTGCGCAGTCCGGCGGCCGGGGCGCCCAGCCGGAGCACTGCCCCGGCCGGCACGGCGAACGCGGTCCCGTACTGGGGCTCTGCCGGCTCACGGCCTGCTGGCCCGCCGCTGGCGGGTCCGCCGTCTGCCGGGCCTGCAGGCTTACCGCCGGCTTGCCCGCCGCCTGCCGGTCCGCTGTCTGCCGGTGCGCCGTGGGCGCGCCTGTCGCCCGCGGTCAGCGTCAGCGGCACGGGTGCGCCGGTCACCGCGACGACGGCGGCGTCGTCGAACCGGACCGTCAGCCTGCCCAACGTCACCTCAAGCCCGGCCGCGTCGTCCGGGTTTCCGGCCAGCCGGTTTGCCCAGCGCAGGCTCACCGCGTCGGCGGCACCGCTGGGCGGCACGCCGAGGTGCGCCAGGCGCGGCCTGCCGAGGTCCTGGACCGTCGTGAGCACGCCCGGCTGCAGCACCTCGACGGTCCGGCCACCGATCTCGCCGGGCCCGGTGGCGGGCGCGGGCGGCGCCGGCGGCAGCCGATCGACACTGCGGAACCGGACGTGCCGACCCGGCGACAGCAGCGCCGGCGGGTCGCGATGGGGATCCCACAGCACGCGGTTGGTGCGACCGATCAGCCGCCAGCCGCCAGGCGACGCGGCCGGGTAGACCGCCGCGAGCCCGCCGGCGATCGCGACCGAGCCGGCCGGCACCGACACCCGCGGGCTGGCCCGCCTCGGCACCGCCGCCAGCGTCGGGTCCAGCCCCGTGAGGTAACCGAAGCCAGGTGAGAAACCCAGCCAGCCGACCCGGTAGCGCGCCGCGGCGTGCCGGGCGATCACCTCGGCGGCACCGAGTCCGGTGACCGCGGCCACCTCGTCCAGGTCGGGTCCGTCGTAGACGGTCGGAATCACCAGATCGGGCTCGTTCGCGGTGGGCAGCGCAGGCGCGGGCCGCCGCGCCAGGTCACGCAGCCGGCGCGCGAGGCCGGAGCCGTCCCAGCTGCCCGGCTCATAGCTGACCAGCACGGTGGCAGCGCCGGGCACGACGTCGATCACCCCCGGCAGCACCGCGGCCCGGATCACGGCGGCGAGCCGAGCGGCCCCGTTCCCGTCCTGCTCGCCGTCGCCGACCGCTGCGGTGATCTCCAGCAGCAGCGCCGCATCGCCGGCCGGCCGGATGGCGATCACGCGAAGGGCGCGAGCGTCACGCCAGCGTGCGCCAGTGCCTGCCTGACGGCCGTGGCGAGCCGCACCGCGCCCGGCGTGTCGCCGTGCACGCAGACCGACCGCGGGGCCAGCTCCACCAGGTGGCCGCCGACGGTCTCCACGACGCCGTCGGTGACCATCGCGACGGCGCGGGCCGCGACGACGGCAGGATCGGTGATCACAGCGCCGGGTCGGCCCCGCGGCACCAGGCGGCCTTCGTCGGTGTAGCCGCGGTCGGCGAACGCCTCGGTCACGGCCCGGAGCCGGACCTCCGCGGCGGCGGCCTCGGTGGCTGAGCCGGGCAGGGTGAGCAGCGGCAGGCCGGGGTCGTAGCTGACCACCGCCGCGGCGATGGCGGCGGCCTGCTCGGGATCCCTGGCGGCCCGGTTGTACAGGGCGCCGTGTGGCTTGACGTAACTGACCCGGCCGCCGGCCGCCCTCGCGATGCCGTCCAGCGCGGCGATCTGGTAGAGGATCTCCGCCTCCAGTTCGTCCGGCGGCACGGTCATCTCCCGGCGG
Source organism: Streptosporangiaceae bacterium (assembly GCA_030037785.1). Classification (GTDB taxonomy): domain Bacteria; phylum Actinomycetota; class Actinomycetes; order Streptosporangiales; family Streptosporangiaceae; genus JAJYUU01. Next base: position 11,887 of record JASHQA010000263.1, read on the forward strand.
CCGAAGCCTGCCAGGTCCCGGTACGACACCTGCGCGCCGATCGTGACACCGCGGGTCACCGCGCTGGCGCACGCGCGCCGGAGCGTGAGCGGATCCCCGGCGTGGAAGCCGCACGCTATGTTCGCGCTCGTCACGACCGCGAGCAGGGCCTCGTCGTCGCCGAGCCGCCAGGCGCCGAAGCTCTCGCCGAGATCGGCGTTCAGGTCGACGACACGGGTCGGCGTGCTCATGACAGCCCCGTCAGCCGGTCGGGCCCGCACGCTCCTGCGCGGGCAGGTTGGCCAGCGCAGCCGCGATGTCGCTGTCGCGCGGTCCGGCTGCGGCTATCGCGTCGATCAGCAGGTGCAGGACCTCGTGCCGGTTCTTGCGCACGTCGAGCAGCCGCTGTGCCGCCTCCCAGAGCTCGGGCGGATCGCCGCGCCAGAGCCGGTCGGCGAGCGCGACGTGCCTGTCCAGGTGCTCGGCGGTGGCCCGCTGGTTGCCGTCGTCGTGGTCGGCGGCGAGCAGCGTCCGGCGGTCGCTGGGCAGGCCGGGCCGAAGAGTCGACAGGTCGGTACCGCGGTAGCTGCCGCGCAGCAGCGGGACGGCGAACAGCCGCCGCGGCAGCGCCTCGAGGTCGCCGTCGGGGAGCAGCCGGTCGACCATGTCCGGCTCGAGACCGAAGGAAGCCGGGTCGCGGTAGACGGTCGGGAACGTCCGCATGGCGTCGAACACGGCATCGAGCGTGGCGCGGATCGCCGCCTCGGTCAGGCCGGTCCGGGATCCCGCCCAGCGGATCCAGGCGAGCAGTACGTGCGGCATCGCCTCCTGCTCGGTCTTCGACAAGACGACCTTGCGCGGCAGCCAGTCCAGCAGGAACGTCTCGGCCTTGACCGGGCTGACCCGCAGCGGCCGGCCAAAGTCCCGGTCGCAGCCGTAGTCCACGATGTGGTCAGCGCACCGACTGGCGGCGCGCCGGTCGGACACCTCTTCGGCGTCGTCGGAGGCGAGGAACTCGGCGACCAGCGCCGCCCGCTGATCCTTGCGCCACAGTTGCCGTCTGCCGGGCGCCGCGACGGCGGTGTCGGGCAGACGCTGCGTGCCTTCGGGCCCGGCTGGCCGCACCGTCGGCCGGGTCGGCGGCAGGGTCGGCGGCAGGGTCCGGACCCTGGCGCGGATGAACGCGTGATAGGCGGGGAACGACGCGCTCACCGCCGGGTCTGTCACCGTCTCGGTCACCGCGAGCGCTGCGGCCAGGATCCGCCTGGCGTCGGCCGCGGCTACCTGCCGGAAGACGCTGGCTGGCGCGGCCGTGCCTGCTGGCCCGCCGCGGGTGGCGCGGCTGCCGCTGCCGCTGCCGACGCCGGTGCCGCCGACGCCCGTGCTGCTGGCTGGTGGGCCGCTGCCCTCGGCTGCCCGCCCGTCGGTCGGCAGGCTGCCGCTCGCGTCCCTGCAGTAGTCGAGGAGCTTGGCCACCTGGGACGTCACCCAGCCGTCGCGGGCGAGACCGCCGGCGTTGTAGTCGACGACGACCACCAGCGCGTGCTGCTCGTGGCCGGCGTAGCTGAAGACGCAGACGACCTCGTCGCGATCGCCGTAGCCGTCGGAGTTCAGGTAGCACTCCTCGGCCTCGACCGCGCCGACGTGCTCAGCCCAGGCCGGGCGGGCCACCCCCTGGTCCATCAGCGTGAGCGCTGCGCGCTCGGCCTGCACGGCCTGCCGGGAGCTGCCGAGGCAGGCGATCCCGGACAGCAGGGCGAGCGCCGCTGGGCTGGCCTGGCGCGCCGCGTAGCTGATCAGGCCCTCGCCGATGAGCGCGTCGACCTCGGCGCGGCGCCGGGCACCGCCCCGGCCGCCGGCCTGACCCCACCAGGTGCCGAGCAGTTCGCTGACCATGAGCTCGGCGTCGAGCGGGCTGCGGACGGCGAGCAGTTCCCTGGCGGCCCGCAGCATCTCGGCAAACAGTGCGTTGGGCGGTGGCTCAGCCGTCCAGGACGCGCTCTCGGGACGGCCCGGCGGAGCACCAGCGGCGGCATCCCGGCCGGCGTGCTGACCCCTGCCTCCTGGCTCGCGGCGGCTGCTCTGGGGGGTCATTCTCCTAGCTTCTCAGATCTGGAGTCCCGGCATGGCACGGCTCGCCATGGCGACGCCCGATTCTCGGCGTCCGGGCGGGTTGCGACGGATTCTACCGAGACAAAGGGCGACGCTTCCGCCCGTCTGCCCGGCGAAGGCAGCATTAGTCCGGTAGCGTCCTAGTCAGCCATACCTGGCTGGCCGCTGCCCGGGTGGCGGCGGACGGCCAGGGTGCTCGCGGCGAGCGCTGGCTGCAGCCGGCCCGGTGGCACGGCGTGACCTTGCGGCTGCGCAAGCTGCCCGGCCGGGTGGCCGCCATGTCCTCGCGGTGCGGGAGCAGATTCGTGGCACATAAGTCATAGGTACGCATTGAGGTGTCTATGGGCGCTGGCTGTCCGGTGCCCGCGACGCGAGAAGGATGGCGGTTTCCCCATGCGAGCAGGACTTGCGACGTGGCAGGCCTGGATGCGGAGCAGTGTCGCTGGCCACGCGCGGCGTCGTCGGGCCCTGGCGGCGTGCTGCGTCGCCACTGGCGTCGCCGCGCTGGCGGCCGCCTGCGGGCCAGCGTCTGGCGCTACCGCCGGGGGGACGACGGTTGGCCAGGCCAATACCAGCACCGTCACCTACGCGATGGCGCCGACCACGAAGGCGAGCTACGCATTCCCGTTCGTCTCGGTCGCCCAGGCGGCCCAGTTCAGCGTGTACAACATCAACGACTTCCAGTACCTGATGTACCGCCCGCTGTACTGGTTTGGCACCGGGGTGAACCCGTACCTGAACCCTCAGCTCAGCCTCGCCGATCCCCCCACCTATCAAGGTGACCAGGTCACCATCACGCTCAAGCACACGTACAAGTGGTCTGACGGCGAGCCGGTCGACGCCGCCGACGTCGTGTTCTTCATGAACATGATGGCCGCAGAGGCGACCTCGTCGACGGACTGCCCGCCGTCCACGGGGGACTGCAACGCCTGGGCCAACTCGACCCCGGACGGTCTGCCCGGCGACGTGTCGAATGTCCGCGCGGTCAGCAAGTACGTCGTGACCATGGACATCGCGAGTCCGTTCTCCCAGACGTGGTTCACCAACAACGAGCTGAGCCAGATCACGCCCATGCCCCTGCAGTGGGACCGGACCGCCGCCGGGCCGAGCAACTGCGTCAGCGACATCGCGGACTGCAACGCCGTGTACCTCTACCTGAACAGCCAGTCGAACGACATCGCCAGCTACGGGACGTCGCCCATCTGGCAGGTGGTGGACGGTCCGTGGCGGGTCAAGAGCCTGGACAGCCAGGGCAACCTGACGATGCTGTTCAACACCAAGTACTCGGGCCCGGTGGCAGCGCATCACATCACCAAGTTCGTCGAGGTCCCGTTCACCACCGAGTCAGCCGAATACAACGTGCTCCAGGATCCGGTCGGCAGCCAGACCCTTGACGTGGGATACCTGCCCACGGTGGACGCGCCGGTTCCGCCGCCCGGCGCGGACGTCGGGCCGAACCCGGACTCGCTGTCCGACTACGCGCTGACTGCCGTCTACCCGTGGGAGATCAGCTACTTCCCGTACAACTTCGACAACCCCACCGTCGGGCCGATCTTCAGCCAGTTGTACTTCCGGCAGGCGTTCCAGGAACTGGTGGATCAGGAAGGCGTCATCAACGGCCCGCTGCACGGGTACGGCAAGGTCGTCACCGGGCCGGTGTCGTCTTACCCCATCACCAGCTACCTGTCGCCTCAGCTGGCCAAGGCTGGTGATCCGTGGACGCTCAACATCCCGAAGGCCCGGCAGACGCTGCTGAACCACGGCTGGGCGTCCAACGGTGCCGGGCAGCCGCTCACCTGCGACAAACCCGGAAGCGGGTCGAACGAGTGCGGCACCGGCGTGGCGGCCGGCAGCAAGCTGGAGTTCACGCTCACGTACGCGACCGGGATCGACTCGATGGAGTCCGCGGCGCGAGAGCTCGCGTCCAACGCCTCGCTGGCCGGAATCCAGGTCAACCTGGATCCGCAGCCCTTCAACACGGTGACCGAAACGGCGTTCACGCCGGGCTCGAACTGGCAGCTGGCCGAGTGGGGCGCCTGGACCTATGACCCCGACTACTTGCCGACCGGGGAGACGCTGTTCCTGAACGGGTCGGCCGACAACGCGGGCGGCTACGACAACGCGACGAATAACTCGCTGATCAGCGCCACGCTGCAGGCCAGGACACCCGCCCAGTTCTCCCAGGCGATGTACACCTGGGAGAACTACCTGGCCTACCAGCTTCCCGTGGTGTATATGCCGAACGCAGCGACGCTCATCGAGACGATCAAGGGCCTGGATATCGGCCCGCAGAACAGCGCCCTGATGATCACTCCGGAAATGTGGTTCTACCGGCGGTGACCCGGGCACGTCAGCACCCCGGGGGGCGCTCCTGGGTTAGCCGCGCCAGGCTCGGGTCGTGACGGCCTACCTGGCCCGCCGGGTACTGCAGGCCGTCGCGGTCGTGGTGCTCGTGACGCTGATCGTGTTCGGGCTCCTCAGCCTCGCGCCTGGCAGCACGCTCAGCGCCGTGCTGGGCCAGGGCGCCGCGCACGAGCAGTTCCTGCTCGCCTACCTAACCTGGCTCGGCCGGGTGCTGCGCGGCAACCTCGGCTTCTCCACCCGGCTCAATGTCAGCGTGGGCACGCTGCTGGCCGCGAGCCTGCCGCGCACCCTGGTGCTCACCGGCTTGTCGACGCTGATCGCGCTGCTGATCGCGGTACCGATCGGGCTGTTGCAGGCAGTGCGCCGCAACACAGCCACCGACCGAGTGCTGCGCATCGTGACCTATGTGTGCTACGGAACGCCGACGTTCGTGGTCGGCGCGGTGCTGCTGCTCTTCCTCGCGGTAGACCTGCACCTGTTCGCGGCCGAGGGCCCGCAGGCGCTCGGCATCGTCGGCTTCGCCACGGACCTGCGGGCGCTGACGCTGCCGGTGCTCACGCTGACCCTGATGACGGTGGCCATATTCGCTCGGTACATGCGGTCCTCGGCGCTGGATAGCCTGGCGCAGGAGCACGTGGCGGCGGCCAGGGCCAGGGGGGCCGGCGAGACCCGCGTGCTGCTCGCGCACGTGCTGCGCAACTCCCTCGTCCCGGTCGTGACGCTGGTCGGCCTCAGCCTGCCGCAGATCGCCGGCGGCGCGGTGCTGGTGGAGGGCCTGTTCAACATTCAGGGGATGGGCTGGCAGATCTGGCAGGCGGCCCTGCGCCAGGATGCCCCGGTGACGCTGGGATTCACCCTCGTCATCGGCGTCGCGGCGGCCGTCGGCTCGCTGCTCGCCGACATCGGCTATGCCCTGCTCGATCCGCGGGT
>JASHQA010000264.1 GCA_030037785.1 Streptosporangiaceae bacterium
AGCGCCGCCGTCACGCTGCCGCTCGCGAGCCGTCGCAGCAGCTCAGTGTCCCCAACCGACAGCAGCGCCGTGGTAGCCACGACGGCACTGCCCAGGAACGGCACCGGCGCGACGGCCCGGCCGATCTCCTCGGCGACAACCGCGGCTTCCCGGTAACCGGCCCCGGCACCGCCGAGAGCCTCCGGGACCAGCAGCCCCGCGACCCCGACCTCGGCTGCCAGCGTGTGCCACAGCGCGGTGTCGTACGTCTGCGCCGTCTCGGTTCTGGCGAGCACGTCCGGCCAGGCGGCCTTGTCGGCCAGCACCCCGCGGACGGCCGCTCGCAGCTCGGTCTCTGTCTCGCCGTACAGCAGGTCCAGCGGCCGGGACCGCGCGCTCGCCTCGCTCCGTGCCGCGACATTCACCGGGGCAGGTCCTTCCATGGTCCCGAATCCACCCTGGCCTCCTTCGGCAGGCCGAGCACTCGCTCGGCGATCACGTTCCGCAGGACCTCGGAGGTACCGCCCTCGATCGAGTTCCCCTTCGCCCGCAGGAACCGGAAGACCGGATTACGGCCGAAGAAGTTGGCGCCCTGGGGCCTGCGCATGCTCCAGTCGTCGTAGCGCAGCCCGTCGGCACCAGCCAGCTCGACCTCGAACTCGGAGATCTCCTGGTTCAGCCGGGCGAACACCAGCTTCGCTGCCGAGCCCTCGGGCCCTGGCTGACCGGCGGCGAGCTGCTGCCGCAGCCTGACTCCAGCCAGCCTCGCCACCTCCGAGTCCGCCCACAACCGCAGCAGCCGGTCGTGCAGTCCCGGCGTCCGCAGTTCGGGGTGCTCCCGCCAGGTGCGAGCGACCGCCGCGATCATGCCGCCCTCGCGCGGCATCGCACCGCCGCCGATGGACACGCGCTCGTTCATCAGCGTGGCCATCGAGACGGTCCAGCCCTGGCCGACGTCACCAATCCGGTCGGCGTCCGGAATCTGCGCGTCGGTGAGGAAGACCTCGTTGAACTCGGCCTCACCGGTGAGCTGCCGCAGCGGCCGCACCTCGACACCGGGCTGCTTCATGTCCAGCGAGAAATAGGTCAGCCCCTCGTGCTTGGGCGCGTCCGGATTCGTCCGCGCGACCAGCAGCGCCCGCCGCGCCACGTGCGCCGACGAGGTCCACACCTTCTGTCCGTTCACCGTCCAGACGTCGCCGTCACGAACCGCCCTGGTCGCGAGCCCGGCCAGGTCGGACCCGGCACCCGGCTCGCTGAACAGCTGGCACCAGATCTCCTCGCTCGTCCACAGCGGCCGCAGCCAGCGCCGCTGCTGCTCGGCCGTCCCGTGCGCCAGGATGGTTGGCGCCGCCATGCCGAGACCGATTCCGTTCCGCTCCGGGTGATTGCTCGGGCTCCCAGCCGCAGCGAACGCCCGATCCACGACGCTTTGGAGGGAACGGGGTAGTTGCTGTCCGCCGAGTCCCGTCGGGTAATGCACCCAGGCGAGCCCGGCGTCGAACCGGGCCCGCAGGAACTGCAAGGGGTCGGTTGTCTGCGGGTCGTGCTCCGCGAGAAACCCACTGACCTGCGCACGTAGCGCGGCCGCGTCGGGAACGGCCCCGTTCCCCTGGCTCGGCATCAATCACCTCCGGAAAGTGAGCGTCCCGACGTCAGCACGGTGCTTGCCTGTGCTTTCCGCCGTTAGCACAGTGTTTTCCGTCAACACAGCGGCCCGCCCGCCACGTAAATCACCTGGCCGGACACGAACCCCGCGCCGTCGCTGGCCAGGAACGCGATCACGTTCGCGACGTCCTCCGGCTGGCCGACCCGGCGGACGGGGATGTTCTGCGCGGCGGCCTTCTGGAAGTCCTCGAAGCCGATGCCGATCCGGGCAGCGGTGGCAGCCGTCATGTCGGTGACGATGAAGCCCGGCGCCACCGCGTTGGCCGTGATGCCGAACTGGCCGAGCTCGATGGCCAGTGTCTTGGTGAAGCCCTGCATGCCGGCCTTGGCAGCCGAGTAGTTCACCTGGCCCCGGTTGCCGAGCGCGGAACTGGATGACAGGTTGACGATGCGGCCGAACCGCTGGTCGACCATGTACCGCTGGCACGCCTTGCTCATCAGGAACGAGCCCCGCAGGTGGATGCCGAGCACGGTGTCCCAGTCGTCGACCGTCATCTTGAACAACATGTTGTCCCGGATCACGCCGGCGTTGTTGACCAGGACGGCGACCGGGCCGAGGGCCTGCGCCACCTTGTCGACGGCGGCCTGCACCTGGTCGGGGTCGCTGACGTCCGCGCCGACGGCCAGCGCACGGCCACCGGCCGCCGTGATCGCGTCGACGGTCGCGGCGCAGTCCCCTTCCTTGAGATCCAGCACCGCCACCGCGTGCCCGTCCGCGGCCAGCCGCCGCGCCGTGCTCGCGCCGATGCCCCGCGCGGCACCGGTGACGACCGCTACCCGCTGTGACGCTTCTGTCATCGTGTCTCCTCCTTGAGCTGCCAAGTTAGCTGCGCGGCCGGTCACGGTCCCGGACCGGGCGCCAATGCCGACCTTCCGTTAGCGGTACTTCCTCAGTTCGCGGTGTGCGAGGGAGCGCTTGTGCACCTCGTCAGGCCCGTCGGCCAGCCGCAGCGTCCGCGCGTGCGCCCACAGCGACGCCAGCGGGAAGTCCTGGCTCACTCCCCCGGCGCCGTGTGCCTGGATCGCCTTGTCGAGGATCCACTCAGAGGTCTGCGGCACCAGGATCTTGATCGCCTGAATCTCCGTGTGGGCGCCCTTGTTACCGACCGTATCCATCAGCCAGGCCGTCTTGAGCACCAGCAGCCGGGCCGCCTCGATCCGCACCCGCGCCTCGGCGATCCAGTCCTGGATGACGCCCTGCTCGGCGAGCGGCTTGCCCCAGGCGACTCGTGAGCTCACCCGGCGGCACATCAGCTCGACGGCCCGCTCGGCGGCGCCGATCTGGCGCATGCAGTGGTGGATCCGGCCAGGACCGAGCCTGGCCTGCGCGATCGCGAAGCCCTCGCCCTCGCCGGCGATCACGTTCCCGACCGGCACGCGGACGTCACTGAAGATCACCTCGGCGTGCCCGCCGTGCGTGCCGTCGGTGTAGCCGAACACGTGCATGCCGCGCTTCACGGTGACGCCGGGCGTGTCGGCTGGCACGAGGATCTGTGACTGCTGACGATGCCGGTCGGCGTCGGGGTTGGTCTTGCCCATCACGATGAGGATTTTGCACCGCGGGTCCATGGCGCCCGATGACCACCACTTGCGGCCGTTGATCACGTACACATCGCCATCCCTGACGACGCTGGTGGCGATGTTGGTGGCGTCCGAGGACGCGACGTCCGGCTCGGTCATGCAGAACGCGGACCGGATCTCGCCGGCCAGCAGCGGCCGTAGCCACTGCTCCTTTTGCTCGTCGGTGCCGAACTCGGCGAGCACCTCCATGTTGCCGGTGTCCGGGGCGGCGCAGTTCAGTGCCTCCGGAGCGAGGAATGATCGGCCGGTCAGCTCCGCCAGCGGCGCGTACTGGAGATTAGACAAGCCCGCACCCTCAGGGTGACCAGCCAGGAACAGGTTCCACAGGCCGAGCTTGCGTGCCGCCGCCTTGAGTTCGTCCAGCACCGGCGGGCGCTCCCAGGGCCGGCCCTGGCTGGCCATCTCGGCGGCCTGCTCCTGGAATACCTGCTCAGCTGGCAGGATCTGCTCGTCCAGGAAGGCCTGCAACTGGCCGCGGAGTTCCTCGGTGCGCGCGTCGAATGCGAAATCCATCTGGCTAACCTCCCGCGGCCTGGACCAGCGACCCACTGCGGCCTGCCTCGGCCCTGCCGAGACCGGACAAGACTACATACCGGTTGGTACGGCAACCACGGTACGGTGCACTCATGGCAGCGGTCGAGACGGTCCGTGGCCCTGTGGATATCGATGCCCTGGGCACAACGCTGATGCACGAGCACGTCTTCATCCTCAACGAGGAGATCCGCGAGAACTACCCGCAGGAGTACCCGGCCGACTGGGACGAGGACACCCAGGTCGACGACGCGATCACCAAGCTGACCGCGCTGGCCGACCGCGGCTGCCGCACCATCGTGGATCCGACGGTCATTGGCCTGGGCCGCGACATCAACCGGATCAAGCGGGTCGCGGACGGCACCGACCTGAACATCATCGTCGCGGCCGGCCTGTATACCTACGGCAACGTGCCGTTCTACTTCGCCTACCGGCTGCCCAACTCGGCCGGTGCCGATCCGATGACGACGCTGTTCGTCCGCGACATCACGACCGGCATCGCCGACACCGGAGTCAGGGCGGCGTTTCTCAAGTGCGCCGTCGACGAGCCGGGGCTGACACCCGGCGTGGAGCGCGTGCTGCGGGCCGTCTGCCGCGCGCACGCGGAAACCGGGGCGCCGATCACCGTGCACACGCACCCGCGCTCGGGCACGGGTCGCGAGGTTGTGCGGGTGCTCCGGGACGAGGGAGCCGACCTGACCAAGGTCGTCCTCGGCCACAGCGGGGACACCACCGACCTGGACTACCTGACCGAGCTTGCCGACGCTGGCTGCCTGCTCGGCATGGACAGGTTCGGGATCGACCTGATCACGCCCTTCGCGGACCGGGTTGCCACGGTAGCCGCGATGTGCGCGCGGGGTTACGCCGAAAGCATGGTGCTGTCGCACGACGCCGCGTGCTACATCGACTGGTTCCCGCCGGAGTCCGTGCCGAGGTTCGCGCCATCCTGGCACTATCTGCACGTCTTCGACGACGTGCTGCCCGCACTGCGGGACCGCGGCGTCACCGACGATCAGATCGACACGATGCTGGTCGCCAACCCGAGGCGCTACTTCGGCGGCTAGCGGCGGGTCCGGCGGGCGGCGGCGGGCCGGCCATCCGGCGGCGCGGTCAGCGAGTCCGCAGCCTCCCGGATGACCATGCCTCACGGTTGTCCGTCTCGAATAAATGGCGCGACCTTGGCTGCTGTTACTGATAGAATCGAACACAGATTCTAGGAACGGGCTCGTTTCCCGCGAGCCGTCTTGCCTGCCTCAGCGCCGCGACCCGCGACCCGTGTGACCGCCGGAGGTGAGCTCAGCGGTGTACCAGCGATCCGATCAGCCCGCAGCGTCCGCGCCTGCCGGCACGGTGCCGCAGACCCCGGTGCCGTCGGCTGGTACGGTGCCGTCGGCTGGCACGGTGCCGTCGGCTGGCACGGTGCCGCGGGATGCGGCGCAGGCGCTGGCGTGGGTGCGGAACGGGCTGGACTGGCTGGCCGCCGCCGACCCGACCGGGCTGACAGGGTCGGAGCGGGCGGCGGTGCTGCGGGGCCTGGCAGC
>JASHQA010000025.1 GCA_030037785.1 Streptosporangiaceae bacterium
GGGTAAAACGCGGGCCAGAACTGGACGAAATGGCCATGGAATATGCCGAGTTCCGGGTCTACGTCGTCGAGGTCTGCCAGAGTTGTGCCTGGAACCACCTCGCGTCGTCCTACACACTCGGCACTGGCGAGCCGGCTCCCCGGCGTAGCCGACGGGCCAGGGCCAGCGAGTAAGCGGGGCAGGTCAGGGTAGCTGAGTGTGCTGCCCGTCGGTACGGCCAGATGCGCGAGTGTGTCGCTATATGCGCCGGGTGAGCTCGTATCGGCAGGTAACGTGTGTTCTCTGACGTACCGTCACGCGCGAGCAGTCGCTCGTACCCCGAAGACAAGCGAGGACGCGTGAGTAACCCAGACCGGCCCGGCTCGTACTGGCGGGAACAGGACGATGCTGGCTACCGGGAGGGGCGGCGCGCCCGGCCGGCGGACTCGGACCGTCATCAGCCGTGGGACGGGAGGCGGGTCCCCCGCGGGCAGGACGGGCGTTTGCAGGACGGCCGTGGGACCAGCGGTGCGGGGCGGCATTCCTCGCGTGGCTCGGCCCCCTCGTACGGCAACGGCAACGGTCGTGGCGGGGGTTACGGGAACGGTAACGGCGATGGTCGTGGCGGGGGCTACGGCAACGGTCGTGGCGGCGGTGGTGGCAACGGTCATGCTGCCGGGCCCGGCAACGGATCCGGGCGCGGGGCGCAGACCTGGACAGGGATGATCGCCGGCCGGGTGCGTGGCGGCCAGCGGCAAGACGGCGACTCTCGGTGGCGGGAGTGGACCGACCAGTTCAGCCGGACCGGAAATGACCTGAAGAGCAGGCTCGGGATGCGCGGCTCAGCGGCGGGCCGAGGCGCCCAGGACTGGCCGAGCGAATCGCGCGGCCGGGCGAACGGGCCTGGCGGCTCCCGGACGGCCCTGCGGCAGCGGGACGACTACTGGCAAGGTGGCCAGACGACTCGGCTCGGCACGCGGACCGCAGTCCGGCCGGGTTCGCGCGTCGGCGGGACGGGTCGTGGCGGTGGTTACGGCGGCGGTCGCTACCCGGCCAGCGCCGGGGACCGGTTCCGGCAGTGGCTGCGGTCTGGGGACTGGTGGCGGCACTGGACCGTGAAGAAGGTGCTGGCCTTGGCCGGTGGCTTCGTCGCGGGCGTGATCCTGCTGATGGTCGGGGCGTTCTTCATCATCTACTCCAACACCAAGATCCCGACCGCTTCGGAGCTCACCGCCAACTGGCAGTCGTCGATCGTGTACTTCGCCAACGGTCAGCAGATGGGCACCTTCGACAGCAGCCAGGGCGGGACGAGCATCGAGCGGCTGCTGCTGACCAGCAACGACATACCGACGGTGATGACCCAGGCGATGACCGCCGCGGAGGACCGGCACTTCTACACCGAGGGCGGCGTCTCGCTCACCGGACTGGCCCGAGCCGCCTTGTCTGACGTCTTCGGCCACGGCACCCTGCAGGGCGCCTCGACCATCACCATGCAGTACGCCAAGAACTACTACAGCGGCGTCGACACCGGCCAGAACCTGAGCACCAAGCTCAAGGAAATCGTCATCGCGATGAAACTGGGCCACGAGAAGTCCAAGACCTGGGTGATGACGAATTACCTCAACACCGTGGACTTCGGCGGCACGAACCTGGGCCTTGGGGCTGCGGCGGAGAACTACTTCAACGTGAACCTCACGGACCCGCACACCACACTGACCATCTCGCAGGCGGCGATGCTCGCGGCGATGCCGAACTCGCCCGGCTTCTTCAACCCCGTGCCGGGCAGCGGAGCAGGCTACACGGCCCTGGTTGCGCGCTGGCACTACGTGCTGGCGAACATGGTGCGGGACGGCAACATCACCCAGAAGGTCGCCAACGCCCAGAAGTTCCCGCAGCTCACGCCCCCCCCGGGCGGGAACGGCGAGAGCGGGACCACCGGTTACCTGATGTCGATGGTGCAGCAGCAGCTCGAAGCCCCGACGGCTGACGGCGGTTACGGGCTCACCGAGCACCAGATCAACACTGGCGGCTACAAGATCACCACGACCTTCGAGCCGGCGCTGGTCACCGCGCTCGCGACCTCGGTCGACCAAGAGGTCGCGGAGATGGCGACGGAAGCCTCCGAGCAGGGCGCTTCGCCGTTCCAGTCGTACGACCGGGTCGGCGCTGTCCTGGAAGACCCCTTGACCGGCGGGATCCTCGCCGTGTACGGCGGACCGGGGTACTCGAGCGGGTGTACCGACGACTGCTGGATCAACATGGCCGAGTCGCCTGAGCCCGTGGGCTCGTCGTTCAAGCCGTACGTGCTGTCTACTGCCGTGAACGAGGGCATGAACGTCTTCACGAGCCAACTGAACGGCTTCTCGCCCATCTGGATCCCGGAGAGCCCCGCCAACACCTCGGAGGTCGAACTGGCGCTGTCGCCGACAAGCCCGCCGACCGGGGTGTCGGCGAGCGCGAGCGGCGGCTGGTCACCGTCAGCCGACGCGGCCGGCGCCATCTACTACTTCAAGTTCGACGAGGCCGACGAGAACTCGGGCAAGGGCCTCGCGGTCAACGTCGCCGCGGCCATCTCGTCCGACCCCGCGTTCGAGGACCTGGCACACCGTGATGGCATCCAGAACGTCATCAGCATGGCGCAGGCATTCGGGGTAGGCCAGAACGCCTTCGTGCAGCCCTGCTCGGTGCCCGCGAGCCAGTCGCCGAACGCCACCCAGGCGCAGATCATCGCTGCCTGCAACGACATGACCGGCGCTGTCAACGGGCTGAACGTGAACTTCGGCGAGCACTCGAGCAAAGACACGGCCGGCTCGCCGGCCATCGCCCTTGGCGAGAACCCGCTGACTCCGGTGGAGCAGGCCACGACGTTCGCGACGCTGGCAGACGACGGCCTATACCACACGCCGCACGTCGTCCAGACACTGCAGCAGAACGGCAACACCCTGCCGAACCACATCACCGCCACGCAGGTGCTGAGCAAAGCAGCCGCCGCGGACGTCGACTGGGCGCTGTCCTTCGACAACAACATGTCGGGCGGCACCGCTGACACCACCGTCCCGTTCCGGCGCGGCGACGTGATCGGCAAGACCGGTACCCTCGGCCAGGACAACGTCGCGTCGCAAGCCTGGTTCAACGGCGCGACGCCGAACGGGGTTGCGCTCTCGATCGACTTGTTCACCAACGATCCAGGCAGCGAGAACCTGGACAACCTCCCGGAGATCGGCGGGACACCGGGCTCTCAGGGCGGCGCCTGGCCGGCCACCACCTGGAACAACTTCATGGAAACCAACTACGGGGACTCGGCGTACATCCCGTTGTTCCACACCACCGATGGCGCGCCGTTCACCACGTGGCTCCAGGTCAGCAAGCCACCGAATTGCAGCAACTTCCAGCAGTTCCAGCAGTCGCAGCAGGCAGTCGCTCAGGGCCAGCAGGCGACGTGCACGTGCCCGACCAACAACCAGGCCGCCTGCACCAACCCCAACCCGAACGGGAACAACGGGAACGGAAATAACGGGAACGGAAACAACGGCGGTGGCGGTACCGGTGGTACCGGTGGCGGTGGTGGTGGCGGCGGCGGCTTTGTGACCGGTGCCGTCCTCATCCCTGGCGCTTCGACGACTGCGGCTGCCCCGGCGGTGAGCGGCCCGCCGGTGCTCACGGCCGAAGAGACAACGAGCGGGATCAGGCTGCTCCTGGCCACGTAGCGGTCGGTGCTGCGCTGACCCGGAAGCCAGGCGGGCGGCGCTAGCTGAGTTCAGTGCGCAGCCAGCGCATGTCGGCCGCGGCGTCGGGAGTCTCGCAGATCGCGGTCGCTCCAGCGGCCCGCACCACGCTCACAAGCACCCCCGGGTCGATCTGGCCGACCTGGATCCCGGCGTGCCGGTCCCGGCCCGAGCCGAACTCGTCCCGCGAGTTGTTGCAGTGCACGAGATCGATGCGGCCCGTGACCGCCTTGACCCGCGCCACGATCGTCGCCAGGTCCTCGCCGGAGGCGAAGGCGTGACACGTGTCGAGGCAGAAGCCGACCTCACCGCCGCCGTCATCGGCGGCGCTGCCGATGACATCCCACAGCCGCGCGATGGCGTCAAGCCCGCGCGCCATGGCGCCGTCGCCACTCGCGGTGTTCTCGATCAGCATGGGAAGCGGTCGGGCGATCCGCTCGATCGCCTTCCGCCAGCTGTCGTAGCCTTCGTCGAGGTCCGCGCCCGCCGTCACGTGGCCCCCGTGCACGATCAGTCCCCTGGCGCCGATCGCGGCGGCCGCGTTGAGTTGCTGCTCGAGCAGCTTGCGGCTGGGAATCCGGATCCGGTTGTTGGGCGACGCGACGTTGATCGTGTAGTAGGCGTGCACGTACCCGTCCACGCCAGACTCCTCGAACGCCGCCCGCAGCGCGGCTGGCTCGCGGGGAAACGTCGGCGCCTTCCACCCCTGCGGGTCGCCGAGGAAGAACTGCACGGCGTCGGCCCCGACCGCCTCGGCCTGGGCCAGCGGGTCGCCGTCCTGCACGTGCACACCGATTCGGGTCATCTGCCGAGCGTATCGAGGGCCGGTGCCGAGGCAGCAGCCAAAGCCGGCCGGCCGACTGCCCCGCAGCCGGTCAGCCGGTCAGTCCGTCAGGTCGCGGCTCCGTGGCGGAGTCCGCGCCCACCGCTTATCCGAAGCCGCCGTGCGCGATGCCCAGGCCCATACCGACGAAGGCGCCGACGAGCCCGGTCACGATGAAGATCCGCTGTTCCCTCGTCGCCGAAACCAGCTGGGCGTACAGGCCGCAGGCGAAGGTCGCCATGCCGAGAACGGTGGCGGCGAAGTGGGCACGGACAATCAGACCCAGGGCAAAGGCAAGAATTCCGGCACAGAACGTCAAAGCAGTCGCGACGTTCAGCAGCGGGTGGCGCTGGCCGTCGCTGTTCAGTGTGACCCTTGGTGCGTGAGCGCGGGTCGGCTGGGTCGTGGCTACCTGGCGCATCGCCACCCCTATCGACGTGATCACGATCGTTGCGGACTCCTAGCCACCAGTGTGTTCCCGTCTGGCCAAGAATGGAACCTGACTGAGGTCGATCGGCGGCGGGCCATAAGTCCCGGTCCGCATCGCACGTGCTGAGCACGTGCTGCGCGCGGGCTGTCGGACCGGCGAACCGGACGCGACTCCGCTGTCGGAGCGGGCTGGTAAGCTGGCGCAGCCGCAAGCGGGCCACTGGACTGCGTGCGGCTCCTCCTGTCACGGAGATACCGTGACCGCCTGAGTCCGAAGGAGGCAGGTTTTGGCCATGCGCCAGTACGAGATGATGATCATCCTGGACCCCGCCCTGGAAGAGCGGACGGTGCAGCCGTCCCTGGAGCAGTTCCTCAAGGTCGTTACCTCAGCGGGCGGGACAGTGGACAAGGTGGATATCTGGGGTCGGCGGCGGCTGGCTTACGAGATCGACCACAAGTCCGAGGGCATCTACACCGTGATCGAACTGAACGCTGAGCCGGACACGGTGAAGGAGCTCGACCGCCAGCTCAACCTCAACGAGGCTGTGCTGCGCACCAAGGTCGTCCGGCCCGGAGTGCACTGACGCATCGATAACCGCAGCCCAACCCGCGCAGCACGAGCTCGAGTTCACGACCCAACCGATCGAGCGGGAGTACCCCGATGGCAGCAGGCGACACCACCATCACGATCATCGGCAACCTGGTCAATGATCCGGAGCTTCGTTACACCCCGACCGGCCAGGCGGTTGCGACCTTCCGCGTTGCCTCGACGCCCCGGTACATGGACCGAAACACGAACGAGTGGAAGGACGGCGAGTCGCTGTTCCTGTCCTGCAATGTATGGCGCCAGGCCGCCGAGAACGTGGCCGAGAGCCTGCAGCGCGGCATGCGCGTCATTGTCGTGGGCCGGCTCCGCCAGCGCTCGTATGAGACCAGAGAGGGCGAAAAGCGGACCGTCTATGAGATCGAGGCGGACGAAGTCGGACCCTCCCTGCGGAACGCCGCTGCCAAGGTGAACAAGACCAACCGGTCGACCGCCGGGTTCGGTGGCGGCTCGTCCGGGGCGAGCGGCCAGGGCGGGTATGGTGGGAACGCCGGAGCACGCACCGGCGACGACCCGTGGGCCGCCGAACCCGGCGACAGCGGATTCTCCGACGAACCCCCCTTCTAACTAGCAGGGCTCGGCTTCCCGAGCTGACTTGACCGAATAGTTCACGCATCAGAACCGACCATCCCCGCCACGGGCGGGGCTCTGCCAACCATCCCGGCCGGCCGGCCGGGACTGCGAAGGAGCACCACGATGGCCAAGCCACCAGTCCGCAAGCCGAAGAAGAAGGTCTGCCTTTTCTGCCAGGAGAAGGTGACCAGGGTGGACTACAAGGACACCGGGCTACTGCGGAAGTTCACCTCCGACCGTGGCAAGATCCGCGCCCGCCGCGTCTCCGGCAACTGCACGCAGCACCAGCGCGACGTCGCCACGGCGATCAAGAACGCCCGCGAGATGGCGCTGCTGCCGTACACGAGCACGGCCCGCTAGGCCGAGGGAGGACCGGAAGCCATGAGCGGCAAGCCGA
>JASHQA010000265.1 GCA_030037785.1 Streptosporangiaceae bacterium
GGCACACCGGTGACGGTGAACTCGTACTTCTCGCCGAGCTCAGCCAGCAGCGCGACGTCCCCGGCGGCCTTGTGCCCGAACCGGAAGTCCGCGCCGACGACCACCCGCGCCGCGTGCAACCGGTCGACCAGCATCGTCCGGACGAACTCGTCGGGCCCGAGGCGGGAGAACTCCAGCGTGAAGGGGATGACGCAGACGGCATCCACGCCGAGCCCGGCCAGCAGCTCCAGCCTGCGCCGGGTCGTGCACAGCAGCGCAGGGTGCGAGCCCGGCCGGACCACCTCGTCAGGGTGCGGGTCGAACGTCACCACCGCGACCGGCAGGCCGAGTTCGGCGGCCGCCTGCCGGGCGGTAGACACGACTCGCTGGTGACCGCGGTGCACTCCGTCGAACTCGCCGATGGTGACCACTGCGGCGCCCCAGTCACCGGGCACCTCGGCCGGGCTCAGCCAGCGCTGCATGCGAACAGCCTGCCACGGGCCCAGCTCGGCAGGCACGTCAGGACCCAACGCTCGCGGGGGGTTCCGGGGGGTCGTCCCCCCGGGCCGACACCGCGCTCGCGGGGGGTTCCGGCACCGCGAACACCGCCAGCGACCGCGCCCGGTCGTCGGCGTCGGTCAGGAGCGCAACCAGCGTGCCGTCCGGTGCGAACGCGGCGACCGGTTGCCCGCCCGTTCCGGTCGCGTTCAGCCTCTCGCCGTGTGCCACCGCGCTCGCCTGCGCCTGCGTCAGGTCACGGCGGGGGAACGCGGCCGCGGCGGCCACCGCCAGCGGAATGATGCTGAGCTCGGTGGCGAGCTGATCCAGCGTCCGGGCCTGGCCGACCAGGTACGGACCGACTCGGGTGCGGCGCAGCGCGGTCAGGTGCCCGCCAACGCCCAGCGCCGCGCCGAGGTCCCGCGCCAGCGCCCGGACGTACGTGCCGCTGGAGCACGTCACCCGCGCGTCCACGTCGACCACCTCGCGGGCCGGGCGGACGGCCTCGACCGCGAACTCGCGCACGGTCACGGTCCGCGCGGCCAGCTCCGGCGGCTGGCCCGCCCGGGCCAGCCGGTACGACCGCTGCCCGCCGACCTTGATCGCGCTGACACCGGGCGGGACCTGAGTGATCCGACCGGTCAGCGCGCCCACGGCGCGCTGCAGTTCGGCGTCGCCGACAGTAATGACCGGAACGGAGCCGATCACCGCGCCGTCTGCGTCGTCGGTGTCGGTCGTCTGGCCCAGCCGGATGGTCGCCGCGTACTCCTTCTCTGCCAGGGACAGGTAGCCCAGCAGCCGGGTCGCCTTCCCCACCCCCACCACCAGCACGCCGGTAGCCATCGGGTCGAGGGTCCCGGCGTGGCCGACTCGCCTGGTGCCCGCGAGCTTGCGGATCTTGGCCACGACGTCGTGCGAGGTCCAGCCCGACGGCTTGTCGACGAGCAGCAGGCCGCTCTCGGTCGCTGTCATGCGCGGTCCAGTACTCCCTTCAGGGCGGCGATGGCCTCGCCCGCGCGGCCGGTATGGGAGAAACCGGCCGCTCGGGCGTGACCACCCCCGCCTAGCTCGGTACACGCCTCGCCCACGTCAACGACGTCCTTGGAGCGAACTGACACCTGCCAGACGCCCTGGTCGTCCTCTTTCAGCACGACGGCGACCTCCGCGTCGTCGGTGCGCCGTACCTCGTCGATCACTGACTCCGCTGCGTCTAGCGCTAGTTCCGCCCGCTCGCGGTCAGCTCTGGTGACAGTGGTCCAGACCAGGCCCCTGCCGCCGACGGCTGCGGGGTCGAGCTGGGCACGGCCGAGCGCGGCCGCGAGCATCCCGAGGTAGCCAAACGGGGCGCGGTCGTACAGTTCGCGGCAGACCGCTGCCGGGTCCACGCCGGCCCGCAGCAGCTGGGCAGCGAGCTCGTGCACCGTGGGCGTGGTGGCAGCGAATCGGAATGATCCGGTGTCAGTCACCAGGCCCGCGTACAGGCCGACAGCGATCTCGCGGCTGAGCGGGACGCCAAGGCGGCTGATCAGCTCGGCGGCCAGCACGGCGGTCGCCGCGGCGGCTGGATCGACCAGGTTGACCGAGCCGAAGCCGGTGTTGGTCGCGTGGTGGTCCACCACGATCAGCTCGGCCGCGGCTCCGGCAGACCTGGCCAGCCCGCCGAGCCGGTCGACGTTCGACGCGTCGAACGACATCATGACGTCGGGCCGGGCCGGGAACCGGTCCGGCGGGCTCAGCAGCTCCAGGCCGGGCAAGAACGTCAGGATCGCGGGGACGACGAACGGGTCACCGAAGGACGCGACAACGCCCTGACCGCGATCACGCAGCGCGCTGGCCACGGCGACCATCGAGCCGAGCGCGTCCGCGTCCGGCCTGATGTGACAGGCCAGGCAGACGTGCTCTGCGCCGTCGAGGATCGCGACGGCGCGCGCCCAGTCAGGACTCGTCGTCATCATCATCGCCCGGGTCGTCACCATCGGTGCTCTCGCCGTCGCCGGACTTGCGGTACGGATCTGGATCCCCGGCCGGCTCGGCTCCGGCCCGGGCAGCGGCGACTTGCTCGTCCGCGGCCCTCGCTTTCGCGACCAAGTCCTCGATGCTGCGGGCCGTGTCCGGCACGGTGTCGCGGGTGAAGCTGATCGACGGCGTGTGCTTGAGCCCCGTCTGCCTGCCGACCTCCGACCGGATCAGGCCGGTCGCGCTGTCGAGCGCCGCGATGGTGTCGGCCACCTCGTCGTCGGAGCCGTAGACGGTGTAGTAGACCGTCGCCTCCCGCAGGTCGCCGGTGATCCTGGCCTCGGTGACCGTCACGAAGCCGAGCCGCGGGTCCTTGATCCGCCGTTCCAGCAGCTCAGCCACGATCTCGGCGATCCGGTCGCCGAGTTTGCGGGCTCGCGCGCGCGGGGTACCAGCAGGTCGTCCCCCCGAGCCAGCCCAGCGGGGGGTATCGGGGGGTCGTCCCCCCGAGCCAGCCCAGCGGGGGGTATCGGGGGGTCGTCCCCCCGAGCCAGCAGCAGCCTCGTTCATCGGGTCACTCACCTTCTGGCGTCAGCAGCCGCTGCCGCGCGGCCAGCAGCTCGATATCGGGTCGCTCCGCGACGAAGCGCTCGCACGCGTCCAGCACCTGCGTGGCGTTCGCCGCGGTCGAGCTGACCACGGCGATGCCGATCTCGGCCCGCCGGTGCAGGTCGAGGTGCCCCGTTTCGCCGACGGCGACGCCAGGGAACCGCCGATGCACCTCGGCGATGAGGGGCCTGACCACCGAGCGCTTCTGCTTCAGCGACCGCACGTCGCCGAGCAGCACGTCCAGGGTCAGGGCCCCCACATACACGTCGGCTAGCTCAGGTCCGCGGCTTCTCTCGCATCTCGAACGTCTCGATCACGTCGCCGACGTGGATGTCGTTGTAGCCGATGCCGATGCCGCACTCGAAGCCCTCGCGGACCTCGGTCGCGTCGTCCTTGAACCGGCGCAGCGAGTCGACGACCAGGTTGTCCGAGACGACGACGCCGTCGCGGACCAGCCTGGCCTTGCTGTTGCGGGTGATCGTGCCGGACCGAACGATGCTGCCAGCCACGTTGCCAACCCGCGGCACCCGGAAGACCTCCCGGATCTCCGCGGTACCGAGCTGCGCCTCTTCGAATACCGGCTTCAGCATGCCCTTGAGCGCAGACTCGACTTCCTCGATCGCCTGGTAGATGACCGAGTAGTAGCGGATGTCGACGCCCTGCTGCTGGGCCAGCTCGCCCGCCCGCCCGGCTGGCCGGACGTTGAAGCCGATGATCACGGCGTCCGACGCGATCGCCAGGTTGACGTCGTCCTGGGTGATGGCCCCGACACCGCGGCCGATGACCCGTAGCTGCACTTCCTCGCCCACGTCAAGCTGGAGCAGCGCGTCTTCCAGCGCTTCCACCGACCCGGAGACGTCGCCCTTGATGATGAGCAGCAGTTCCTGCCGCTCGCCAGACTTGAGCGCGGACTCGAGATCCTCGAGCGTGACGCGCGGCCGCCGCTGCGCGAACATGGCGTTGCGCTCCCTGGCTTCCCGCCGCTCGGCGATCTGCCGGGCGACGCGGTCGTCGTCGACGACGAGGAAGCTGTCACCGGCGTCGGGCACGCCGGTCAGCCCGAGCACCTCGACCGGCCGGGACGGCAGTGCCTCGCGCACGTGGTCGCCGTTCTCGTCCAGCATGGCCCTGACCCGGCCGAACGCCTCGCCGCACACGATGGAGTCGCCCACCCGCAGCGTGCCGCGCTGCACCAGCACGTCGACCACCGGGCCACGGCCCTTGTCCAGGTGCGCCTCGATCGCGACACCCTGAGCCTGCTGGTCTGGGTTCGCCCGCAGGTCAAGCTCGGCGTCAGCGGTCAGGACGACGGCTTCGAGCAGGTCGTCGATGCCCTGCCCGGTCCGGGCCGACACGTCGACGAACAGTGACTGGCCGCCGAACTCCTCGGCCACGAGGCCATACTCGGTCAGCTGGGCGCGCACCCGCTGCGGGTCGGCGCCCTCCTTGTCGATCTTGTTCACCGCGACCACGATCGGCACGCCCGCGGCCTGGGCGTGGTTCAGCGCCTCGGTGGTCTGCGGCTTGACGCCATCGTCAGCCGCCACGACCAGGATCACCAGGTCGGTGGTCTCGGCGCCGCGGGCGCGCATCGCGGTGAACGCCTCGTGACCCGGAGTGTCGATGAAGGTGATCTTGCGTTCCTGGCCGTCCACCACGGTGTTGACCTGGTAAGCACCGATGTGCTGAGTGATGCCGCCAGCCTCGTGCGCGACCACGTTGGTGTGCCGGATCGCGTCGAGCAGCTTGGTCTTGCCGTGGTCGACGTGGCCCATCACGGTGACCACCGGAGGTCGCGGCACTAGGTCGGCGTCGTCGCCCTCGTCCTCGCCGAACTCGATGTCGAACGACTCGAGCAACTCGCGGTCTTCTTCCTCCGGCGAGACCACCTGGACGTTGTAACTCAGCTCGGCGCCGAGCAACTGCAAGGTCTCGTCGTTCACCGACTGGGTGGCGGTGACCATCTCGCCGAGTGTGAACAGCACCTGCACGAGCGAAGCCGGGTTGACGCCGATCTTGTCGGCGAAGTCGGTCAGCGACGCTCCCCTGGACAGCCGGATGACCTGCCCGTTGCCGCGCGGGATCGACACGCCGCCGATGGTCGGCGCCTGCATGTTGTCGAACTCCTGGCGCCGCTGCTTCCTCGACCTTCGGCCGCGCGAGGGTCGGCCGCCGGGCCGGCCGAACGCGCCGGCCACGCCGGCTCGGCCACGCCCGCCAGCTCCCGGACGAGCCGGTGCCATCCCTGGCCGGGCGCCGCCGCCCGAGCCGCCGCGCGGTCCGCCGGCCCCGCCAC
>JASHQA010000266.1 GCA_030037785.1 Streptosporangiaceae bacterium
GGCCGAGCCGGACGCGCCGACCACACGCGCCGAACCCTGGGGCGGAGCAGCGGTCGAGCCGGACGCGCCGACCACGCCCGCCGAAGCGCCCGAGCGCACCAGCGCAGCCGCGCGTGTCCTGGCGGCGGCTAGCGCCGAACCGCCAGCCGCTCCGATAGCCCGCTCGATGCCCGCAGCCGAGCCCGAGTCGGCCGCGCGGGAAGTCGCCTCGCGGGAAGTCGCCGCGCGGGAAGCGGCCAGGCGGGACGCGGCCGAGACGGCAGCCAGCACCGCGCCGACACCGGCAAGCGCGGCGGACAGGCCAGCGCCGGGATCTATTGCCGATCTGCGCGCACGCCTGGCGCGGCTACCCGCTGGCCATCCCGCGTCACCGTACGACGATGCAGGACGGCTGAAGCCGGCGCCGACCCGGCTGAGGATGCTGGAACTTGGGTTGCCCGCGCGAAGCGTCGCGGCGACGAGCTATGCCGACCGGCCGAGCATCGATCCCTACGACGAGCCCGACGAGCGCTGGCCCGACACCGCAGTCGCAGCCACTGTCAGCCAGGCCACAGCGCCCGCTGGCTCAACCGAGGCCAGACACAGTTCAGCCGCCGAGCGCGACGCTTCGACACCGGCAGCCACGTTGCCGGCGAGCCCCGCGGACCCGGCGAGCGACGCTTCGCCACCGGCAGCCACGTTGCCGGCGAGCGCCGCGGACCCGCCGAGCGCCGCGGACCCGGCGAGCAACGCCGAGGCAGCAGACAGCACCCGCACCGCGGACAAGACCGGCACAACCAACGACGTCGCACCGGTAGCCGAGGAGGCTGCCCCGCCGGCCCGTTCAGTCGCCACAAACGGCGACGGTCCGAGCCGCGAGGCAGGCCACCGCCGATCCGACGGGGCCAGGACCGGCAAGCAGTCTGCGTCCGGCCAGAACGGCCACGGCGATCGCAGCAGCACGGCTGACTGGCAGCGCCCGTACGCCGTGGCGGGCGAGTCTGGCCAGCGAACCAACGGTTCGGAACCAGACCGCCGGGACGGCCAGGTCACCGCGCAGTGGCCGGCCGTGGACGTCTCGTCGCGCACCGGCGACCACCGGAACGGCAGCCGCGCTGGCGATCCACCCCCGCCGGGGAGCGCAGGCCGGCAAGCCCAGCGGCGGTCGCAGCCACGGCCCGCCGACCCGGACCAGCCAGACGAGCCGGACCAGCCGGACGGCCCGGAGCAGCCGACGCCGCGCTCGGCCGGGGCTCAGCGTCCCAAAGCGCCTGCGGCCAGCCAACTCAGTCCCACGCAGCGCGAACTCGTGGACCGGATACTGGCGGCGTGCCGCGCAGCCGAGGGTCGCAACGCAGTCGGCGGGTATGGCAGCAGCGGGCTGACCCCGGCCATGCTGCGCATCGCGGCGCAACTCCCGTTCGGCGGCCTCGCGCCCGGCAGCGAGGCGGACACGCTGAAGTCCGCAGACCGGCTCGCGGCGAAGCTGGCCAGGCTGCTCGCCCGCCAGCCGGGCAGGTCAGCGGAGCAGGCCGCCGCCGGAATCGGCGACGCGATAAGGTACGCGTTCACGTTCGACGTCGCGACCTACACCGAGGGCACCCAGCTAGTCCACCGCAAGCTCAAGACGCAGGGCTTTGAGCTCGAGGTCCGACGAAACCGGTGGGACAGTCCGGAGTACAAGGGCGTGTTCACCCGCTGGCGCGATCCCGCGCACGGCCTGCCGTTCGAGGTGCAGTTCCACACTGGCGAGAGCTGGGCCCTGGTGAAGCGCACGCACGCGGCCTACCTGCGGATCACCGACCCAGCCACCCCGCCGGCCGAGCGGGCTCGGCTGCGGGCGCAGCAGGAGTCGGCTGCGGAAGCGGTGCAGCAGCCGCCGGGCTGGACGGACATCGCCGACTTCCGCACCGGGGGACGGGACCGGCCGCGATGACGAGCAGCGTGGAGTACTACGTCCTGGTTGCCGGCCACGGCGGCCGCGCGGCTGGCCTCGCGCGCCGGAGGATCGCGGAGTCTGGGCCGACCGACGAGACACTCGGCCAGGACCTGAGCTGGCAACCCGACTCGGCCATCGTCGAGTGGGAATACGGCGACCTGGGCGCCGACCTGGTGCGGATCAGCGAGCAGGAAGCGGAGAACCTGACCCAGGCGTTCCGGACCAGGTTGCGGCGGACGTGAGGCCGCCTCAGGCTGGCGCGTCCCGGCCCGGCGCCGCCTCGTTGAAGAACTCGCGGATCAGCTCCCGCTGCCGCTGGCTCACCTGCTCGAAGTGCTGATCGAGGTTACGCTCGCCGATCGCCTCGGCGGTGAGCAGCAGATCCTTGATCTGATCGAGCTTCGCTGCGGCGGCCGGGGGCAGGCTATCGGCCGGGTCTGGCTCAGCCGGCGGCGCTGGCTCAGCCGACGGCGCTGGCTCAGTGCTACTGCTCTGCTGGCTCAGCCGCGCGGGCTCGAACGGACCCCGGGGCGGCTCCTCCGCCGCGCCCGACCGCAGCGCGGCCGACGCGCCGGGCAGTATCACCGGCATCGGGTAGGTGTCGGCGTCGTCGTCGGCAGCGGCGTCGCCGGTACTGACCGGCGTCTCGCCAGCCGTTCCAGCTGAGGGAACGGGCCCGTCTCCCGGCCTGGCCGTAGGCACGGCCGCGGCCGCGGTCGCGGGCTCCTCGGACAACAGTGCCAGCGCCTGCCGCACCCGATCGAGATCGGCGACGGACAGCTTGGCAGTGAGCGCAGGCCGATTGGCGGGCCGCGGCTCCGGTAGCTCCGGCAGCACCGTCCCTGACGGAGATAGCGGTCGCTCAGCCGCCCGGGACCGCTCCCAGCGCGCGTCCTGGTCGGCGTGTGCACTTCGGTCCGGGAACGCGAGCGGCTCCAGCGGCGCACGGTCGCGCTCGGCTCGCGAGCCCGGATCCGGCCGGCCAGGCACACCGGGATCCGACCTGCCAAGCGCGCCGGGCCGCGGACTCGCGGGCGGCAGCACCGCGCGATCCGGCCGCACCCCGGCATCCGGGCGCGGCGGGCGTTCTTGCGGCTCACTGCCGCGCTCCCGCGGCAGACCGGGATCCGACCGGCCAGGCGCGCCGGGGTCCGGTCGGCCAGGCACACCGG
>JASHQA010000267.1 GCA_030037785.1 Streptosporangiaceae bacterium
CAGCATGGCGTCCATGCGCTCCACGGCGGCCGGTGAGACGACCGGATGCCGCAGGTAGATGTGCAGGGCAGCCGGCTGAGTGACCAGAAACTGGCGGAGGTTGGTGGCCGCCTCGACGATCCATTCCTGCCAGTTCTCTTCGCTGGCTGCCGGGCGCCAGACCCGGGCAAGGAGCTGGTCGACGACCTCGTCGAGGAGGTCGTCCTTATCGCGGATGTGCCGGTAGAGCGACATGGGCGCGACGCCGAGATCGGCTGCCAGGCTGCGGATCGACATATCCGCGTAGCCGCCAGTCTCGACGATGGTGACTGCTGCTTCGACGATGTCCTGGCGGGAGATTGACCCCCAGGGCGCACGGCTGACAGACGGGTTGCTGCTAAGCCGTCTGCTCGCTCCGCTGGCACGGACTGGTTCGCCCATGGCCCCAGCATATCCAGATTGCGTACGCGTACGCGTACAATAGAGATTGCGTACAGGTACGCGTGTCGCCAGTGCAGCCAGTGCCGTTCGCCGTCAGGTTCACCCGCGCCAGGAAGGGGCAGAAGTCTCGTGCCGGTAGTAAACGCTCATCCCGCCCTGGACGCGCTAGCGTCGCGGACCACACGCCTGTCGGACTGGCTGCGCGAGTCCCGGGCCGGGTTGTTCGTCATCGCCCTGCTGGTCGGCGCCGGGTCGGGCCTCGGCGCGGTGGTCTTCCGGTACCTCATCTATTTCTTCACCTGGCTGTTCACCGGGCATTCCCAGTTCGGCCAGGCCGGTTACGTGGGCAGCAGTCATGTGCCGTGGCTGGGCCTGGGGTTCTTCGTCCTCATCCCGGCGGTCGGCGGGATCATCTACGGCCCCCTCATCTACCGCTGGGCGCGGGAGGCCCGCGGGCACGGGGTGCCCGAGGTGATGGTCGCGGTGGCGGAGAACGGCGGCCGCATCCGCCCCCAGGTGAGTGTGGTCAAGGCGCTCGCCTCCGCGCTCTGCATCGGGGCCGGCGGGTCGGTCGGCCGCGAGGGCCCGATCGTGCAGATCGGCTCGGCCCTGGCGTCCAGCTTCGGCCAGTGGGTGAAGATGCCGGAGAACCGGATGCGGATCCTGGTCGCCTGCGGCGCCGGGGGTGGCATCGCTGCCACCTTCAACGCCCCGATCACCGGGGTGTTCTTCGGCGTCGAGATCATCCTGCGGGAGTTCTCCGTCGACGCCATGTTCACGGTGACACTGGCCGCGATGATCGCCGACGTCGTCGCCATCCCCTTCCTCGGGGACAGGCCGTTCCTGCACGGCTTCCCGCCCGGCATCCACCTGGTCCACCCGGCCGACTACCTGCTGGTCGCGGCGCTGGCCGTGGTCGCAGGCCTGATCGGCCTCCTCTTCAAGACCATCCTGTACAAGATCGAGGACTTGTGGGACCTGGCCTGGAAGAACCGGCCGGAGTGGGCACGGCCCGCCATCGGCGGCATTGCTCTCGGCCTGATCCTGCTGGCACTGCCGCAGATGTACGGCGTCGGCTACCCGGTCATGTACAAAGCCGTCGCCGGCAACTACGCCCTGTGGTTCCTGCTCGTCCTGGCCGCCGGCAAGATCCTGGCCTGCAGCACCACCCTGGGCATGGGCGGCTCCGGCGGGGTGTTCGCGCCCTCGCTGTTCATCGGCGTCACCTCCGGCATGGCCTTCGGCGAGATCGCCCAGCACCTCTTCGGGACGGCGGCGGGCTCCCCCGCCCTCTACGCCGTGGTGGCCATGGGCGCGGTCTTCGCCTCCGCTGCCCGGGCGCCGCTGACCTCGGTCGCCAGCGTGGTCGAGATGACTGGCGACTACACCCTGACCCTGCCGGTCATGCTCGCCGTCGGCGTCGCCACCGCCCTCTCCCGCGGGCTCAGCTACGGCACCATCTACACCACCAAGCTGCTGCGCCGCGGCCAGGACGTCGACCGCGCCGCGCCGTGGCGGGCCTTCGGTGATCTGAAGGCCGCCGACGCCATGCGCCCGTTCGGCAGCCCCCTCCCGGTAGCGGATCATCGCCACCGTGACGGCAGCAGCCTGGCCGCCGTCACCGCCGGGCTGCCCGGCACGGTGATCTGCCAGGGCGACCCGCAGGCGGTCTTCGAGACCGAGTCACTGACCCAGACCCTCTGCCAGCTCGATGCCTACGGCCGCGACGGCCTGTCGGTCCTGTCCAGCGACGGCCGGCACATCCAGGGCTGGATCACCAACGCCAGCGTGCTGCGCACCGTGGCCGGCCGGATCGGTTCCGCGCCGCCCGAAAACCCCGCCCAAGGCGGCCAGGGCCAGCCGCCCACCCCGCTGCCCGGCTACCGGATCATCGACCTGTCCCTGGACCGCTGGTCCCCCGCCACCGGCAAAACGCTCGGCAGCATCCGGTGGCCCAACGGGACCAGGCCCGTCTCCGTCCTGCGCCGGCGCAGCCTCCTGGACCCCGACCCCGCCCTGCAGCTCCGCGCCGGCGACCGGATCAGCCTGCTCATGCCGACCGCGACCACAGCACCCCCCGATCTGCGGGAGCAGACCGGCGGACAGGACGGCAGCGCCCGCACAGCACCGCGCTGATCTGCCGGGACGAGCAATCGGTTGCCGCTTGTGTCGACGGGCCCACACTGGGGTCGGCTGCGCCGGTGGCGGGATGATCTGGTCCTCGGTGGCGACCAGATACCAGCTGGGCTTAGCGGGTCTGCAGTGGCGGGGCTCCACAGATCATGAACCCACATCAGCTGCTGTGCGGCTATCTGGGTGACTCGACTGCCAGGCCGTAGGCCTCCGCGGCTGCTTTCAGCCTGAGGTCGTATGCAATCATCACGCCCAGGTCCTGGCCGATCGCGAGAGCAGCCGCCAGGTGAATGGCATCAAGCGTCCGCAGCTCGCCCGGCTCCAGGTCGGCGGCGCGGTCGAGCAGCGGCTCGTCGATGCGCACCATCCTGACTGCCCGCAGCAGCCGCCGGGCCGCTGGAATGCTCCTGGTGTTGCCAGACCGACGTAGCGCTCGGATCGTTTCCGTGCGGAGGAGCGTGGACGAGGCGTGCTGCGGCCACCGGGCAATCAGGCGACGAAGCGCTGCAGACTCCGGCTCCGCGACGACTAGCTTCACGAAGGCCGAGCTGTCCAGGTACGCGACCTGGCCGGCCACGGTTACTCCTCCGTCCTCAGCTCGCACAGCGCTTCAGACGGAAGCATGCTGCCCGCCGGTTCCGCCGGCAGCGACAGTTCGTCGAGCAGGTCCGGCAGGTCCGGCAGGTCCGCTGCGGCCTCGGTTGCCCGGCCTTCTGCAGTCAGCTGATCAAGGATGCTGGGCCGCAACGGAACGATCCGAGCGATCGGATGACCGTGCTCGGTCACTTCGACCACCTCACCTGACACGACGCGTTTCAGCACCCGGCTCGTCTGCTGCCGCAGCTCTCTTATTCCTACAGAGTGGCTCATGGTGTACACATGGTAGCACTTGACTGCGTCTCTCAGCAGTAATGCCTGCGACGATCATGACGACCCGACAGCCGCACGCAGCTTGCCCGTCGCGCCGAGGGAGGTCAGCGTTCGAGGCGTCGTGCGTGGACGATCACGCGGCGCCGGTAAGGCCGGAGTTGAAGGGTCAGCGCCGCTTCCATCTGCAAGGACGCCGCCGCGGCCCCGCCCATCTCGACAGTGAGCGTCGGCATCGCTTCCATGACGGCGCCGAAGGTCGCTGGCACTCGATCTGCCCAGCCGGCGGATTCCTGGTACGAGTCGATTGCAAAGCCGGCAGTCGCGAGCAGCGGGGCGTAGTCGGGCACCGGGTCGACGCCGAGAACAGGTATCCCTGCGACGCGCTCAGGGTCCACCTCGAACGCGGAGAACGCCAGCCGCCCACCTGGGCGCAGGATGCGGTAAGCCTCGCGGAACACGTCGGCTTTGTCGGGGGCGTACTGGATCGCGTCGACGCTCAGCGCCGCGTCGGCGGCACCATTG
>JASHQA010000268.1 GCA_030037785.1 Streptosporangiaceae bacterium
ACGGCGGCGAACATCCGCGCGTAGCACACGGTCATCGGCAGCAGGATCGCAACCAGCACGAAGAACATCGGCGCCCCGGGTGTTACGTGGCCCCGCACCAGCCCGTAGGACACGGCGATAACGATCGGCTCGTGCGTGAGGTACAGGCTGTAGGAGCACGAGCCGAGACTCCGGGGCAGGCGGCTGTCGAGGAGACGAACAACGAACCGCGGGCGCGAGGTGGCGACGGCAGCGAGGAAGCAGCCGATCGCCGGAGCCCAGGCCAGGTCGAGCCAGAACAGATTGAGGTACGACCAGACCGAGCCCTTGACCACCATCAGCACGACTGCCGGCACCGCAGCGGCCAGCGCGTAACCGGCCCAGGGCCGTGCTCGAGTGCGCTCGTCGGCGGCGACGATGCCGGCGGCCAGCAGGCCGACAGCGAACAGCACCGCAAGGTCGGGGGTGAACTTGACCAGCGCGGTGTTCATCAGCGCAACGTGGGGTCCCAGCACGCCGATGGTCACCACGATGGCTGCCACCAGGCCCACCATCGCGCGGGCACTGAACCGCCGGACGAGCAGCAGCAGCAACGGCAGCA
This sequence comes from Streptosporangiaceae bacterium, assembly GCA_030037785.1. GTDB lineage: Bacteria > Actinomycetota > Actinomycetes > Streptosporangiales > Streptosporangiaceae > JAJYUU01. The sequence continues at coordinate 581 of JASHQA010000268.1, forward strand.
GGACGTAGAGCTGGGCTTCGATGGCGATCGACCAGAACGCCCTGTTGGGGCTGCCCACGGAGAAGACGTCCTGCACAAGCAAGCCGTACACGACGACGGACTTCCCGTTGGGCACCGGCAAGTTGGGCTGGGCGAGCACATACCAGGTCATCACCAGGCTGAATCCCAGCGCGGCCCAGTACGGTGGCAGGATCCGCCAGGCCCTTCGGTGCGCGTAGGTTGCGAGCGACTTGAACCGCCACCCCGAGCGCGCCGGGCCGAGGCCCAGCGAAAAGCCGGACAGGATGATGAAGATCGCGACCCCGCCCCGGCCGTAGATCAACCAGGACGCCCAGAACGGCGCGTGATTGGCATTGGGGTATTCCGGCCAGGCGCGCTCGAAGATGTGGTTGAGAACCACGAACAGGGCGGCCAGGCCCCGGATCCCGTCCAGGCCGACGACGCGGCCCGGAGCGGTGGCTGCCGTCGCGCGTGCTGCGGTGGCAGGCGGCCCGGTCGCAGGCGGCGGATGCTCGCGGATGTCCGTCATCGGGCCTCGAACCCCAGGTCCGTGGGACCCGCGACCGGGCCGGCGTGCCGACGCGGCCCGGCGGCGTACTCAACACCCCGCGACAGCAGGTCGTGGCCGCCGCGCCGGGCCTTGGTCGCCAGGTAGGCGGCGTTGGCGGCGGTAACGTGCAGCGCGGTGGGGACCCGGCTTGCGATCGTGATGCCCAGGCGAGCCAGCTGAGCACCCTTGTCCGGGTTGTTGCTCAGCAGCACGATGCGGTCGGCGCCGAGCGCGTGCAGCATCTGGGCGGCGCTGGTGTAGTCGCGCTCGTCGGCCTGGTGACCAAGGGCGAGATTCGCGTCATAGGTATCCAGGCCACGATCTTGCAGCGCGTAGGCGTCGAGTTTCTCGTACAGTCCGATGCCACGGCCTTCCTGGCGCAGGTACAGCACGTAGCCGCCGTGCCTGGTGATCCGCTCGACCGCTTCGCGCAGTTGCGGCCCGCAGTCGCAGCGCTGGCTGCCGAAGACGTCACCAGTGAGGCATTCACTGTGCAGGCGCACCAGCGGCAGTTCCGCCGCTGTGGGCTGGCCGAGCTCCAGGGCCACGTGCTGCTGCGCATCGGTGAGGCCGGCGAAGCTGACGACTGTCGCCGGGGTTGAGTAGCCGTCGGCGAAGCGCAGCGGGATGCGAATACGCCGGCGGATCGCTGCCGCCTGGACCGCTCCGGTCATGGACCGAACCGTTCGGCCTCGTACCAGGTCGAGGGCACCGTCCGCAGCGCCGGATCGGGTCGTCTCGACACATCGAGGTGTCCGTGGTCTCGACGGCGGCGAACGGCGTCTCTCAGCAGCAGGCCACCGCCAGGGGCAACTGCGGCCAGCATGAGTACCGCATAGAGAGTGGCGATCGTGACCCCGATGGCCGCGCCGAACCCGGCTGCGGCGAAGGCCCAGGCGGCGACTCCTTCCCGCAGGCCCCACCCGCCGACGCTCAGGGGGATCACCATCGCAGCCTGGATCACCATCAGCAGCGCGAGCAGTTCGCCCAGGGGCGCGGTGCTGCCGGCGACCCTGGCCGCGACGACGAAGGTGGCCGTATGCCCGGCGACGACCAGCACCGAGGACAGCGCCAGCTGGGGCCACACGTGCGGGGCCAGCAGGCCGTGACGCAGGTCACCGCCAACTGCGCGCGCGGCGCGGGTCAGTCGCGAGCGGTGGTGGTAATCAGTGTGCTTCGCGACCAGCGCGGCACATCCGGCTAGACCCGCGATGCCTGCGACACCCGCGAGAACATACGGGAGCGCCGGCCGAACCGGGGAGGGCAGGGTCAGCAATATCACCGCGGTCGTGGCGGCCTGGATGACCTGACCGCACAGCCGTTCCCACGCCACCGCTCGCAGCCCCAGTACCACGTCTCCGCTGCGCCGACCGTGCGTGACCGCCCGGTGCACGTCACCGACGACCCCGCCGATGAGCACGGAGTTGAGGAACAGGGAACGGTAGTAGGCGCGGACTGCGGCTAGCAGGCCAATGTCGAGGCCGAGCGCCCGGGCGGCGACCCGCCACCGCCAGGCCGAACACACCGTGGTCACCGCGGTGAGCGCGACGGCGGCCACGACCGCCGGCCAGGTGACCGCGCGCAGCCCGTCCTTGAACGGCGCCGCGCCCAGGTGCCGCCACACAAACCACAGCACGGTCACGGTGGCGGCCAGGCGGAGCAACGGCAAGCCGAGGCGGCGGGAGGCCGGACCGATACCGACGGGGCCAGAGTGCGGGGGCGCCACAGTGGTTACACGGACTGGCCGGACACATCGTTCAACCGTCCTGCCGAGCCAGCGGCGCGGCGCCATTATCCGGTGGCACTGAACCGGCGTGATCGCGGACTCGTTGTACCCGACGGGGAGCGGGCAGACAGCTACCTAGACGGAGGCGCGGTGCGTACGAGTCCCCAGGCTGACGAAACCGCGGTGCAGGCGACTCGCCAGGTGGGTCACGGCGCGATTCGGCTCGCGACGACCCTGGGGATCTGCGCCACGGCCGCTCTGCTCGGCGTCGTGTCCGTCGCGACCGGTCTCGGCGTCGCTGGCTGGATCGCCGGGCTGGCTACCGGCTCCGCGGCGACGGCGCTGATTGCCACCGCCCGCAGGCGGAGCGACCAGCCGACGATACTGCCGGCGGACTGGGTCACCCTGGCCAGGGCGGTGCTGATCGCCGGGGTCGCAGGCCTGGTCGCCGCGTCGTTCGTCCGGCCGGTGTCGATCACCGCGCTGGTTACCCTGTCCGCTGTCGCGCTGGCGCTCGACGCGGTGGACGGGCAGGTGGCGCGCCGGACTGGTACGGCCACCAAGCTGGGCGGCCGTTTCGACCTCGAGGCCGACGCCTTCCTCATCCTCGTGCTCAGCATCGCCGTGTCGCGCAGCTACGGCAGCTGGGTGCTTGCCATCGGCGCCGCCCGCTACGCGCTGCTGCTGGCGAGCTGGCCGATACCGTGGCTGGCCGCGCCGTTGCCACCCCGGTACTGGCGCAAGGTCGTGGCCGCGGTCCAGGGCATCGTGCTCACGGTCGCTGTGTCCGGAGTGCTCGGCCTCCTCACCGGGCTGATCGCGGTTGCCGCCGCGCTGCTGCTGCTGGCCGAGTCGTTCGGCCACGACGTGCTCTGGCTGTACCGCAACGGCGCCGGCCCGCGTACGCGCCGCGCAGTGCGGCTGGCCGTTGCCGTGCTCGCGGTCGTGATCGTGTGGGGTGTCCTCGTCGCGCCCGAGCGTGCCTGGCTGTTCACCCCCGCCGCGTTTGTCCGCGTCCCTGTGGAGGGGCTGGTCCTGGTTGCTGTGGCGCTGGTGCTGCGACGGCGGCCGCGACGGATCGTGGCCGCCGTCGCTGGAGTCCTGCTCAGCGTGCTCACCTTCGCCAACATCCTCAACATCGCGTTCTACGAATACGACGATCGGGCCTTCAACCCGGTGTTCGACTGGGGCAGCATCGGCTCGGCGCTCGGCGTGGTGCGCGACACGCTCGGCCCCAGGCGCACCGACATTGCGCTCGTCTTGCTCGGGCTCGGTCTCATCCTGCTGGTCGGCGCCATCATCGCAGCGACGATTCGCGTCACCACCGTGGCCGCCCGGCATCGCCGCGGCGCGGTTCGCGGCCTCGCTGGCCTCACCGCAGTCTGGGCGGTGTGCGCGGGCCTGTCACTGCAATTCATCCCAGGCTCCCCCGTCGCCTCGACCAGCGCCGTCGGCCTGGCCGTCGCGCAGGTGCGCGCCACCCAGGCGGCGTTCACCGACCAGCGCCTCTTCGAAAAGGCCATCAACAGCCCCGACCCCGAAGCCGCCATCCCCGCCTCGGACCTGCTCACCGCGCTGCGCGGCAAGGACGTGATCATCGCCTTCGTCGAGAGCTACGGCCAGGTCTCCATCGAGGGCACACCCGAGTCGCGGGGCATCGACGCCGTCCTGCGCCGCGCCAACACGTCGCTGACCAGCGCGGGCTGGTCCATGGAGAGCGCCTGGGTTAACGCCCCGGGCTACGGCGGGGTCAGCCAGGAGGCCCACTCCACCCTGCAGTCGGGGCTGTGGGTCAACAGCAGGCAGCGGTATGCCGAGCTCATCGACAGCCACCGTTTCACCCTCAGCGACGCCTTCGACAAGGCCGGATGGCGCACCGTGAGCGACGCCCCCAATAACGGGTCAAGCTGGCCGCCCGGCACGTCCTTCTACCACTTCGACCAGCTCCTCGACCACGACAACGTCGGCTACAAAGGACCGGCCTTCGGCTACGCCGCGATGCCCGACCAGTACACCCTCGCCGAGTTCCAGCGACTCGAACTTGGCCCTGGCCACAAGCCGGTGATGGGCGAGATCGACCTGGTCTCTTCGCACTGGCCGTGGGCTCCGTTGCCGAAGATGGTGCCCTGGAAGAAGGTGGGCAACGGCTCGATATTCGACCCTATGCCCGCTGAGAGCGAATCCGCGGCCACGATCGACCGCAGCGACAGCACCGTGCGCCAGTTCTACGGCATGTCGATGCAGTACACGCTGACGGCCCTCACCTCGTGGGTCACCGAGCTCAACGACCCCAATCTCGTGCTCATCCTGCTCGGCGACGAGCAGCCCGACACCCCCATCACCAGCCCCGGTGCCAGCCACAACCTGCCGATCTCGATCATCGCCCGCGACCCGTCGGTGTTCCG
>JASHQA010000269.1 GCA_030037785.1 Streptosporangiaceae bacterium
GGTGTCGGTGTGGCAGTTCACGCCGACGATCCGCTTGTCACCCTTCTCGACCTGCTGCTGGTAGGCGAACGACGCCTCGGCGATCTCGGCCGTGAACCAGCCGTCCTCGATGCCGCGCAGGATCCCGCCGGTCATCGAGCCATCCGGGCTGAACCCGCGGATGCGTGCGAAGATCTTCTCCGCCTCGGCCTCCAGCCGGTCGGTCAGCGCCTCCAGGTACCAGGACCCGCCGAGCGGGTCGGCGACGTTGACGACGCCGGTCTCCTCCATGATCACCTGCTGGGTGCGCAGCGCGATCTCCGCGGCGTGCTCGCTGGGCAGCGCGAGCACCTCGTCCAGCGCGTTGGTGTGCAGCGAGTTGGTGCCGCCGAGCACCGCGGCGAGCGCCTCGATTGCCGTCCGGACGACGTTCAGCTCCGGCTGCTGCGCGGTCAGCGACACGCCCGCGGTCTGGGTGTGGAAGCGCAGCCACTGCGCTCGCGCGGACGTCGCGCCGTACACCTCGCGGAGCCAGCGGGCCCAGATCCGCCGCGCCGCGCGGAACTTGGTGATCTCCTCGAAGAAGTCGATGTGCGCGTCGAAGAAGAAGGACAAGCCCGGCGCGAACACCTCGATGTCCAGCCCCCTGGACAGGCCGAGCTCCACGTAGCCGAACCCGTCGGCGAGCGTGAATGCCAGCTCCTGGGCCGCCGTCGCGCCGGCCTCCCTGATGTGGTACCCCGACACCGACAGTGGCTTGTAGGCCGGAACGTGCCGGGTGCAGTACTCCATCAGGTCACCGATCAGCCGCAAGTGCGGCTGCGGCGGGAACAGCCACTCCTTCTGCGCGATGTACTCCTTGAAGATGTCGGTCTGCAGGGTCCCGTCGAGCGCGCCGATGTCGGCGCCCTGTCGCTGCGCCGCGGCCAGGTACATGCAGAACACCGGCACCGCCGGGCCGCTGATCGTCATCGACGTGGTCACGTCGGCCAGCGTGATGCCGCCGAAGAGCGTGTCCATGTCCGCGGCCGAGTCGATGGCGACGCCGCAGTGCCCGACCTCGCCGGCCGACCGCGGATCGTCAGAGTCGCGGCCCATCAGCGTGGGCATGTCGAAGGCCACGCTGAGTCCGCCGCCGCCGGCCTGCAGCAGCATCTTGTACCGCTCGTTGGTTGCCGCCGCGTTGCCGAACCCCGAGAACTGCCTGATAGTCCACGTCCGCCCGCGGTAGGAGGCCGGATACAGCCCGCGGGTGAACGGGTACTCCCCTGGCCAGCCAATCCGCTCCATGCCGGGCACGACAGCACCCGGCGGCGGACCGTACACCGGGTCCACCTCCAGGCCCGACAGCGTGGTGAAGTCGGCGTCCCGCTTCCGCGCCGCCGCATAGCGCCGCTGCCAGCGGGCCCGCCCGTCAGCCCCGTCCGCGTCAGCGTCCATGACCTGCCTCCGAGAGCGGCTCCGGTGCCAATTACTTGGACGTCCTACTATCAGCCAGTCTACCCCTCGAACGCCCGCAGCAAATCTGCCAAGGCGGGCAACCAACCGTGCGCTGCGTCGTCTTAGGTACCGTCCGGCAGCCCTGAGCGTGCCGGGAACGCCTGGCGCCACCGGCGCGGCGATCGGTGATGGAGCCATGTACGAAACAGTGACCTGCCGTGGCGGCGCCATACTCGGGCACGACGCCATGCTTCGCCCACCCGGCGCAGGCATAGAGCATTCGGGCATTGTTCAGCTAACGTGGCCAGTGGGCCTATCGTGCGCTGTGACTCGGGCGGGAACGGGCAGCCGACGGCGCCCGGCCAACCAGGGGAGCACGGTGGCAAGGCTCCGCACCTCGGACCAGCAAGCGGTAGAAGACTTCTTCCACGCGTCCTACCCCCGGCTGGCGGGCTGGGTGCGCCGGCTTGTGGATGACGACGAGACGGCGCACGAGATCGCGTCCGAGGCGTTCACCCGGCTGCTGTCGCGCTGGACCGGCCTGGATAACCCGCAGAGCTACCTGTACATGATCGCGACCAACCTCGTCCGCGATCACTGGCGCAAAGCGGGCAGGGAGCGGAACGCCATCCGGGTGCTCACCGCCGCTGGTCCCGCCGATCCGGCTTATCACCCGGCCCAAGACGTCGACGTGCGGGCGCTGATACAGGCCCTGCCCGAGCGGCTGCGCAGCCCTTTCCTGCTGCACTACTACGGCGGGTTCGGAGTCAAGGAGGTCGCCGCGATGCTCGGCCGGCCGGAAGGCACCATCAAGGCCGACCTGTTCAACGCGAGGGCCAGGCTCAAGACGGCGCTGGGAGAGGCCGGTGACTGACCCGCGCGATCAGCTTGACGACTGGCTGGCGACCGACGTGACCCCGCTCAGGCCGCCGCCGGGAACGCTGGAGCGGATCAGCCGGCGGGCCCGGCAGCGCAAGACCCGGCGGGTCGTCGTCGCGTCGGCGGCGTGCGCGGTGGTGCTCGGCGGGGCCGTCGCGTCGCCCCAGATCGCCGCTAGCCTGCGGCCTGACGGCAAGCCTCCGCCGGTCGCCAGCGAGAGCAGTTCGGCCAGCACCCAGGCGCCGGGGCCGCAGCCAACCAGCAGCGGCGCCACCGGCGAGACGCAATCCTCCGGTCCGGTGCAGCAACTGCAGCGCACGACGCTGTCGACGACCACCTCGGGCACCGTTCCGCCAGCACACTTCCGGCCGACGTCGGTGACGTTCGTGGGCACCGGCCAGGGCGGCGTCGTCGGCGCCGTCATCGGGCAGGCGGGCCCGCCGTGCGCGACCAGCGACTGCACGTCGCTAGCCGGCACGTCGAGTTACGGTGCGAAGTGGTACGGCGTCAGCGCGCCGGTAGCGCCCGGCCCAACCGGCGACTCCGGAGTGAGTCAGATCCGGTTCGCGAACCTCCGGGACGGCTGGGCGTTCGGCCCGGCGCTGTACGCGACGACCGGCGGCGGCTGGCCCTGGCAGCAGGAGGACACCTACGGCCAGCACGTCATCAGCCTGGAGGCATCCCCCCAGGCCGCGCTCGCGATCTTCGGGACCTGCGCGGGAGCCGGGACGCTGTACGCGACCGACTGCACGAGCTACACCCTGTACGGCTCGGCCGCGGGCAGCACGACGTGGAGCCCGGTTGCCGTGCCGGCCCAGTTCGCGCACATGCAGCCACCGCAGTCAGACGGATCCGCGCCGCTGCTGGTGATCTCCGGCAGCACCGGCTACCTGGTCGCGCCGTCGGGTCAGGTGCTGAGCGGACCGGTGTCGGGCGGCACCTGGTCGGTAGTCGGTGCGACGCCGTGCGCGCCAGCTGACATCCAGCTGGCGGTGACCCCGGCCCACCTGGTGGTCGCGTGCACTGCAGCCGGGCAGGTCACGCTCGAAACCTCGGCCAGTGGCACTAGCTGGCAGCAGGGCAACAACGTACCCGTGTCCGGCACGCCGACGTCGCTCGCCGCTACGGCGGGCGGCGAGGTCGTACTCGCCACGACGACCGGGATCTACTGCTCGGCCGACGGCGGCACGACCTGGCAGGCCGCCTCGCTCAGCGGTCCGGCACCACCGGGCGGCTTCAGCTACGTGGGCATGACCAACCCGTCGCAGGGCGTCGCGGTGCCGGCCGACGCCAGCCTGGGCGAGGTCTACGTCACCGGCGATGGCGGCGCGACGTGGACGCTGTCCCCGATCGCCGGCTAGCCGCTGGCGCCGTCGCCTGGCCGTGCCGCGATCAAGTGCCGTGCCGCGGTCGACCACTCGCCGCTAGCTGTCCTTGAAGTCGCCGGCCGTCACCCGCAGTCCGCGCAGCAGCTCGAAGAGATCCTCGAGTTCCTGCTTGCTGTACCCGCCCATGCCGAACTCGGCCTGCATCAGGTCATCGGTAGCGCGCCGCATCACCTCGCGCCCGGCCGCAGTGATGGCCGCGAGCGTGCCGCGCCCGTCCCGCGGATTCGGCTTGCGCGCCACTAGCTGCTCGCGCTCCAGCCGGTCAATCGTGTTCGTCACGCTGGTCGGGTGGACCATGAGCCGCTCGCCGATGATGCGCATCGGCAGCTCACCGTCCCTGCTGAAGCTGAGTAGGACGAGCGCCTCGTAGCGCGCGAAAGTGAGCCCGTGCGGGCGCAGCAGCGCATCCAGCTGTGCGAGCAGGATCTGCTGCACGCGCATGATCGTAGTGACCGCAGCCATCGCCGCGGGCTCGCCGAACCTGGCCTTCCAGGTTTCCGAGGCTCGTGCGATCGGGTCGAACGGCAGGTCGAGCGGCTTGGGCACAGCCAACAAGGTACCGTGACCGTGGCCGTGGCCTGGCGCACAGCCGACGCGCGCTCCGGGCGGTCTGGTTGACCGCCAGCGGTGCGCCGTCGCCGGCCGACGCTCGCCACCCCGGCAGCCGCTCGCCACGCCAGCCGGCGCGTACGTGGACATGGTCAATTACAGACAGTTACATTGCCTGCGGAAGAACCTCGGATTGCCGAGACCCAGGGGGGATCTGTGCCGTCTGGCCGCGCGGTCAACGGACCTGACCCAGTGATCGCTGCTGGGATCGGCGTGCGTCTCGGCCGGGGGTTCGCCGTTCGCGCCGCCAGCTTCCGGCTGGGCGCCCCGGAGCCAGGCCGATCGGTTCTCGGCATCCAGATCGGTCATCCGGCGCAGGCGACGGCGATCATCGACCTGCTGGCCGGGGTGGCGAGGCCCGCCTACGGCGAACTGCGCGTGCTCGGGCACGACATGGCGACCGTGCGTGGCCGGGCAGCCGTCCGGCGCCGGGTGGGCGTCGCGCGCCGGACCGTCAGGTCGCTGCCGTGGCTGCGCGTCCGCGGGCTAGTGGTGCACGGCGCCCGGCTGGCCCGGCACGGTGCGGCCGACCGCCAGCTGCTCGCGGCCGCGATCCTGGACGAACTGGCGCTGACGCCATGGGCCGAGGTGCCGCTGCGGGCTGTCCCGGACGCGGTAGGGCGGCGGGCCAGGCTCGCGGCCGCGGCCGCACACCAGCCGGAACTGCTGCTGCTCGACGGCATTCTCGACGGCCTGGAGCTGCGCGATATCACGGCACTAGCCGAAGCCATCCGCGCCCTGAGCCAGGACAGCGGAGTCGTGCTGGCGGGCTGCGACGCCGAGGCGCTGACGCTGGCCTGCGATGAGGTCCTGGTGCTGACCGACGGAGTGGTCGTTCCTGCTGGCCGCTAGCGGCACGGCGCGCGAGCGCGACCGACGGCGACCTCCTCACGAGCCTCCGATCAGCTCGTCGGCCGCCGAGTAGGGATCGAGCTTCCCCGCGCACACTCGTTCGGCCAGCTCGTCCAGCCGGGACGCACCCGGCAGCTGACCGGCTCGCTGGCGCAGCTCGCCGACCGCGATGGCGGAAATCTCCTCCCTCGCCCTGGCCCGGCGGCGGTCCTCAAGCCGGCCGCTGGCGCCGAGCCAGTCGCGATGGCTGTCGATCGCCGCGGCCAGGTCACCGATGCCCGCACCGGTAGCTGCCACCGTCGACACCAGCGGCGGCTTCCAGTCGCCGGGACCGTGCCTGGCCATCGCCAGCATCGTGCGCAGATCTCTGATCACCTCTTGCGAGCCCGGCCGGTCGCTCTTGTTGACGGCGAAGACGTCACCGATCTCCAGGATGCCGGCCTTGGCCGCCTGGACCGAGTCGCCGAGGCCCGGCGCCGCCACCACCAGCACGGTGTCGGCCAGCGACGCGATCTCGACCTCGGCCTGGCCAACCCCCACCGTCTCGACGAGGAGCAGGTCGAAGCCGACGGCAGCCAGGATGCGCAGTGCCTGCGGCGTCGCCCGCGCCAGCCCGCCGAGGTGACCGCGGGTCGCCATCGACCGGATGAACACCTGACCATCGGTCGCGTGCTCCTGCATCCTGACCCGGTCGCCGAGCAAGGCGCCGCCGGTGAACGGCGACGAAGGGTCAACTGCCAGCACGCCGACCCGGCGGTCGTGGTCGCGATATCGGCGGACCAGCGCGCCGGTCACGGTCGACTTGCCCACGCCCGGCGGCCCGGTGAGCCCTACGACGTGCGCCTGTCCGGTCGCTGACGCAACAGCCTGCATGATCGGGCGGAGCTGCGGGGATGAGTCCTCGACCAGTGAGATCAACCGGGCCAGCGCGCGCTGGTCCCCGCCGCGGGCGGCGCCGACCAGCGCGTCCGGGTCGCCGCGGCGAGCCTGGGACGTCTTAGCCACCGGTGCTTCGGCCACCGGCCGGTCACGCCTGTTCGGCAGCCGGCACCCGGAACAGCAGCGCGTCGCCCTGGCCGCCACCGCCGCACAGCGCGGCCGCGCCCAGCCCGCCGCCCCGGCGGCGCAGCTCGTAGATCAGGTGCAGCGCGATGCGAGCACCCGAGGCCCCGAGCGGGTGACCGAGGGCGATGGCCCCGCCGTTGACGTTCACGATGTCAGGACTGACGCCGAGGTCTTTGATCGACTGCAGCGCGACGGCTGCGAACGCCTCGTTGATCTCGATCAGCCGTAGGTCGGCGGTGGTCAGCCCGGCTCGCGCGAGCGCGCGCTCGATCGCCAGGGACGGCTGGGAGTGCAGCGAGTTGTCCGGCCCGGCGACCGCGCCGTACGCGCCGACCTCAGCCAGCACCGTGGCCCCGGCCGCGGCGGCCGCCTCGGCGGACATCAGCACAACCGCGCATGCCCCGTCGCTGATCTGTGACGACGAGCCAGCGGTGATCGTGCCGTCGGCCCCGAAGGCCGGCTTCAGGGCCGCGAGCGCCTCGACCGTCGTGTCCGCTCGCACGCCTTCGTCGGTGTCGACTAGGACCGGCTCGCCTCGCCGCTGCGGGATCGCAACCGGGACGATCTCCTCCGCCAGCAGGCCGTCCTTGATGGCCCGGGCAGCCAGCTGATGCGACCGCGCCGCGAAGGCGTCCTGCTCAGCCCGGCTGATCCCGAGCCTGGCGTTGTGCCGCTCGGTTGACTCTCCCATCGACACCTGGTCGAACGCATCGGTGAGGCCGTCCAGCGCCATCGAGTCCACGAGCGCCGTGTCGCCGTACTTGACTCCTGTCCGGGACCCCGGCAGCAGGTGCGGCGCCCTCGACATCGACTCCATACCGCCCGCCACCGCCACGTCGAACTCGCCGACCCGGATTAGCTGCGCTGCGAGGGCAATCGCGTCCAGCCCGGCCAGGCACACCTTGTTGATCGACAGCGACGGCACGCTCATCGGGATGCCCGCGGCAACGGCGGCCTGGCGGGCCGGAATCTGGCCCGCGCCGGCCTGCAGCACCTGGCCCATGATCACGTACTCGACCTGGCTGCCTGGCACGCCGGCTCGCTCCAGCGCGGCCTTGATGGCAAAGCTGCCGAGCTGCGCACCGCTGAACCCGCTGAGCGCGCCGAGCAAGCGGCCGATGGGAGTCCGAGCCCCGCCGACGATGACCGCGTCCCGCATACCTGACACGATACCCGTGACCACACCAGCGGCCAGCGGAGTAGCGAGGGGTGGCAAACCGTGCTGACGCGAATCGACCACCTGGGAATCGCCTGCCGTGACCTCGATGCGGCGATCGCGCGCTACCAGTCGGTCTTCGGGCTGACCGTGGCGAGCATCGAGGTCAACGAGGTGCAGGGCGTCAGGGAAGCCATGCTCGAGGTGAGCGGCAGCCCGGCCGGCCATTCCTACGTCCAGCTGCTGGAGCCGCTCCGTCCGGACACGCCGGTCGGCAGGTTCCTGGCCAGGCGCGGCGAAGGGCTCCACCATGTGGGTTACGGCGTGACAGACCTCACAGCGGCGCTCGCGGCCATCGGCGCTACCGGCGTGCGGCTGATCGACGAGCGACCGCGGCACGGTTCGATGGGCGCGGCGATCGCCTTCCTGCACCCGGCCGATCTGGGCGGCGTGCTGACCGAGCTCGTGCAGGCTCGCCAGGTCGGCGCGCAGTCCTGACCGGCGCGGGTAAAGCGGTCAACCGGGTCGAAATCGGCCCTGCTGCGGCGCAGTATCTGGGACTGTCTGACACCACATATCTATAAAAAACGTTATCTCTCGTACGAGCGGCAGAGAAGTCGCCGCTAACCCCACACGGGGGGAGTACGCTGCGTGGAGCACCGGACGAACGCAGTCGCGTGCCGGCCTGGGCGGACGTGCTGCCCGCAGCGCTGATCGGCCCCGGCAATCGGACTACACAGGCGATCGCTTCGGCGCGCGAGCCCCGTTTCCATCGGATGTCTACACAGGATTAGGCGACATGCAGCCCGATATCGATGCTCAGCTCAGCAACTTTTTTGTTGAAGACTCGATCCCCGATTTCTCGAGGGTGATGCGCGGATACGACCCGGCACAGGTCAACGCGCAGCTCGAGCGCCTCCACGGCGATATCCGCAAGCACCAGGAGAATGCTCAGGCACTGCAGAGCGAGCTCACCGAGGCGCACCGGCAGTTGCAGGAGCAAGAGCGGCCTACCTACTCCGGCCTCGGGTCCCGCATCGAGCAGCTGCTGCGGCTCGCCGAGGAGCAGGCCACCGAGATCGTGCAGGAGGCCAGAACCGCGGCCAACGAGCTGAACGCGGCAGCCAAGGTCACGGCGGCCGAGACCCGGGCCTCGGCCGAGAACGAGGCGGCCGAGCTCCGCGCCGTCGCCAAGCGCGAGACCGACGACCAGCGAGCGTCAGCCGAGCGCGAGGCCGAGGCCATCCGCACCAAGGCGGCGCGGGAATCCGACGAGCTCAAGGCCACCACGGACCGCGAGGTCGCCAAGCTGCGCGCCACCGCCGACCACGAGGTCGCGGAGAAGCGTGCGGGGAACGAGCGCGAGGTCGCCAAGATGCGCACGACCGCCGAGCGCGAGGTCGCGCAGATGCGGGCGTCCTCCAAGCGCGACCGGGACGAGATCCTGACCACCGCCAAGCGCCAGGCCGACGAGATGCGCAGCCAGGCCCAGCGCGCCTTCGAGGACAGCGAGGCGGCGCGGGCGCAGGCTGAGTCGGAGTTCGAGATGCACCTGGCTGCTCGCCGCGAAGAGGCCGAGCGCCAGGAGACCGAGCGGCTGGCCAAGGCTCAGGAAGCCACCCAGAAGATGGTGTCCGAGGCCGAGCAGCGCGCTGCCGTCGCCGAAGAGCGGGCCAGCAAGGCCAGCATCCAGGCCGAGCAGACCCGGCGCGAGGCCGACCAGCACGCGCAGCAACTGGTGAGCAACGCCAAGAAGAACGCCGACGGCATCGTCAGCCAAGCCAAGGCTCAGGCGGACCAGCTACTGAGCGACACCAAGTCCGAGGCGGAGCGGGTGCGAACGACCGCTCAGCGGCAGGTGGACGAGCTCAACAAGCAGAAGGAAAGCGTCGCTGCGCACCTGTCCCAGATCAGCCAGCTGCTCGGCGGCTCAATGCCGGGCCTCGT
>JASHQA010000270.1 GCA_030037785.1 Streptosporangiaceae bacterium
CATCCTGCTGGTCAATCCGCGCGGCAGCGACGGATATGGCCTGCAGTTCTTCACCGGCACCGAGGGGGCCTGGGGGACGGCCGACGCCCAGGACTTTCTCGAGCCCATCGACCAGCTCGTCGCGGCTGGGATCGCCGACGCCCGCCGGCTGGCGGTGACCGGCTATAGCTATGGCGGCTTCATGACCTGCTACCTGACCGGCCGCGACGACCGGTTCGCGGCGGCCGTGGCCGGCGGTGTCGTCAGCGACCTGTCCAGCATGGCGGGCAGTTCCGACGCCGGACACTACCTCAGCGAGTACGAGCTGAGCCTGCCATCCTGGGACGACAACGGCAGCTACACCGTCATGTCGCCGATGGCGCACGCGGCGCGCGTGCGCACGCCCACCCTGATCGTGCACGGTACCGCCGACCTGCGCTGCCCGGTGGACCAGGCCAAGCAGTGGCACACTGCGCTGCGCGAACGGGGCGTACCGACCCGGCTGGTGCTCTACCCAGACGCGTCCCACCTGTTCATCCTCGACGGCAAGCCCTCGCATCGGCTCGACTTCAACCGCAGGGTCGTCGACTGGGTGGAGCAGTACGCCGGCGACGCGACCGGTCCGCGGCGTCCCCGCATCGACGGCGAGCACTGGCAGCGACGCCTCGCCGCGCTCGCGGAGCGGCACCACGTGCCAGGAGCCGCGCTCGGCATTCTGCGGGTCGGTCACGGACGGGCGGACGAGTTGGTGGCGGCCGCATTCGGCGTGCTGAACAAGGACACCGGCGTGGCGGTCACCACGGACACGGTGTTCCAGATCGGGTCGATCACCAAGATCTGGACGACGACAGTCCTCATGCAGCTCGTGGACGAGGGCCTGGTCGACCTTGACGCCGCCGTGGTCGAGTTGCTCCCTGAGTTGCGACTTGCCGACCCAGCGGTGACCAAGCGGGTGACCATGCGCCATCTGCTCACGCATACCAGCGGGATCGACGGCGACGTGTTCACCGACACCGGTCGCGGCGACGACTGCGTTGAGCGGTACGTAGCGAGCCTCGATGCGGTCAGGCAGACTCATCCGCTGGGCGCTACCTGGTCTTACTGCAACTCCGGCTTCGTTCTTGCGGGCCGTGTGATCGAGAAGCTCACCGGCGGCACGTGGGACAAGGCGGTCAGGGACCGGATCTTCGCCCCATTTGGCCTCGAGCACACGATCACGCTGCCCGAAGAGGCGCTGCTGCACCGGGCAGCTGTCGGCCATGTCAGTGAGGGAGCAGATGAGCCGTCGAGAGCCACGGTGTGGATGCTGCCACGGTCGATGGGCCCCGCTGGCATCATCGGCTCAACCGTCGCCGACCTGCTCGGCTTCGCGCGGATGCACCTGACCGGGGGCGTCGGACCTGATGGCGCCAGGGTGCTCGACGCCGCGAGCGCGACAGCCATGACGCAGCTGGAAGCCGAGCTGCCAGCCAAGGTCGGCGATTCCTGGGGAATCGGCTGGAGTCGGTTCGACTGGAACGGGCGCCGGCTCATCGGGCACGACGGCAACACGCACGGCCAGTCAGCGTTCCTGCGGCTGCTTGGCGACGAAGGGCTGGCGGTGGCGCTGCTCACCAACGGCGGCAGTACCCGCGACCTGTACCAGGACTTGTATCGCGAGATCTTCGCCGCGCTCGCCGATGTCGACATGCCGCGTCCGTTGTCCCCGCCTGCGGCGCCGGTGGCCGTGGATGCGCGACCGCACGTCGGTACCTACGAGCGGGCCGGCTCGCGGCTGGAGGTGCTGACCACCGACGACGGTCCGGTCCTGCGGACCACGGCGACCGGCCCGCTGGCCACGCTCCTGCGCGACCCGACCACCGAGTACACGATGGTTCCGGTCGATCAGAACCTGTTCCTGGTCAGAGAGCCGAGGGCGCAAACGTGGCGGCCCGTCGTCTTCTACCGGCTGCGGACCGGCGACAAGTACCTGCACTTCGGCCTGCGGGCAACGCCACAGGTCAGCTAGCGGCTCAGCGGCCGGCCCCGCGCTGCCTGGTCAGGGCGCCGCGAGAACTCGGGTGACGTAGCGGTCCATGGCCGTGGGGAGCTCGACCGGGCACCGGCTGGCGGCGGCCGCGCTGACGTGCGTGAGCAGGGTGGCGCTGGCGGCTGCGGCGCGCCGCAGGTCTGGGCCGTCCAGGCCGGCAACGGTGGCGGTGATGCCGGGGGGCAGGTCACCTGGGTCGTGGTCAAGCACCTGAGACAGGCCGTGCCAGGGATACAGCGCGCCGGTGGCCGCCGCCCACAGCGCCCAGATGCGGTCTCGTGCGTGGTGGAGCCGGTTATGCGCCTCCCACAGTGAGCCGCGGCGCAGGTACTTGTCCGCGTCGATGAGCGCGCACCAGCCGAGAAACGCCCACTCGCGGATCTGCTCACCGGTCACCGCGTAGGCGGCGTCTGGCTCGTCGGCGCGGTGGGTCTCGGCGGGAGCCGGTATACCCGGCTGGCTCGCCTTGCCATAGAGCAAGACAAAGTCGGGGTTGGCCGAGTCGCCGCGACGTATCTCGGCGTCGGCCATGACCGTCAGGTCGAGCTGGCTGCGGTCATCGAACTGGGCAAAGACCCGGCGGATGAACCGGTCAGCCGGCCCGTACCGGTGCCGCAGCACGTCCACGAGCGTGCCGAGGCTGGGCAGGGCCGCCACGACCCCAGCCTCGACCGCCTCGACCGCAGCGGCGCCGGCATCGCCGGGATCGGTCCCGACGCCCAGCGCGGCGTCGATGTCGGACAGGGCGTCGGCCGCGCCGCGGCCCAGCGAGCAGCCGACCAGCAGCGAGACGACCGACGGGGTGGCTTCGCAGTAGTCGAGCAGCCCGGCCATGAGACGTCGCTGGGCGGTGAGCTCGTCCGGCAGGCCAGCCAGCCAGGCGCGGCCGCCCGTCGCGGCGGTGGCGCCGCCTGGGCGGTCAGCCGCCACGCCCGGTCCGGAATCGGGGACACTCGCGCTCAACGCCGCTCCTTTGCCCGTGGTGCGTGGCAGCTTAGCGGCGGCGAAGGAAAGGCAGTCCCACCGGACTCCCGGCGCCGTCAGGCGACTGCCAGCGAGGAATAGAAGCTGGCGTCGCCCGTTCGCGGCACGCTGCTGTCGCCGCGGATCCCGACGGGCACCGGCCCGGCGACGGTGATCCGGTGCAGCAGCCTCGGCAGGTCGTCGTAGTCCGCGACCGCGTAGTGCTGGGTAGCGCGGTTGTCCCAGATGGCGATGTCGCCGTGCCGCCATGACCATCGCACCGTGTTCTCCAGCCGAGTCACCTGTCGCTGGAGCAGCTGGAACAGGTCGGCTGAGTCGACGGTGCTGAGGCCGACGAACGACCGGACGAAGTGCCCGAGCAGTAGCGACGGCTCGCCGGTCTCCGGGTGAACACGGACCACGGGATGCTCGGTCTCGAACTCCAGGTGCCGGAACTCCGTCCGGTATCGCCGTTCCTTGACGTCGAGACCCTCGAAGGTGCGCTGCGCGGCGTAGTCGTACAGGTTGGAATGCACCGCCCGCAGCCGCGACGCCAGCGCCTGCAGCGCCGGATGCAGCCGACGGTAAGCCTCGACCGTGTTGGCCCACACGGTGGTGCCGCCGTAGGACGGCAGCGTGACCGCCCGCAGGATGCTGATCGCCGGGACCCGGTCGACGAACGTCACGTCGGTGTGCCAGCTATTGGCCTTGCGCTGCTCGGAGTCGATCGGCAGGATCGCCGCGCCGTTGCCGGTCACGGTCGGGTGCGGCTTGGTGATCTCTCCGAACAGCCGGCCAAACGCAATCTGGTCGGCGTCGGTGGCGTGCTGCTGGTCACGCAGGAACACCACACGGTGACGCAGCAGCGCGGTGCGCAGCTCCGCAACGGTCGCCGGGGCAATGTCCCCGCCGACCCGGACGCCACCGACGATCGCGCCGATCACGCCGCCAACCCGGGTGACGTCGATGTGCTCGTACTGTCCGGCCGTCGCCGGGGCAGCCGGATTGCGGAGGAGCTGGGACATGCGTCGCATACCTTCCGTCGTAACAGCTCGGGGGCATCTTCCACCACGCTGTCCTGCTGTGATATAAAAGTCAAGTATTCCGACTAATTTAATAGACTTAACGGACCGGAAGCGGCCGCCGGGTATTCCGGCGGTGCGCGACCGGGTGGTGAGCACGAGGCAGGTCGCACAGATGACGGGTCCGGAATCCGGACGACTTCACCTCGCGGTGGCGCTTGACGGCGCGGGCTGGCACCCGGCTGCGTGGCGGGAGCCGGACGCGCGGCCGGCCGAGCTGCTGTCCGCCTCGTACTGGACCGATCTCGTTATCGAGGCCGAGCGCGGCGGGCTCGACTTCGTCACGTTCGAGGACGGGCTGAGCCTCCAGTCGGCCGATCCGCAGCGGCGCGATGGCCGTACTGACCAGGTGCGGGGCCGTCTCGACGCGGTCCTCATCGCGGCGAGGGTCGCGCCCCTGACCCGGCACATCGGCCTGGTCCCGACTGTTGTTGTGACGCACACGGAGCCGTTCCACCTCTCCAAGGCCATCGCGACGCTGGACTGGGTCAGCTCCGGGCGGGCGGGCGTGCGCGTGCGGGTGTCGGCGCGGCCAGACGAGGCCGCGCACTTCGGCCGCCGTGAGCTGCCGGCCGGCCCGGACGCGCGCGCGGACCTATTCGCCGAGGCAGCCGACTACGTCGAGGTGCTCAGGCGGCTGTGGGACTCCTGGGAGGACGACGCCGAGATCCGTGACGTGGCGACTGGCCGGTTCATCGACCGCGACAAGCTGCACTACATCGACTTCTCGGGGCGCTGGTTCTCGGTCAGAGGGCCATCGATCACCCCCCGGTCGCCGCAGGGTCAGCCCGTCGTGGCCGCGCTGGCGCACGCGACCGTCCCCTACCGGCTCGTCGCCGGCAGTGCCGACGTCGGCTTCGTCACGCCGCACGACCGCGCGCAGGCCCGCGACATCGTGGCAGAGATCCGGCGGCTGCAGGGCTCGGCCGGCCGTACGGCTCAGCCGGTGCACGTGTTCGGCGACCTGCTCGTCTGGCTGGACCGCGAGCGCGGCCGCGCGGCGGAGCGGAAGGCGCGGCTGGATGAGCTGGCCGGCGCTGAGTACCACAGCGACGCGCTCAGCTTCGCCGGCACCCCGGCCGAGCTCGCCGACCTGCTGCAGGACTGGCAGCAGGCCGGGCTCACCGGCTTCCGGCTGCGCCCCGCGACGATCCCCCATGATCTCGCGCAGATAACCCGGGCGCTCGTGCCGGAGTTGCGCCATCGGTCGTCGTTCCCAGAAAAATACGCCGTGTCGACACTCCGCGGCCTGCTAGGCCTGGTCCGCCCCGTCAGCCGCTATGCGAGCGCGTCATGACCCGTCCCGTCAAGCCCGTGCACCTCGCCGCGCACTTCCCCGGCGTGAACAACACGACCGTGTGGAGCGACCCGCGGGCCGGCAGTCACATCGAGTTCGGCTCGTTTGCCCACTTCGCGCGCACGGCGGAACGGGCAAAGTTCGACTTCCTGTTCCTCGCCGAGGGACTGCGGCTGCGCGAGCAGCACGGCAAGATCTACGACCTGGACGTGGTCGGCCGGCCGGACACGTTCACGATCCTCGCGGCTATCGCCGCCGTCACCGATCACCTGGGCGTCGCTGGCACCATCAACTCGACGTTCAACGAGCCGTACGAGGTCGCCCGCCAGTTCGCCTCGCTCGACCACCTGTCCGGCGGCCGGGCCGCGTGGAACGTGGTCACCTCGTGGGACGCGTTCACCGGGGAGAACTTCCGCCGTGGCGGCTTCCTGCCGCAGAGCCAGCGCTACGAGCGGGCCAGGACCTTCCTGCACACGACGTGGCAGCTGTTCGACTCCTGGCACGGGGGCGAGATCGCGGCGGACAAGGCGTCCGGTGAGTTCCTGGCCGACCCGGACGCGGGCCGGTTCCGCCACCACGACGCGCACTTCGACATCGAGGGACACTTCGACGTGCCGCGCAGCCCGCAGGGGCGGCCGGTCATCTTCCAGGCCGGCGACTCCGAGGAGGGCCGCGAGTTCGCCGCGGCCGACGCAGACGCCATCTTCAGCCGGCACTCGACGCTGACGGCGGGGCAAGACTTCTACGCCGACGCGAAGCGCAGACTGGCGAAGTACGGCCGGTCTGCTGACGAGCTGCTGATCCTACCGGCGGCCACGTTCGTGCTGGCCGACACCGACGCACAGGCCGCCGAACTGGCACACGACGTGCGCCTGCAGCAGGTCAGCGGCCCGACCGCGATCGCGCTGCTGGAGCAGCTGTGGAACCGGGACCTGTCGGGCTATGACCCGGACGGGCCGCTACCCGAGATCGACCCCGTCCTCGGCGAGAACACCACCGCCCGCGGCCGGGCCAGCGTGCGGATGCACCGGGACCCCATGGCGACGGCGCGGGAGTGGCGGGCGCGGGCCGCGGCCAAGAACCTGTCCATCCGGGAGCTGATCATCGAGGTCACTGGGCGGCAGTCGTTCGTCGGCTCGCCCGCGACGATCGCCGCGACCATCAACGACTACGTGCAAGCCGACGCGAGCGACGGGTACATCCTCGTGCCCCACATCACGCCCGGCGGGCTGGACGAGTTCGCCGACAAGGTTGTGCCGCTGCTGCAGGAACGCGGCGTGTTCCGCGTCGACTACACCGGGACCACGCTGCGCGAGCACCTGGGGCTGCCGCCGCGCCGCGAGGCGCACCCCGCGGCGGCGCGCCCCGCGGCGCGGGCACGGACAACCGCGGACGGGACGCGGGCCGCGTCATGAGGTTTCTGCTCATCACCCTCATCGTGCACGCGCCCGATGCGGCGACCGGCACGCAGCCGACCACGACCCAGCGCTTCCGGGAGGTGGTCGACAGCGCGCTGCAGGCTGAGGAACTGGGCTTTGACGGCTTCGGCGTCGGGGAACGGCACGAGCGGCCGTTCATCTCGTCCGCACCGCCGGTCGTGCTCAGCCACATCGCGGCGCTGACCGCCCGGATCCGGCTGTTCACCGCCGTCACGACGCTCAGCCTGCTCGACCCGGTGCGTGCGTACGAGGACTATGCGACGCTCGACCACCTGTCCGGCGGTCGGCTCGAGCTCATCATCGGGAAGGGGAACGGCACCGCCCAGCGTGAGCTGTTCGCAGTCACCGAAGCAGACCAGTGGGACCGCAACGCGGAGAGCTACGAACTATTCTGGCGGATCTGGCGTGAAGCCCGAGTGACGGCGGCACCGCGGTTCCGGCCCTCGCTCAACGACGCCGAGGTCTGGCCGCGCCCGTTGCAGCAGCCCATCCGTGTCTGGCACGGCAGCGCGACCAGCCGGGCGTCCGTCGACCTGGCCGCTCGCTACGGCGACCCGCTGTTTTCCGCGAACGTGTCCAACCCCATCGAGCCGTATGCGGAGCTGATCCGGTATTACCGGGAGCGCTGGGCGCACTACGGGCACGACCCGGCGCGCATCGCCGTCGGCGCCAGCACGGCCGGCTACTACGCGGCCCGGACCTCGCAGGCCGCGGTGGATGCCTACCGGCCGGTGTTCGCCGGCTACCTGAGGTTCCAGCAGCGGCTCGGCGTGACGCCGGTCTTCCCGACCCTGGAGGACTTCGTCGAGCGCAGTTCTGCGCTGGTCGGCAGCCCGCAGCAGGTGATCGACAAGGTGCATCGCTACCACCGCCAGTTCGGGCACAGCGTGCTGCACCTGCACGCCGACCCGAGCGGGCTGACGAAGGCGCAGCACCGCGGGTCGCTCGAGCTGTTCCAGGCCGAGATCGCGCCCGTGCTGCGGCGGGAGATCCCCGATCCGCCGTGGCCGTGGCAGCCAGCCGGCGCGGT
>JASHQA010000271.1 GCA_030037785.1 Streptosporangiaceae bacterium
GCGCGGCCGGGCGAGCGCCCCGTGCCCGCGCTGCCGCCCTCGCCGCGGCCAGGGCCTCCGCCGCGCGCCGCAGTCGCTCGCCGGGCTCCAGCTCAGCCACTGGTGATCACCCCGCCCGCCACGTGAAACTCGGCGCCGACCAGGGCCGTCGGCACGTCCGCACGCACCGCCGCGGTCACCAGAACCTGCTCAGCCGAGGCCACCACCGCGGCGAGCCTATCCCGGCGGCCCGCGTCGAGCTCGGCGAACACGTCGTCGAGCAGCAGCACCGGGTCGCCCGCTTCGCTGTCGCCGCGCAGCAGCTGATAGGCCGCCAGCCGAAGCGCCAGCGCGAGCGACCAGCACTCACCGTGACTGGCGTAACCGCGCGACGGCAGGCCACCGATGCGCAGCTCCAACTCGTCCCGGTGCGGTCCGACGAGGCAGACGGCACGCTCGAGCTCGGCCCGGCGGCGGGCAGCGAGCGCGTGGCGCAGCACCAGTTCGATCTTCTCCTGATCAGGCTCAGCATCGCCGCCGGACACCGACTCACCCGACTCGCCCAGGTCACCCGACTCGCCCAGGTCGACGGACGGACGGCTGTCCGGGTCGTGGCCGGTACCAGGATCTGCGGCCATCCGATAGCTCACGGCTGTGTCACGCTCGGCGCCGGATACCGCGCTGTAGCTGTCGGCGAGCAGCGGCCGGATCGCAGCTACCAGCCGCAGCCGTCCGGCGGTGAGCGCCGCACCCGCCGACACCAGCTGGTCGTCCCACACGTCCAGGGTGCCCGCCGGCACCGCCCCGCGCGCCTTTGCCGACTTCAGCAGCGCGGCCCGCTGGCGCAGTACACGCTCGTAGTCGGCCCGCACACCCGCATACCGGGGTCGCATCGCCACCAGCAGGTCATCCAGGTACCGCCGCCGCTGATCCGGGTCGCCCTTGACGATGGCGATGTCCTCGGGGGCGAACAGCACGCACCGCAGGATGCCGAGCGCCTCGCGCGGCCGCGCCGGGGACCGGTTCACCCGCAGGCGGTTCGCCCGGCCGGGGTTGACCTCCACTTCCAGCAAGCTGTCCCGGCCGGCGGCCGACACCACCCCCCGCACGATGGCGCGCTCCGCACCCTGTCGCACGAGCGGGGCATCGGTAGCGACCCGGTGGCTGCCAAACGTCGCGAGATAGCCCGCCGCCTCGATGAGGTTGGTCTTGCCCTGCCCGTTGGCGCCGATGACCGTACTGACGCCGGGACCCAGCGTCACGTCCGCGACCGCGTAGTTGCGGTAGTCGGTCAGCGACAGCCTGGACAGGTACACACCCGGACCCTAACTCCATGATCGCGAAGACGCGTGCCCACCAGCACGCAGCGCGTCACAGTGTCCGCGATCACGGCCGCGCGGCACTAGCCGAGCCGGATAGGCATCAGCAGGTAGCGGAACTCCTGGCTGCCGTCTGGGTCTGGTTTGCCGGTCAGCAGCGCAGGCTTGCCAGGGTCGGTGAACGATAGTCGCACCGTGTCAGAGTCGACCGCGCTCAGCCCGTCGAGCAGGTATTGCGGGTTGAAGGCGATGGACAGGTCATCGCCGGTGAAGTCGGCCTCGACGACCTCCTCGGCCTGGGCCTCGTCTCCGGTGCCTGCTTCGAGGACGAGCTGGCCGGGGCTGAACGCCAGCCGGACCGGCGTGTTGCGCTCTGCCACCAGCGCGACCCGGCGAACCGACTCCGCGAGCACGCTCACTGGCAGCTCGGCCGCAGCGCTGACGGTCTTCGGCAGCAGCGACTGATGGCGCGGGAACTCCCCGGACAGCAGTCGCGTGGTCGTCCGCCGGCCGGAGCCCTCGAACCCGATCATGCCGTCCCCGGAGCCGCCCAAGCCGCCCGCTTCGCCCGAGCCGTCGTCTTGCCCCGGCAGGGCCAGCGCGATCGACACCTGGGCACTGCTGGTCAGCGAGCGCGCCGTGTCCACCAGCGCCTTGGCGGGTACCAGCACCGCCGCGGTCAGGTCTGGCCGGGCAGGCGTCCACCGCAACTCGCGTACGGCGAGCCGGTACCGGTCGGTGGACACCATCGTCAGCGTGTCACCGTCGATCTCGATCCGGACCCCGGTGAGCGCGGGCAGCGTGTCGTCCCGGCCGGCGGCGGTCGCGGACTGCGCCACCGCAGTCGCGAACGCGTCGCTACCCACGGTGCCGGCGGCCGGTGGCATCTCCGGCAGGGCTGGGTACTCGTCTTCCGGCATGGTCAGCAGCGTGAACGTGGCGCTTCCGCAGGTCAGCACAGCCCGGCCCGCTTCGGCCGCGATGTGCACCGGCTTGGCCGGCAGGCTTCGGCTGATCTCGGCGAGCAGCCTGCCAGACACCAGCGCGCTGCCGGGCTCCTCGATGGTGACGGGCACCCTGGCTTGCGCCGACACGTCGTAGTCAAAGCTGGACAGCACCAGGTCATCGGCTGCCTGCAAGCGGATGCCGGCGAGCACCGGCACGGTCGGCCGGGCGGGCAGGGCACGCGCGGTCCAGGCCACGGCGTCGGCGAGCACGTCACGCTCCAGGACGATCTTCACCTGTCGCCCTCCTTTGGGGGTTGAGATCTCTCAGTAGCTGAACTGGTAGTCGTCATAGGGACGGTGCATCCCGGGGATAACCCCGGTTCGCCCAGGCAGCGGCCGGTCGGCCCGTGCACAGCAGATGTGGCCAGGCTGGGGGCGGCCTGTCGTCGGCTGTGGCTGACGAGCGAACGCCGGGCCGCAACCACGCCGTTACTCTCTGGTTGACCGGTGTTTTCCTCCGCAACTCCCAGGTTGATCCACAGGTTTGTCCACAGGCTGTGTGCGTGCAATGTGTGCGGCGCGAAGTTTGCGTCTCGGCTGGGGCAGATGGCGAAGCGCATAGCGTCACCCGGAGAGCGCTTGCTGCTTGATCCGGTTGGTGAGCTCGGTCACCTGATTGAAGATCGCCCGGCGCTCCGCCATGAGCGAGCGGATCTTCCGCTCGGCGTGCATGACAGTGGTGTGGTCGCGGCCGCCGAATTGCTGACCGATTTTCGGCAGCGACATGTCGGTGAGCTCGCGGCACAAGTACATCGCGATCTGCCGGGCGGTGACGAGAACCCTGGACCGAGAGCTGCCGCACAGGTCGTCGATGGACAACCCGAAGTAGGAGGCGGTCTGGCCCATGATCGTGGCGGCGTTGATCTCCGGCCCGTGCGTTTCGACGATGAGGTCCTTGAGCACGAACTCGGCGAGCTGGAGATCGACCGACTGCCGGTTCAGGCTGGCGAAGGCGGTCACCCGGATGAGTGCGCCCTCGAGCTCGCGGATGTTGGTGGATATCCGGGACGCGATGTACTCAAGCGTCTCGGCCGGAGCGTTGAGCCTGTCCTGGTCTGCCTTCTTGCGCAGGATGGCGATCCGCGTTTCCAGCTCTGGCGGCTGCACGTCGGTCTGCAGTCCCCACTCGAACCGGCTCCGCAGCCGGTCTTCCAGTGTCACGAGTCGCTTCGGCGCGCGGTCGGAGGAGATCACGATCTGCTTGCTGGCGTTGTGCAGGGTGTTGAAGGTGTGGAAAAACTCCTCCTGGGTGCCTTCCTTGTTCTCCAGGAACTGAATGTCGTCGACCAGGAGCACGTCGACGTCCCGGTACCGGCGGCGGAAGCCGTCTTGCTTGCCGTCCCTGATCATGTTGATGAAGTCGTTGGTGAACTCCTCCGAGCTCACGTACCTGACCTTCAGTCCGGAGTCGAGGATCTGCGCGTAGTGGCCGATCGCGTGCAGCAGGTGGGTCTTGCCAAGCCCGGAGTCGCCGTAGATGAACAACGGGTTGTACGCCTTCGCGGGCGCCTCGGCGACGGCGACCGCGGCAGCGTGCGCGAACCTGTTGCTTGACCCGATGACGAACGTCTCGAAGGTGTACTTCGGATTCAGCCTGGCCTGGCCAGGGCGCGGGAGCTGCCCGGCTGGCCCGTCCGGTCGGGCAGCGTCGGTCGGGCGCGAGGCCGGCACTCCGTTGGTGGTCTGTGGCAGGCCATTGCCGGGCGCGGCGGGCGCGTGGGCAGGGCCGACCGGACCGAGGGCGGCGAAGCGGGCGGATTCCGCCGAGATCGAGGGTGGGAACGGGGTGACATCGGGCCGAGCTCCGGCGCCCGCGCGCGGCACTGCCGGGTCGCCGGGAGCTGGCCGGTCGTACGCCTGCTCGCTAGCGAGACGGCCGTAGGTGTCGGCGACGACGTCGGGCCGGAGCACGGGGATGGGCCCGGTGATGTCGTCGTCGGGACTCTCCGGCCAGTCCCCGTGGTTGTCTGGCTGGCCGAGGGTGGCCGTGGCGCCAGGGTCGACGGTCACTGCGAGCTGGATGACGCGCGCGAGCTCGCGGGACAGTGCGTTGGTGATGAGGGCCCGCAGCCGGGTTTCGAGCTGCTCCTTGACGAACTCGTTGGGCGCCGCGATCAGCGCGGTGTTGCCGACCAGCCCGAGTGGCCTGGTGAGCTGGAGCCAGGCCCGCTGATGGGGCTCGATGTGCATGTCGGCGAGGTCGGCCAGCGAGCGGGCCCAGACATCGGCGAGATCGTCGTCGCTCATCGGCCAGTCACCCGAGCCCCCCACATAGTGATCAACAGCTTTTTCCACAGCGTGTGCACGCTGTGCGGACTAGCCCGATGACAGCGCGCTCCAGGGGTCGCGTTGAGTCAGCGCCGCTAGCCGACTGGGACTGGCCGGCGGGCCCGGTCCGCACTATCCACAGCCTAGGGCTGTGGATCGCGGTCCGGTTAGGAAACCGCGTAGTCACCACGGCCCGTGGCTGCGCGGGGCTGGCGCGCGGCCGGCGAGCTGCGCCGCCCGGTACCGGGGCGAAAGGGGCTCGGCAATGCGGTCGGCGCAGGTCAGGAAGTCAGTGGCCGGTTTGACCGGTATCCGAGCCAGCGCGTACCGTGTAGTGATCCGGCTACCCCGGTGCAGCTGAAACGTGTCCTGACGCAGGTCAGCTGGTCTTTTCTGGATGATCTTCGGCGGATGGTTCCGCGGCGGATGAAGTCCTGGATCGGCTGTTGTTGGTAGTGACGGATGCCGATGGCTCACTGGCCGGACTGTGGCCAGGCTCGCGCGGTCGGCGCGGGGTTTATGTAGTGACGTGTTCTGTTTGACGGCGACCGTGTGCCGGCAGACCTGCCGCGACTGGAGTTTCAGTGACTAAGCGTACTTTTCAGCCGAATAACCGGCGCCGAGCCAGGACTCATGGTTTCCGGCTGCGAATGCGTACCCGGGCGGGTCGTGCGATCCTCGCGGCCCGGCGCCGGAAGGGGCGCGCACGCCTCAGTGCGTGACGTGGTGGCGGCTGGTGTCGTGATGCTTCCGGCGGCTGCTCGGATGCGACGCAGTGCAGACTTCGCGGCTGCTACCCGTGCTGGCAGCAGGGCGGGGCGACCGCTGGTATCCGGGCACCTGCTGGTGGGCCAGGACGAGTCCCGGCCGCCGCTGGTCGGGTTCGTGGTGAGCAAGGCGGTCGGTCCGGCGGTCGTGCGGAATAAGGTTCGGCGGCGGCTTCGCCACCTGGTGCGCGGGTATCTGGGGGCGCTGCCGGGAGGTAGCCTGCTTGTGTTGCGTGCTGCACCCCGTGCGGCCGGAGCGCGCCAGGCGGATCTCGCCGCCGACGTCGGCCTGGTAATCGGAGCTTTGCTGAGGCGGCAATGTGGGGTGACGTGCGGGTGAGCGTCGGAACAGGCCAGCAAGCCCGGCCGCGGTCCGCCGCTGCCTGGGTGCTGGTGGTGCTGCTGACTGGCTACCGGCGGTTTGTCAGCCCACTGCTCGGTCAAAGGTGCAGGTTCTATCCGTCTTGCAGTGCATATGCCCTGGAAGCCGTGCAGGTGCACGGCGCGCTGCGGGGCTCGTGGCTGGCGGTGCGCCGGCTGAGCCGTTGTCATCCGTTCCATTCGGGCGGCCTGGATCCGGTTCCCGGCCGGGAGCCGAAAGATGCAGCCGCCGTGACGGCGGTGACCGACGTCCGTGGGTCGGGCGTGATCAGCAGAGCGCAAGGGAGTTAGCAGGTGTCGGATCCACTGGATTACCTCTACGAGGCAGTCGGCTGGGTCTTCACGCATATCTACGATGCGTTGAAGCCCGCCTTCGGTGCCACGAGCGGGTGGACGTGGTTCTTCTCTATCGCGATCCTGGTCATCCTGATGCGGCTGCTCATCGTGCCGCTGTTCATCAAGCAGATGCACACCACCAGAGCGATGTCAGCCCTGCAGCCGCAGATGGCGGCGCTGCGCAAGAAGTACAAGAACGACCGGCAGACGCTCAACCAAGAGACGATGAAGCTGTACCAGGAGGCGGGTGTCAACCCGCTGATGGGCTGCCTGCCGTTCGTGCTTCAACTGCCGCTGTTCTTCGGCCTGTTCAGCGTGCTGCGGGCGATCGCCGAGTACACCGGTGGCACGCCGAAGTACGGGCTGCCGAAGGCAATGGTGGTGGCCGGGACGCACGCGAAGATCCTCGGTGCGTCGATCGCCGACAAGGTGCTGTTCACGGGCACCGCGCACGTGCCGCTGCACGCCAAGCTCGTGATCCTGCTGTTTGTCGCGATCAGCATGGCGACGACGTTCTTCACGATCCGGCAGAGTCAAAAGCGTGGCATGATGCCCGCCGCGACGCCGGACAACCCCATGGCCGCGTCGCAGAAGTACATGACCTACATCATGCCGCTGTTCGCGCTGACCGGTCTGTACTGGCCATTCGGGCTGGTCTTGTACTGGGTCACGACGAACGTGTGGACGATGGGCCAGCAGTACATCCTGGGCCGCCGATTCCCGTATACCCCGCCGGCTCCGGTTGGCGACGGTGCGGCGGCGTCAGCTCCGGCGTCAGCCCGGGCGCTGACCAGCGGTGGCCTGCGGAACACCGGCAGGAAGCCGACTGGGGCACCGGCAAGGCCGAAGACCACCGGCGGCGCGAGCTCAGCGGCGCGGCCGGCCAGCTCGGCCGGAGCTCGGCCGGAAGCCGCAGCCAAGCCCGGTGCCGGACCTAGGCCGGGTGCGGGACCTAAGCCGGGCCGGGCAGCGTCGAACGGCGCGACGTCGAACGGCGCGACGGCGAACGGCTCGGGTGGCGCGACGTCAGCAACGGCGAGCGGCGTTCTCCGGCGTCTCGGCCGCGGACGTAGTGAACCCGAGCCGCAACCCGAACTGCCCGAGGTTAAGCTCGTCAGACGACAGACTCAGCGGCAGTCCCGAAGTAAGCGCTCAGGCAAGCGCTAGCGGCCCCGGCGGTGCGGCCGGTGCGGGCCCAGTGGTCGGAGCGCAGTACGGTCTGACGCGGATGGGTTCGAGGAGGAGCCTCGCATGAGCCAGCAGGATGACGCCTTGCCAGATGCTGACGCGGAGCAGGAAGCCGGCGGCACGCTGGCGATGAGCGCTGGTGGTGACCCCGACGCGGACGGTGTGCTATCCGACGATGAGCTGGGTGACGAGCTCACCGAAGGCGGGGCGGAGACGGCGAGCGACGGCGGGCAGCCGCGCGCGACCGTGGCAGAGTTGGAGCTTGAGGGTGAGATTGCCGCCGACTACATCGAGGGCCTGCTCGACGTGGCTGATCTCGACGGGGATATCGACATGGACGTCGAGGGTGACCGGGCGGTCGTGTCCGTGGTCGGAGCAACGCTCGACGAGCTCGTCGGTCGCCGCGGTGAGGTGCTGGAGGCGCTGCAGGAACTGACCCGGCTGGCGGTTCATCAGCAGACAGGCAGCCGTACCCGGATGATGCTGGACGTCGGCGGCTATCGGCAGCGGCGGCGAGCCGAGCTGGCAGAGGCCGGGCAGGACGCCGCCGAGGAAGTCCGGCGCACAGGGCAGCCGAAGAAGCTGTGGGCGATGAACCCGTTCGAGCGGAAGATCGTGCACGACGCAGTCGCCGCCGCTGGACTGCGCAGCGAGTCGGAGGGCGAGGAGCCCGACCGGCGCGTGGTCGTGCTGCCGGTCGGCTGATCGTCGCGGATGCGGACGAACGTACCGGTCTGGTGCATCACACGTGACCAGTGACGACAGCGCCGCGGCCGAACTCGGCGCCGATGCGGCAGCCTCTTTCGCGGCAGAGGCCGCGGCTATGTTCGGCGCCGCGCTGCCACAAGCAGAGCAGTATGCCGCGCTGCTGACCGGCGTGGGCGTGGAGCGCGGAATCGTCGGTCCTGGCGAGGCGGCGCGGATCTGGGACCGGCACGTGCTCAACTGCGGGGCCATCGCCCGGCTGCTGCCGGCAGCGGGCGCGATCGTGGATCTCGGATCGGGCGCTGGCCTGCCGGGTATCGTGCTGGCGATACTCCGGCCGGAGTCACGGATCACGCTGCTCGAGCCGATGGCGAGGCGCGTCGGCTTCCTGCAGGAATGTGCAAGCGCCCTGGGCCTTGGCAATGTCGACGTGGTACGGGGCCGCGCTGAGGAGCTCGGCGGGAGGCTGGCAGCCGACGTGGTGACGTCCCGCGCCGTGGCGCCGCTCGAGAAACTCGCCGGGCTGAGCGCGGGCCTCGCCCGGCCGGGCGGGCGGGTGCTGGCGATCAAGGGGTCGTCGGCAGCGGCGGAACTGGCGCGGTCACGACTGGTGCTGGCGCGGCTGGGGATAGCCGACGCGCGAGTCGTTACGGTGGCAAGCGCGAGCGGGCAAATAACCACCACACTCGTAACATTTACCGCTGGCGTGCCGCGAGCCGGGGGGTCGACGGCGCGGGCTGGCTGGCGGACGGCGCCGCACGTACCGGACGGCGCGGGCGCTGGTCGGCGGGGCGCCGGAGCGAACCGGCGACAGCCCCGTCCGAATAGCAGACGCGGCGGCGGGTAGACACGCCCACGCTAGCCAGCAGCTCCCTTACGTGATGCTCTGGTACGCGTAGTGTGCGGTGCGGCGTTTGCCGCGGCTGCCGGATGACGACGTGAACGGGCTTGGCTGCGCGGCCAGTCCGTCGAGGAGTTGCTGCGCGATGACGAACTCGCCGCACGGCCTTGGCTGGCCCGAGAGGTCTCCCGCCGCTGTTGCTGCGGGCGGTGTCGGCGGCTGGACCGACCACGCTGAGCACGTGCCTGCCGACGACGGGCAGCCCGGTCGAAGGACGGTCGGAGTGGCGACGTCGGGCGTGCCGGGGCGGGGAGCCGCGCTCGGCCTTGGCTGGCCGGGCCACGGCGGGGCGGGTCAGAGCGCGGCGGGCCACGGCGCGGCGGGCCAGGAGCACCACGCGGCCGATAGCGACGATCTTGGCCACGGTCCGGCTGGTGGTGGCCTAGGCTCGGGATTCGCGGACGGAGTTGCCGGAGCACCAGAATCTGCCGATGGCGCGGCCCAACCGGGCGGCGCGGTCGAAGGCGACGAAGCCGAGCAGCGGGCGTCCGCCGGCGGACCTGCGCCGGAGCGGGTCCGACGGGCTCTCGCTGATGTTTCACGTGAAACCCGGCGGCCCGTACCGGTTGACGGAGAGCGCGGGGCGGATGCTCGCTCGCCGCACGGGGGGTGGCGAGGCGTCGCTGGCGCGCAGGTAGGCGAGGGAGAGGTTCCGGTGGTCATTCCGGCAACGTCGGCGGCTTCGGCTGATACGCCGATCGCCAGGGCCGCTCAGGCGGCGGTAGTGGCGCGGTCCGGCGGCGAGGCATGGCCGCGGCCATCGTCCTGCCGGGTGATCACCATCGCCAACCAGAAGGGCGGCGTGGGCAAGACCACCACGGCGGTGAACCTTGCCGCCGCGCTCGCGATGCACGGATGCCGGGTGCTCGTGGTGGACCTGGACCCGCAGGGGAACGCGTCGACCGCACTGGACGTGGATCACCGCTCGGGCAGCTCGTCGGTGTACGACGTCCTCGTGGACGACCAGCCGCTGGCATCAGTAATCCGGCCAGTTGTCGGTTTCGCGCAACTGTACTGCGCACCCGCCGCGATCGACCTTGCCGGAGCGGAGATCGAGCTGGTCCCGCAGGTGGCGCGCGAGTCACGGCTGGCCCGTGCGCTGGCGGGCTACGACGCGTCGAATCTCGACTACATCTTCATCGACTGCCCGCCCTCGCTCGGCCTGCTGACCGTGAATGCGCTAGTCGCAGCGCCAGAAGTGATGATTCCTATCCAGTGTGAGTACTACGCGCTCGAAGGGCTGGAGCAGCTACTCCGCACGATCGAGCTTGTTCGCAGCCACCTGAATCCGGGGCTGTCGGTGACGACGATCCTGCTGACGATGTACGACGGCCGGACCCGTCTCGCGTCGCAGGTGGCGGAGGAGGTGCGGGACCACTTCGGCTCGGTCGTGCTGGGATCTATCATCCCGCGGAGCGTACGCGTTTCCGAGGCGCCCAGCTACGGCCAGTCGGTGATGACGTACGACCCCGGTTCATCGGGCGCGGTGGCCTACATGGAGGCTGCCAGAGAGCTAGCGGGCCGCAGCGTACAGCAGCTGCCCGCGTAGCCTCCGCCCGGATGGTGTACGACGCGACGTCGACAGCGACGCCCGCCCATTCCGGTGAGGCCCGGCGAGCGTTGCTGGCAATATGAGCAGCGAGCAAGGTGCAATCGTGCTCATCGTGGTTGGGCGCGGGACCTGGTGGCCGCACGGCAAGGAGCATCACGATGCCGCAACCAAAGCGCGGGCTCGGCAAGGGCCTCGGCGCGCTGATCCCCAGTGGTCCGCCGCTGCCGTTGGCTGGCGCGCAGGACCCGGCCAGGACCGGATCGCAGCCACCGATCTCCGGAGCGTATCTGCAGGAGATCCCCGCCAGCGCGATCGTGGCGAACCGGCGGCAGCCACGGCAGGCATTCGACGAGGACTCGATGGCCGAACTCGCCGCGTCGATCGAGACGGTGGGCCTGCTGCAACCGGTGGTCGTACGGCGGTTGCCAGGCGGACAGTACGAGCTCATCATGGGCGAGCGGCGTTGGCGCGCCTGTCAGGTCGCCGGGCTAGACCTCATCCCCGCAATCGTCCGCGAGACGTCGGACGACGAGCTGCTCAGGAACGCGCTGATCGAGAACTTGCACCGCGAGCAGCTCAACCCGCTCGAGGAGGCTGCGGCCTACCAGCAGCTGCTCGATGACTTTTCGGTGACGCACGAGGAGTTGGCGCAGCGCGTCGGCCGGTCGAGGCCGCACATTTCCAACATGATCAGGCTGCTCAGCCTGCCGCCTGCCGTTCAGAAGCGGGTCGCCGCCGGCGTGCTCAGTGCTGGTCACGCCCGGGCGCTGCTGTCAGTAGAGGACCCCGTCGCACAGGAGGAGCTCGCGCACCGGATCGTCGCAGAGGGCCTGTCGGTGCGCGCGGTGGAGGAGATCGTGGCGGTGGGCACGAGCCTGGCGAAGAAGCCTCGCCGATCAGCCGGGACAGCGCCGGTGGCACCGGCACTCAAGGATCTGGCGGACCGGCTATCGGACATCTTCGAGACCCGCGTCAAGGTCGAGCTCGGGCAGCGGAAGGGCAAGATAGTCGTGGAGTTCGCCACGCTCGACGATTTGGAGCGGATCGTGCGGAGCATGTCCCCTGGGCTGGGCCCGACCAGGCGGGGGTAGCGGCAGCAGCTTAGGCTTGCCAGTCGTGGCGACAATATCGGGCAGAACATTCGGAAGCGACAACCACGCGGGTGTTTACCCGGCGGTACTCGAGGCCCTCGCGGCAGTGAACTCCGGCGATGCTGTCGGCTATGGCGAGGACGCCATCTCCAAGGCGGCAGTCGCCCGGCTCTGCGCCGAGGCGGGAGCCAGGCAGGGCTACCTCGTCTTCAACGGGACGGGCGCGAACGTGCTCGCGCTCAGCCTGCTTGTTCGCCGCCCCTACGAGGCCATCATCTGCGCGGAATCCTCGCACCTCAATGTCGACGAGTGCGGCGCCCCGGAGCGGGTACTCGGATCCAAGCTGCTCGCGATCTCGGTGCCAGACGGCAAACTCACTCCCGCCCTGATCGAAGCCAGGCTCAGCGGCCGGGGCGACGAGCACCGGGTACAGCCACGGGTTATCCAGATCGCGCAGGCAACAGAACTCGGTACGTGCTACTCGCTGTCGGAGCTGCGCCGACTCAGGGACTTCGGCCGTGCGCACGACCTGCTCATCTACCTCGACGGCGCACGAATCGCCAACGCCGCCGCTTACCTCGGCTGCGCCCTGGCGGACATAGCCGCCTGTGCTGACGTGCTGAGCTTCGGCGGCACCAAGAGCGGGGCACTCGGCGTCGAGGCGATCCTCGTGATGACGGACGGGCTGGCGGAGAGCGCGCCCTATCACCGCAAGCAGGTCATGCAGCTCGCGTCGAAGATGCGCTACCTTGCCGCGCAGATCGACGCCCTGCTGGACGAGGACCGCTGGCTCGTGGGCGCCCGGCACGCCAACGCCAGGGCTCGTCAGCTCGGCGCCGCGCTCGAGACGGTCCCCGGGGTCGAAATTGCCCAGCCGATTCAGTCCAATGGCGTGTTTACCGCGATGAGCCGTGACCTCGCGGCTCGCCTGTTGCAGGACTGGAGCGTCCAGGTGTGGTCGGAGAGTCCCGATGGTCGCGTGATCGTCCGTTGGATGACCGCATTCGACACAACCGAGCAAGACGTCGCCGAGCTCGCGCGCGCGGTCGCGGACGCGGCCTCCCAACTGCCAGCGCCGGGCGTGGCTGGCCAGACGCGCGCCTGACACCATCGCCCGGTTTCACGTGAAACCCGATCCGAGGCAGGCCGAACAAAGAGGGTCAGGCGAGTGCATAGCTGGGTACCATGAACCCCGGGACCAGGTGGAGACGGCAGTGCCCGCACGTCCGCCTGATCGAAGCTGCCCGCCAGCACGGCCTGGGCCGCAGGGGCTTCCGACCGCAAGGAACCACGTGTCACGCCGACTCGCGAGCATCACGCTCGACAATCTCGATGACCTGCCGCCGCGGTGCCGCCGGTGCGTCTTCTGGGAACTCGATCCGGTCAGTCAGGCTCGCGCCCTCGAGGTCGGCGACCCGGCGCTGGAAAAGGAAGCGTGGCTCTCCAGCGTCCTGCTCGAATGGGGCAGTTGTGGCAAGGTCCTCTATGTGGACGGCGCACCGGCCGGTTACCTGACGTACGCACCGCCGAGCTACGCTCCGAGGGCCGCGACGTTTCCTACCAGCCCCGTGAGCGCTGACGCGGTACTCCTGATCACTGCGCACGTGACGCCGGAGTTCGCCGGTGGCGGCCTGGGCCGGGTTCTGGTGCAGGGCCTGGCCAAGGACCTTACCCGGCGCGGCATCAAGGCCATCGAGGCGTTCGGGGACATGAACTGGACGCAGCCCGCGTGCGTGGTTCCCGTCGACTTCCTGCTGGCGGTGGGCTTCAAGACCATCCGGCCGCACGTCCGTTACCCGCGGCTCCGGCTCGAACTCAAGACCGCGATGTCGTGGCGCGAAGACGTCGAAGTAGCCCTGGAGCGGCTGCTGGGCTCGATGCAGCCGGAGCGCGCGCTACGCCTGGCGTGACGCCGAGGACAGCGTCGGCCGAGTGACCGGGCCGGCCGAGCCGGGTCACGGTCCGACCCGGCCGGTGAGACAGCGGCGCGAGGCCAGGCGGCTAGATGAACTCCGCGAGGTCGCGTAGCAGCGCGGCCTTGGGCTTCGCGCCGACGATCTGCTTGACCAGCTGACCGTCCTTGAAGACGTTCATGGTCGGAATGTTCATGATGCCGTAGCGCCGCGTGACCACTGGGTTCTGGTCGACGTTCAGCTTGACGATGTCGATCTTCTCGCCGTGCTCGGCCGCGATCTCCTCCAGCACCGGCGCGACCTGGCGGCACGGACCGCACCATTCGGCCCAGTAGTCAACGACGACCGGCTTACCTGCCTTCAGCACCTCAGCCTCGAAGGTCGCATCGGTCACTGCCTTGGTTGCGCCCACTTCCAGGACTTCCTTCCCATTGCGGATGTTCACTCCCGGCCCCTCTGGCCGGGATCGTGGCCGAGCCCTCGCCCGACGGACTCGGTGCCCTTATCCGGCGCTGCCACCGGGTCAGGCACCGGGGCTCGCGACGGCGGTCGGCTGCGTCACCGGCTGCTCCTTGTGCTCGGCCAGCCAGCGCTCGGCGTCAATCGCCGCGGCGCAGCCGGTACCGGCGGCGGTGACAGCCTGCCGGTAAATCCTGTCCACGACGTCTCCCGCGGCGAAGACGCCGTCGATGGACGTGCGGGACGAAGGGTGCTCAACTATCAGGTATCCGTCATCGTCGGTGGGCAGCTGACCAACGAACAGCTCGCTGCGCGGGTCATGACCGATTGCCACGAAGAGCCCGGTCACCGGCAGGGTACTTTCCTCGCCGGTTGTGACGTTCCGGAGCTGCAGCCCGGTGACCCGATCCGCGCCCAGCACCGCCACGACCTCGCTGTCCCAGACGAACCGGATCTTGGGAGTGGCCAGGGCCCGGTCCTGCATGATCTTCGACGCACGCAAGGCGTCACGGCGGTGGACGATCGTCACACTGCGCGCGAAGCGGGTCAGGAAGGTTGCCTCCTCCATGGCCGAGTCGCCACCACCGACGACCGCGATGTCCTGCTCGCGGAAGAAGAACCCGTCGCAGGTAGCGCACCAGGACACGCCGTGACCGGAGAGCCGCTTCTCGCCCGGCACGCCCAGCTCGCGGTACCCGGATCCGGTTGCGATGATGACGGTCCTCGCCCGATAGGCATGCTCGCCGACCTGGACGACCTTCGGGGTCGCGGTCAGGTCAACGGCGGTCACGTCATCAGGGACGAGCTCAGCGCCGAACCGCTCGGCCTGCTTGCGCAGCTGGTCCATCAGGTCGGGGCCGAGTATCCCGTCGGAGAAGCCCGGAAAGTTCTCCACATCCGTGGTGTTCATGAGCGCCCCGCCTGCGGTGACCGAGCCCTCGAACAGCAGCGGCTGAAGCCGTGCTCGGGCCGCATACAGCGCGGCCGTATAGCCGGCCGGCCCCGAGCCGATGATGATCACGTCACGTACGTCGGTCACTGCCGTGTGTCCCTTTCCAGGCTGTCCCGCGCGAGTGCACCGGCATAACCACCGGACCCTGCGCGAGATTCCCTGCCCGGCCCGTATCACCCGGCCCGGAGCGAACCTACAGGTGGCCGAGCGGCACCCGCGCCAGCACGTCCGGAGCGCCGGCCGAGCAGGTCCCGCCGGTCACCACGACTTCCGCCTGGGTCGTCGCGGTGCTGCCGAGGACGATGATCACGGCGTACTTGCTCTCGTACTTGGCGACGTCGAGCAGCAGCACGCTGCGCCCGGCTCCGACCGCGTCGAGGCAGCCCGCTAGCCGCGTCTCGGCACCGGTGCCCGCCGCGTTGCTGTTGAGCGGACCGAATGACGCCGGCGCGCTGGCACTGGCCGACGACGACGCCGTGCCAGCCTCGCCCTCGAGTTGCGCTTCGTGATAGGCGCTGAGCACCTGGGTGCGCAGCTGCGCAGGGACAAAGTTCATGCTGGAGTTGACCGAATGAATCGTGTGCTGGGATCCGCGGCTGCCGTAGGTGACGAGGGGTCCAGCGCGCATCGGCTGAGTCGCTGGCGCGGGCAGCGCGGCCGACGAACTCGGCCCCGCCCCCGAAGGAAGGTTGCTCGCCACCAGGTAACCCCCACCGCCGACCAGGGCAGCCACGCCGGCCGCGGCCGCCAGCCTGGTCGCGGCGATCGACAGGCCGGGCAGATGCCAGCCCCGCTGGCCGGCGCCCGCCCGCTCGGGTCGGCTCCGGGCGGGCAGGTCACGCCGTCCCGCTTCGGTAGCCGG
This sequence comes from Streptosporangiaceae bacterium, assembly GCA_030037785.1. Taxonomy (GTDB): domain Bacteria; phylum Actinomycetota; class Actinomycetes; order Streptosporangiales; family Streptosporangiaceae; genus JAJYUU01. The sequence continues at coordinate 15,681 of JASHQA010000271.1, forward strand.
CGCAGCGGCAAGTCGGTGGTTCACCTCGACCCGAAGGGCCGCCTCGATCCGGACTGAGACGGTCTCGGGCACCGCCGGATAGGGGGCAGCAGCCAGCACCGCAGGCACCGCGGCAAGCTCCGCGCGCTGCTGCGAACAGCGCGTGCAGCCGGCCACGTGCGCGGCGACTTTCACGGCCTTTCGGCGACGGAGCTCACCCGCGTCGAGAAGGGCAAGCTCATCCATGCTGGCGTGCCGGGTCATGACTGCTCGTCACCCCCCTCCCGCGCAGGTAGGACGCGCCGGGTCGCGGATTGGTTCCGCCGGTTCTGGGCCGGGATCTGGCCCGACCGGAGGTGCTCGAGCCGCGGCAGCAGTCGCGCCCGGCCGCGCGCAGCCCGGCTCTTGACGGTACCCTCCGACACGCCCAGAATCTCGGCCGCGTCGGCGACGGGGTAGCCGAGCATGTCGACGAGCACCAGGGCAGCCTGCTGATCTGGCACGAGTTGCCGGAGGGCGGCGCGCACGTCCATGGCGGTGTCGCTGCTGCCCGAGGGGTCGGAAGGCCGGCTCGCCCCGGTTGCCAGCGCGTCGAGTGCCATCTCGTCGTCGGTACTGGCGGTCGGCCGGGCGGCTCGGCGGCGCATCCTGTCAAGAGCGGCATTTACCACGATTCTGTGCAGCCACGTCGTGACCGCGGAGTCCCCGCGAAAGGTGCCAGCCCGCCGGAAAGCTGCGATCATGGCATCTTGCAGCGCGTCGGCAGCCTCCTCAGGGTCGCCGAGTGTGCGGACGGCGACGGCCCACAGCCGGTCCCGGTGCCGCTGAAACAGCACGCCAAAGGCGTCCGGATCGCCGGCCACGTGCCTCCGGAGCAGCTCAGCGTCCGAAACGCCGTCGTCCTGGCCAACGGCAGGCTGTGCAGCCGGTCGTCGCTGCTCGGGCAGGGTGTAGCGCTCGGGCTGCTGATCGTGCGGTTCCGTCGCTACCTCCCCCCGGTCGGCAGGCCGCAAGCCCCGGCGGCGGTGCGCCGGCGGCGGTGCGCCAGCGTGCGGTGCCAGGTGCTGATGCCCTCATCATGGCAAACCGGAGCGCGGTGGCTGTGACCGCCGTCACGTTGCCGTCATGCCCGGCAGAGCCGGTCTACGACGGCATCGATTCGGGCGGCGCGCTTACGGTCTGCCCCGCACGACCACCTTGAAGATCTGCGCCATGAACTTGTCCGAGCCAGTGGCCAGGGGCGGCAGCTTGGTAAACCAGATCACCACGTACTGGTCGGTAAGGCTGGGTCGCGCAGTGAACGTGTAGGTGCCCGACACGTCGTCAGCGCTAGCGACGACCTTCATCGAGTCCAGGTTGGCCTGGCTCCGGGCATTCGAGTCGCCGAGCCGGATTTGCACGTCGGCGCCCGCGCTCTGCGGAGCCGAGCCGAACGTCACCGTCACCGAGCTGACGCGCTCCGGCCGGCCCAGATCGACGAGGAAGCCGGTGCCAGCCTTGAGGTCGCCGAATGTCGGGTACAGGCCGCTGCTGCTGCCGTCGTACTGCTGAGTGCTCCAGCCCGCCGGGTTGCCGTCGAGCACGTTCTGGGCCTCGAAGCTGTTCTCGTCGCCAGTGTCGTTCGGGTTCAGCGCGTCGAAGCCGCTGACAGACTGAGGCGTGAGCACCGTGGTGACTGAGCTTGACCCCGGCGACGTCGCGCCGGCCGACTTCCCGGCGGTGGGCGGCGCGGCAGGCGACTTGCGCAGCAGGTGCACGGCAGCGGCACTGGCCCCGGCGACGGCGACGACGACGAGCGCAACGACCAGCGCCACCCGCGCCGGACTGCGGCGGGCGGGAAGCGGCAGCGAGCCGGACGGCTGCGCGTCGCCAGACCGACCCCGACCCGGTCGCTGTGGCCAGCCGCCGCGCGGCCGGTCCGCCTCCTGGTGGCCGCGCTGGATGGCAATCGTCGGCAACTGCACCGGCGGAATCGCGGCCGACAGCGCCGCAGCTAGTTCAGCGGGCGACTGGTAGGCGGCCTGGCTGTCGAGGCCAGGAAGCGCCAACGCGCGGCCCGCAACCTCGTCAAGCGCCGGTGACACGCCAGGGCGCACCGTGGCCGGCCGTGGCAGCTCACCGTCGACTCTGGGCGCCGACGGTAGCTCCGGGCTATCCGGGCCGGGCCACAGCCCGGTGAGCGCGGCGTACAGCAGTTGCCCGAGGCCGCGGGTGTCGGCTACCTCCGGATCCTCGGCGGTGACCCCTGATAGCGCCGCGTCGATGCCAAGGCCGGTCACCTTCACCCCGCCGCCGGACGTCCACCGGATGGCGTCGGGCCGCAGGCACAGGTGGGCGAGCCCGGCAGCGTGCGCGCCGGACAGCGCGGCGGCCGCCTCGGCGACGATGCGCGCCGCTGCGAGCGGCTCGACCGATCCCTCGGAGAGCAGGTCGGCCAGGGTGTCGCCGACCGGCCACTCGAGCACGATGTAGCCGTGATCCCAGCTGTCCTCGACGTCAAAGACCTGGGTCAGCCGGGTGTCGGTCAGCCGACTGGCCGCTCTGGCTGCGGTCACCACCTGGGCCAGCCGCGGGAACCCTGCGGCGAACGTGATGACGCTGACTGACCGGGCCAGGATCTCGTCGGTAGCCCGCCACGCCGACCAGCCGCCGGCCTCGGCAAGCCGCTCTTCGAGCCGGTACCGGCCACCGAGCCTGGTGCCAGGATCTGAGGTAAACGTCGTCATGGTCGCGGGACAAAGGCGCGAGAGCCCTCGGACCTCCTCTCGCGTGCCGTCGGTGAGCAACGATTGCGGGCGCCACGATGGGGACGGACAACGGTGCTGCCCTCCATGCTAGGCCGCCCGGGCGCCCACAGGCTGCCCTGTGTCGAGCTGGCTGCAAACCGTTACCGGCCGAACCGCCCCATGACCGTCCCCGTGAGGCTCGTGAGCTCATCGATTCGCAGCGCTCTGGCGAACATCAGGTACATGGCCGTCGCCAGGCCACCCCCGATAACGACGATCACGATCGTGTTCCCGGTCAGGATGCCAAGCACGACCGTGAGCAGCGCGGCCGGTATGGCGGCCGCGTGCATGCGTACGAGGGACCGCCCGATCCGATAGCCGTCGAGCCCGTGCAGGCGCCGGGTGAGGATGCGCCAGGCCACCACCGCGCCGACAAGGTTTGCCAGGCCGAAGCCCACCCCGAGGCCCGCCACCACCTTGCCGGCCGGCAGCGAGTCGAGCGCGATGAAGTTGGCGACGATGTTCACGGTCATGGTGACCAGGCCGATGAGCGCCGGGGTCTTGCTGTCGTGCAGCGCGTAAAACACCCGGAGCTGCAACTGGAAGATCATGTATGGCAGCAGCCCGAGGCAGAACACGGCGAACACGATGCCCATGTACCTCGCCTGGGCTGGAGTCGTGTGGCCGTGCCCCAGGAACAACTCGGCGAGCGCGGGCCCCAGCACTGCCAGCACCAGTGAGCACGGTACGACGATGGTGGCGGCGAGCCGGACACCGGTCGAGAAGTCCTGCCGGACCAGCCGGTACCGCCGTTCGGCCGCGTGGGCGCTCATGCGTGGCAGCAGCGCGGTGATGACGGAGATGCCGACGACCGCGTACGGCAGCTGGAACAGCAGCCAGGCGTAGTTGTAGTCGGTGATGCCGGACACGCTGGCGTCGCCAGCCAGTTTCGTGGTGACGAGCAGCGCGACCTGTGTCGTCGCGATGTACCCGAACATCCAGCCGCCCATGCGGCCGATCTCGGCGACCTCTGCGCGGCGGAAGTCGGTACGCGGGTGCCAGCGAAAGCCGACCCGGCGCAGCGCCGGCACCAGCGCGGCCGTCTGCGCGACGATGCCCAGCGTTGTGCCGAGCCCGAGCAGCGCGACCTCGTGCCCGGTGATGGTGGGCGGGCTCCTGCGCAGCCCGGCCAGCGCGACATAGAGGCCAAGCACCCCGATGACGACCACGTTGTTCACGATCGGCGTCCACATCGGCGCGGCGAAACTGCCGCGCGAGTTGAGGATCGCGCCGATCAGCGAGCTCAGCCCGTAGAAGAAGATCTGCGGGATAAAGAAGAGCGCGAAGATGACAGCCAGGTGCAGCGTGGCAGGCGCATGCGAGATCTTGGTGCCCGCGTACAGGTGCACGATCGGAACGACGGCCGCCTCGGCGACCAGGGTGATGCCCGCCAGCGCCACCGTGATCAGCGTGAACATCCGCTGGTCGTAGCCGCTGCGGCTGCCGTCGCGCCTGGCGGCGTTCACGATCAGCGGCACGATGACGCTGGTCAGAATGCCGCCAAGCGCCAGGTTGTAGACGGCGTTGGGCAGCGTGTTGGACAAGTTGTAGGCCGCCGCGATGCCCAGGGCGCCGAGCGCATAGGACTGTGCGATGGTGCGCAGGAAGCCGGTGATCCGAGAACCGAAGGTACCGACTGCCATGACCCCGCTGACCCTGGCGAGGGTTTCGGCGAGTTGCTCGGGCTGCGCGGCGCCGGGCAGCCCCGGCCGGGGTACCGCGACACCGGGCCGCGGTACCCCGCCGAAGGGCGGGGCAACTCGTGACGCGCCGGGACTGGCTGGGCCAGGTCGGCCGGCGCCAGCAAGAACCTGACCCGGTCCCGAGGCTTCGCCCGGCTGGCGGCTGGCTGGCTCGCCCGATGTCGGCGGG
>JASHQA010000272.1 GCA_030037785.1 Streptosporangiaceae bacterium
GGCTGCCCGCCGAGCCACCGTCACGGGGATTCATCATGCGCAACTCGATGGACGCGCAGGAGGTCGCCGTCGGCTGGTGGCCTGGCGACCCGCGGTATCCGTCGGCGGCTTTTTACGCCTACGCCCATCCAGCGCCCGACTCCTTCAGCCAGGCTGTCCTCACACCGTCGGCGGCGCGCTGGGAGGCTGGCCTCGGCGAGTTCATTCTCGACTGGGACGACGTCATCGCCGCTCCGGACCCGCACGCCGCCGGGCTCGAGTTCGCCCGGTCGGCGTTCAGCTACGCCTGCACAGTCTGCGAGTGGGACCCCCGGCTGGTCGCGACCGCCCAGGGGTCGCCACCTCCGGTCGGATAACCCGCCCCGACTCGACAGCCGACCGGGCTAGCCAAGGCCGCGCCGCTCGACATTATGGAGCTTGCGGCCTCTTCGGCGCCCGGTTTATATGGTTTCGTTCCTACGAAACCTCCATTATGTCGGCATGCCCGCGGCATGGCCGCTGGCATGCTGTCAGGGTGACTGATCCGAGCACCCGGCGGGCCCGGCTGTGGCAGGCGGCCGAGGCCAGGAAGATCCCGCTCCGGGCGATCCTGGCCACGGTCGGGGTCGTTGTCGTCGTCTACCTCGCTGCCCAGCTGATCGACCGCCTGCGCGGCGTGATCTTGCTGCTGGTGGTCGCCGGCTTCCTCGCGCTGTTGCTGAACCCGCTGGTGGTCGCCTTGCAGCGGGTGCTGCGACGGCGCGGGCTCGCTGTCGCCGTTGTCACGCTCGTCGCTGTTGCCGCCTTCGGCGGGCTGGCGACGGCGTTCGGCTACCCGCTGATCAACGGCATGACCCACCTGGCCGCCGACCTGCCGGCCTACGTTCGCCGTACCCAGCACGGCCAGGGCTGGCTCGGGCATCTGGTCGCGAGGTATCACCTGCAGACGTGGGTGGAGCACAACGCTCCCAAGCTCGTGGGCTACGCGCACGACCTGGGCAAGCCCGCCCTCAGCCTGGGAAAGGGCGCGGTGTCGGTGGTCTTCTCGCTGCTGACCGTGTTTGTGCTGGTGGTCCTCATGCTGCTGGAGGCGTCGAAGCTGCGGGTCGGCCTGCTTCGCCTGATGGCGCCCGCCAGGGCCCGCCGGTACACCGCCGTCGCCGGGCAGGTCAGCCGCGAGGTGACCGGCTTCATGCTCGGCAACCTCGCCACCTCGGTCATCGCTGGTGGCGTCGTGCTGGTGGCACTGCTGATCCTCGGCGTGCCGTTCCCGTTCCGGTGGGCCCTGTGGGTAGCGCTCGTCGACTTCCTGCCGATGATCGGCGGCGCGCTGGCCGGGATTCCGGTCGTGCTGTTCGCCTTTACCCACTCGGTATCCGCGGGGATCGTCACGCTGGTCGTGTTCCTAGTCTACACCCAGGTCGAGAACCACGTGCTGAATCCGCTCGTCATGAGCCGGACCGTGCGGATCAACCCGCTGCTGGTGCTCGTGTCGATCCTGGTCGGCGCTTCGATCGGGAGCTGGGTCGGCGGGATCTTCGGTGGCTTCGTCGCGGCGCTGCTCGCCATCCCGGTTGCGGGCGCGGCACAGGTCATCATCCGGGAGGTGTGGCGGTCGACCGAGGTGCCCGTCGCGGGGACGGGCGAGCAGGTCGCGCCGCCGGATTTGCGCGGGGATTCGGTGGACCGGGGCCCGGCCGCGGCAGACGCCGACCCCCTGCCCGCCGCGTCGGCGCCTGCCGCCGAGTGAGCGCGGCTCATGCCACCCACCACCGAATCGCCCGCCACTCGCCGGTAGCCGGGTCGCAGCCGAACTCCAGCGGTAGCTGCGAGCGTTCATCGGGCTTTGGCGGCTGTCCCCATCCGGTCGCGGCAGGGTGCGGTCGGCCGCTCAGCCACGCCAGGAACGGCCACACCGGGCGCTGCTCATCGTGACCGGGATAGCAGTGCTCGATCACGAGCCGGCACAGCTCTTCGGGTGGCTCGTAGGCCAACCCCAGCCCGCGGGTGACGTCGTAGGTGTGGACCAGCAGTTCCTCGCACGCCATCGCCAGGAACTGCTCGGCGTTTCGCATCCCGGTCACGTGGTAGCCGACGGCGCCCGCGGGTGCCGTGGCTGCGACACTGGCCAGCGCCGCGGCGCACTCCTCGATGGCTTCCAGGCGCTCCTGCCTCGTCGCGTCTTCCGCGGGACACACCGATACTGCGACGTAACGAGTGGACCGGCTCGACAGATACAAGGCGTACTTGGCAGCAGCGCCGGTCATGTGCGCGATCGTCCGGTCCACGCTCCACTCCAGGTCGCCCGCTCGCACCGACCAGTCCGCATCGACACCCGGCTGCAGTGCTGCCACGACGGCCGCAGCCGCAGCCGCAACAGAATCAGGCCCGATGGTCACCGGGTCATTGTCGCTCACCGGGCGGGGGAGACCGCCGCACTAGACGGGGCGGCGGCGGCGCGGCGCTCGCGCCGCCGGCTCGGCCTGGGCAGGCGGTCCTGACAGCAGCGGCAGCCGGGACGGCGGCTTGAGTTCCTCGAGCCGGAGGTAGCTCACCAGCCGCTGGCCGCCGTGCGTGGCGAGCGCGGCAAGCACCTGCTGCAGTTCCGCGACGCTCCTGGCCACGACCGTGAGCAGGTAGTCCATCTCGCCGGTGACGTTGTCGGCCGCGATGATCTGGGGCAGCGCCCTGACCTGGTCCTCGAACACGCGCGTCGAGCGAGGGTCATGACGGCCTAGCGTCGCCGCGACGTAGAGCTGCAGCGGGAAGCCGGCTGCCACCGGGTCGAGCCGCGCGCTGATCACCCGGATCACGCCCGCTTCCTTGAGGCGGCGCACCCGGTGCAGGGTCGCGGCTGGCGACAAGCCGACCAGGCGCGCCAGTTCGACGTTGGTCCGATCGGCGTCAGCCTGCAGCTCAGCGAGCAGCGCCAGGTCAACGTCATCAAGTGAAACGGCCACGTTACGAAATAATAGTTTGTTCTAAGGTGCAAAGACCAAATTGAGCGCCCAGCGTGGCGACACTGGCGCTATGACACACCGCCGTTGCGTGTTCCCGGCCCTCGCGGCCGCCGGGATCCTGTGGGGCACCACGGTGCCGCTCTCCAAGCTGGCCCTGGTGTGGCTGGCGCCAGGATGGCTGGCGTTCGCCCGGTTCAGCCTTGCCGCCGCGCTGCTCACGGTCGTGAGCCGGTCCAGGCTGCGCGCGGCGCTCAGCCCGGCGATCCTGATCACCGGCGCGGCCGGGTACGGCGGATCGGTGCTGCTGCAGAACCTCGGCATCGAGCGAACCAGCGTGACGCACGCCGCGCTGCTGATCGGGGCCACCCCCGTGCTGGTGGCGGTGCTGGCCGGCGTGCTGGGGCACGGCGTGGCGCGGCCGGTCGCCTGGCTCGGGTTCGGCCTCTCACTGGCCGGCGTGAGCATCATCGCCGTCGGTCGGGGGGCCGGCTCCAGCCTCGCCGGGGACGGCCTTGTGCTGGCAGCGCAGTTCGCCTCGGCCGGCTTTACCGTCTCGCAGGCGCGACTGCTGCGCGGTCGCGACCCGGTGGCGGTCACCGCGGTTCAGCTCACGGCGGCGGCCGTGGCGGTGCTTCCGGCCGCACTCGCCGCCGGGCCCGCGCAGGTCGCGGCCGCGAGCCCGGCGGCGCTGCTGGCCACCGCGGGACTGGTGCTCGCGGGCACCGTGCTGCCGACAACGCTGTTCGCGTTCGCGCAGAGCCGGGTCCCGGCTGCCGTCGCCGGAGCGTTCCTCAACCTGGAGCCGCTGTTCGGCGCCGCCATCGGGATCGTGCTGTTCGGCGATCCGCTCGGCGCGGCCCAGGTGGCCGGGGGAGCGGCCGTGCTGGGCGGCCTCGGACTCAGCAGTTACCAGGCGGTCCGGGCTGCGCGCTCGTCCCGGCGGGCCACGGCGGCGGGCAGGTCCTGCGCAGCCGGAACACGCACCTGGCCGGGGGAGCGCCGCAGGCTGGCTGGCCGCAATGCTGGCCGCAGTGCTGGTCCAGGCCGGACCGGGGCCCGCTCCCTCCGGCCCGGCCTGGTGCTTTCAGGCGCTGAGTCGCACCAGCGCGGTCAGCCGAAGGTCGCGCGACGACTTGCCGACGTGCACGGTGAACTCGTCGCCCGACATAATCCAGCTGGCCAGCGACTCGTCGTAGCGAGCGAACGACCGAGCCGGGACCGTCAGCCGGGCCTGAGCCACCTCGCCCGGTGCGGCGCGGACCACTGCGAAGGCCGCGAGGGACCGGATCGGGCGCCCCCGGCTCGCCGGATCGCCCGGCTCGGCCACATAGACCTGGACGACCTCCTTGCCCGGCCGGCTGCCGCTGTTGCGGACGCGCACGGTCAGCTCGAGGTCGCCTCGCTCGCTGAGCCACGCCGGGCAGTCGAGCGACTCATACTCCCAGGTCGTGTACCCAAGGCCGTGACCGAACGGGTAGCGCGGCACGCGACCGGCGGCATCGTAGCCGCGATAGCCGATCAGCAGGCCCTCGTCGTAGCTCAGCACGCCGTCTCCGACGGGCGTGGCGTGCAAGACCGGGCTGTCAGCCTCGACGGCCGGCAGCGTCACCGGCAGCCTGCCACCGGGTTCTGCGCGCCCGAGCAGCACGTCGGCTAGGGCACTGCCGAACTCCTGCCCAGGAAGCCACGCGTACACGATGGCGCCCGCCTGCTCGGCCCAGGGCATCAGCACCGGCATGCCCGAGTTGACCACGACGATCGTGCGGCCGTTCACGGCCGCGACCCTGCGGATCAGCTCGTCCTGACGGCCCGGCAGCGCGAGGGTCGGGCGGTCGAAGCCTTCGCTCTCGGTCAGCTCGGCCGAGCCCACGACCACCACCGCGGCGTCGGCCTCGGCGGCGGCCTTCTCGGCCGCCGCGAGCAGGTCTTCGTCATCGGTTGCCGGGACGATGCCGAGGCGGGTGGCGAGCGGGCCGGCTCCGTCCGTGGCAGGAGCGAACTCAACCCGCAGCCGGGTCGGCACGCCCGCGTCAAGCCAGAGCGCGGCACGCAGCTCGCCAGGCCGCGTCATGGCCTCGACCGGGTCATCAGGGACGGCCGTCACGTCGTCAATCACCGTGACTCCGTCCGCCTCGAGCCGCAGGCTCCCTACTCCGGAGACGCTGAGCAGGTAGCTGCCGGACTCTTCCGGCCGGAACGTGGTCGTCAGGACTATGCGCCCCGGCTTGCCCCAGCCGATGCCCTCCGGAACCCCATCCCACCAGGCGAGGTTCGCCGACTCGCGGTGCTCGGTGGCGACCACCGTGCCGTCGGCGTCGGTGAACTCCAGGTGCAGGCCCGGCGTCCCGGTGACCGGGTCGACAAGAGCGCCGGCCGGCGGTTCGGGAACCGAGTGCCAGGTCTGGCAGCCCACCGCTTCGGTGATTGTCACGGCCGCCGGTAGCGCAGCCCGCAGCGAGTCGGCTGGTCTCGCGACGGAGACCGGCGACACGCCCGCGCTGCCGCCACCCTGGACGACCGGGTTGACGGAATTGGGCCCGATGATCGCGACGCTCGCGATGCCGCCGGGATCCAGGGGCAGTGCGCCGCCGTCGTTGCGGAGCAGCACGAACGATTCGGCCGCCGCGCGCCGCAGCAGGCTGGCGTCGACGAGCGCCGAGCCCTGGCCGCTCGCCGCGGTGCCGTTGGCCGCCGAGTCCAGGTCGCCAGGGTCGACAACCGCGGTGCTCGCACCCGCGGCGGGGACGGCAGCGGCGGGGACGGCAGCGGCGGGGACGGTCAGCGCGCCAACCCGGCGGGCCAGCCGGAGCAGCCGCGCGACCATGTCGTCCAGCAGCCCCTCGGTCACCAGGCCCTCGTCAAAAGCCTGCACGAGCAGTTCGCCCCACGGGCTGTCCGGACCTGGCATCGACAGGTCGAGCGTGGCCAGCGCGGTCGCGTGCGTGCTGCGGGCCGCGTGCCAGTCGGAGATCACGACGCCGTCGAAGCCCCATTCGTTCTTCAGCACGTCCCGCAGCAGCCGGACGCTCTCGGTCATGGGCGTGCCATTGACCTTGTTGTAGGCAGCCATCACCAGCCAGGCGCCTGCGTCCCGGACGCAGGCCTCGAATGGCACCAGGTAGAGCTCACGCAGCACGCTCTCGCTGAGGTGGACGTCGTAGGTCCACCGCTCGGTCTCAGAGTCGTTGGCGACGAAGTGCTTGACGGTGGCGGCGACGCCGGCCGACTGCACGCCGCGCACGTAGGCGGCGGCGAGGCCAGCTGTGAGCAGGGGATCCTCGGCGAAGAACTCGAAGCCGCGGCCGCCGAGTGGTGTGCGCACGAGGTTGACGGTCGGCGCCAGCAGCACGTCGACGCCCTTGCTCCTCGCCTCGCTGCCGAGTGCCGCGGCCACCCCGTAGACCAGGTCACTGTCCCAGGTAGCGCCGAGCGCGGACGGGCACGGCAGGCAGGCCGAGGGGCGGCGCTCGTCCTTGGTGGTACCGCGGACGCCGTTCGGCCCGTCGGAGGTGACCATCGCGCGCAGCCCGATCGACGGGTTGTCGTGCGTCCGCCAGCTGTCCGCGCCGGACAGCAGCCGGACCTTCTCCGGCACCGGCAGCGCTGCGGCCACGTCGCGCTCCGTCGGGCGCCTGGCGACCACGACCGGCGTGTCGGCGACAGCTGCCGCTTCGGTGGTGAGTTCCTGGCCGCTCATGACGCTGGTGCCAGGGACGCGGCCCGGACGGGAGGGGGGGTGACCCCTGCCCGGCCGGAAGCCCGGCCGGGCAGGGTGCACCCGTGAAGTGATGTCGTCACGGTTCTTGCAGCCTCAGGAGACTGGCTTGAGGTTCTGGAGAACGACGAGCATCTCCGGGATGTTCGGACCCGGGTCCATGTAGGGGTTGGCCTTGCTGGGCCAGCCGGTGTAATCGCGGGTGGAGAACTCTGCCCACGACGCGCCGTACAGCAGCGGCGCCACCGGGACCTGGGTGGTCTCGATGTTCGCCAGCGCCGTGATCGCCGCGCTGAGCTGAGCCGGTGTGGTTGCGGCCTGGTAGGCGTTGAGCGCCTGCTGCGCCGCCGGGTCGTTGAACCGGCCGTAGTCACCGCCGGCCTCCGTGCCGAGCGGTGCCGACAGGGAGTAGTTCATCCAGTTGTTGTAGGTGAAGTACGGGGTCAGCCCCTGGTTGCCCCAGTGGATGGCGGTCTGGAAGTCGCCCTTCTCGACGTTCTCGCCCCAGATGGTGCCACCATTGCCGCCGGGGATGCCGTCGACCGAGGTGTTGAAGCCCGCGCTGTTGAGCTGCTTCACGAGTAGCTGGGCATCGGCGTAGTAGTCGCTGTACTGGACCGGCACCTGGATGTTGAACGTGATCTCCTGCCCGTTCTTCGTCCACTTGCCGTTGACCTCGGTGTACCCGTCCTGCGTCAGGATCGAGTCAGCCTTCGCCGTGTTCCCGGTCGCCGAGAGGTTGTTCGCGAGCGACGATGGCAGGTAGCTGTCCTGCGCGGGCAGGATCATCCCAGCCGTGCTGGTCGCGGCCGGCTCGTCGTTCGACTCGCCGTCCGTCGCCAGCTGCTGGCGGTTGATCGCGTAGCTGATCGCCTGGCGCACGGCCGGGTCGTTCAGTGGTGCGTAGGTGGTGTTGAACCACAGGCCGACGACGTTGTTGTCACTGAAATACGGTGCGGACGTGATCCACGTCTTGTTGTCGCTGCTCTTGGCCAGGTAGTCCTGCGGAACGCCGTAGATCGAGATCCCGCACCAGTCGATCGTGCCGTCGGAGCAGGGGGGCAGCAGGTTCGCGTTGCCCGCGTACCCCGGGAAGCTGACCTCCGGCACCTTGATGCTGGACGCGGCGTAGTAGTCGGGGTTGAGCTTCATGGTGTAGCCCGTCGAGCTGAAGTGGTCGAGCACGTACGGGCCGGTGCCGACGGGGTTGGGGTCGGTGTACTTGGCCGGGTTGCCCACGCTCTTCCAGATGTGCTCGGGAACGATGGGCGTCTGCAGGATGTAGTACGCGCTGGCCAGCTCCGGCTGCGCGAACGTCAGCACGGTGGTGGTTGCGCTCGTCGCTTTCACGCTGGTCGGGATCGGGATAGTCCAGTTAGCGTTCAGCGCGCTGTACTTCTTGATCAGGCTGAACGTGAACGCGACGTCGCTCGCGCTGAACGGCTTGCCATCGCTCCACTTCACCCCGGACCTGGTGGTGATCGTGAGAGTCCTGCCGCCGTTGCTCCACACAGCGCCGGTAGCCAGCTCGTGCACCGGCTGCTCCGCGGTGTTCTGCGTGTTGTAGACCATCAGCGGCTCGTCATACAGGTTGACCGAGTGCGTCAGGTATCCGGTCGAGGTCGGATCGAACGGGTTGAAGTTGTCGACCATCGTCGACATCGCCGTCGTGACGATCGTCAGCGGCTTGCCCGATGTTGTCGTGCTGGATGAGCTCGGCGAGGAACTGCAGGCTGCGGCCCCTAGCGCGAGGACCGCGGCCGCAACCACGCCGCCTGCGATTTTGCGATTCATTGCCTCTAGACTCCAAAGATGCCCGGCCGGCCGTCAGGCCGGCCTGTGGAAACGTGACCGTGTCGGGGTCTGTTCTGATGGCGGCGCCGGTCGGCCGGGTATTGCTGGCCCGGGGGATGAACCCCCGGAGCCCCCGCAGCTGATCTGGCCGCGCGCCGGTGATGTCGAAGACCTGGTCGCCTAGGCCCTAACAGGCGCTCATCACCTCTCCTCTCCCAGGTCAGGGGCGTCCTCTCCGGTGATCGGCCGCACCAACTGGCAGCTGCTCACTGCGGGAGGTTCTGGGGTCCCCGCGCGGGTCGTCACCGCGGGGGACTTGGGACCGGCGTCGAGCAGCCAGCAGGCGCTGACGTGCCCGTCGCCGGCGGGGAAGGCCGGCGGCACCCGCTCGGCACAGATCGGCATGGCGTGCGGGCACCGCAGGCGGAACCGGCAGCCAGATGGCGGCGCCACCGCGCTCGGCGGGGCGCCAGCGCCGCGCAGCGTCACCGCCGTGACCCGCTCCGGGTCAGGCGCCGCGCTGAGCAGCAGCTGGGTATAGGGGTGGGCCGGGGTGTCGGTGACGTGGACGGCCGGGCCGGACTCCACCTCCTGGCCGGCGTACATGACGATGATCGTGTCGGCCAGGTACCGGGCCGAGGCGATGTCATGCGTGATGTAGAGGATCGCCAGCTGCTCGCTGTCTCGCAGGTCGGCGAGGAGGTTGAGCACCCCGAGCCGGATCGAGACGTCGAGCATCGAGACCGGCTCGTCGGCCAGCAGCACCCGCGGCTGCACGGCCAGCGCCCTGGCGATCGCGACCCGCTGCCGCTGGCCGCCGGACAGCTCGTGCGGGTACTTGTGCAGGTAAGCGTCCGCGGGTGTCAGCGCTACCCGCTCGAGCACCGCAGCGATCTTTCCGTCCAGGTCAGCACCGGACCGGGCGAGGCCGTGCACCTTGAACGGCCGGCTCAGGTGGTAGTGCACGTCGTGGATGGGGTTCAGGGACGCAAACGGGTCCTGCAGCACCATCTGCACGGTCTTGGCGTAGTCCAGCCGCCGTCGCCGGCTGCGTGCCATGGCCCGGCCGTCCAGCAGCAGCTCGCCAGCGGTCGGCGTGATCAGGCCGGCCAGCAGCCGGGCCAGCGTGGACTTGCCGGATCCGCTCTCGCCGACCACGGCGGTGACCCGCGCAGCGCGCAGCGCGAGCGACACGTCGTCGACCGCGTGCACCACCGGTCCGGATCCGCGCCGCCGCGCCACGCGGCGGCCAGCGCCGCGGACCGCACCGTGCACGGGGAAGTGCTTGGTGAGACCGCGGGCCTCGAGCAGGGTCGCGGTCATGTCGGGGGCGTCCAGCGTCGGCGTGGTCATGCCGTACTCCCTTGCTGGACTGGCTCTTCGTGATCCGCGGCCCGCTCGGGCACTCCGGTCGGCGCGGGCCGCTCGGTCGGCGCGGGCCGACCGGTAGGCCCGGAGGACGTCTGAGTGCCGTTTGCGCTGGCCGTCGGCTCGGTCAGGTCCGGCTCGCGAAGGGCCAGTTCGGCCGGCGCGGGTCCGTCGCCCAGCTGCAGCCAGCACGCGGCGAGGCGATCGTTGCTGGCACCGACGACCGCAAGCGGCGGGGCCTGTACTGCGCACTTGTCGAAGGCAAACCGGCAGCGCGGGTGGAACACGCAGCCGGACGGCAGCGCCCGCAGGTCTGGCGGCGAGCCGGGGATACCCGTCATCGGCGTCCGCGGACCGTGCAGCGGCGGGAACGAGCTGAGCAACCCCAGCGTGTAGGGATGCCGCGGGGCGCGGAACAGCGCGCTTGCTGGCGCCCGCTCTACCAGGCGGCCCGCGTACATCACCGCGATGGCATCGGCGATCTCGATGAGCAGCGACAAGTCGTGCGTGATGAACAAGATCGCGAAGCCGAGCTGGTCCCGCAGGTCCTTCAGTTCCTCGAGGATTTCCCGCTGGGTTACCACGTCGAGGGCGGTGGTGGGCTCGTCCATGATGACAACCTGCGGCTGCAGGGCCAGCGCCATGGCGATCATCACGCGCTGTCGCATCCCGCCGGACAGCTCGTGCGGATGGCTGCTGAGCCGGTCGCTGTTGATCCCGACCATCTCGAGTAGCTCGACCGCGCGGGCGTGCCGGTCCTGGCGGGACAGGTGCGGCTGGTGTGCTGCGAGTGCGTCGGTGAGCTGAACCCGAATGGTCATCACCGGGTTCAGTGCGTTCATGGCGCTCTGCAGCACCAGCGACACCTGCGACCAGCGCAGCACCCGCAGCACGTCGTAGTCGGCTTCGAGCAAATCAACCTCGGTGCCGACGGCAGGGTACAAGCGCACCGCGCCGCCGGTGATGACCCCAGGCGGCCGGAGCAGCCTGGTGGCGGCCATGACCAGGGTGGACTTGCCGCTGCCGCTCTCTCCGGCGAGGCCGAGCACCTCGCCTCGGTGCAGCACGACGTCGGCGTCTGTCACTGCGTGCACGGCATCGGGCCCGTGTCCGTAATCCACGCACAGGCCGCGAATCTCCAGCAGCCGGTCGCCGCTCACGCCGGTCCTCCCGCACGGACGCTTCCGCCGGTTGGCGCCGGGCCGGTCGCCGCTGCGCCCGCGGCCTCGATGAGCACCGGTGTCAGCGCGAACTGCTGACTGCGCAGCGCCCTGGCTTGCCGTCGGCTGCCGGTGCGGCGGGACAGTCCGGCCGCGCGTAGCCGCGGGTTGATGAACTCGTCGATGCCGAAGTTCAGCAACACCAGCGAAGTGCCCAGCAGCGCGATGAGCAGGCCCGGCGGGATGTACCACCACCAGTACCCGGACAGTTCGGCGTTGTTGGTTGCGGCCTGGAACAGCATGCTGCCCCAGCTCCAGTTCGGGGGGAGGGTGACCATGCCGAGAAAGGCCATCGCGGAGTAGGTCCCCACCGCGTACAACACCGTGAACAGGAACGAGCTCGCGACGATCGGCGTCAGGTTCGGCAGGATCTCGGCGAAGATGATCCGCCACGCGCGCTCGCCGATGATCCTCGCCGAGTCGACGTAGTCGCGGTTGCGCAAGGACAGCGTCTGCGCGCGCAGCACGCGGGCGCCCCAGGCCCAGCCCGTTATCGAGATGATGAAGCCGATAAGGAAGACGTCGTTGCTGCCGGACTTGCCGAGGAAGCCGAAGAGGATAACCAGCAGCGGCAGCGCGGGCATGACCAGGAAGATATTGGCGAGCATGGACAGCAAGTCGTCGGCCAGCCCGCCCAGGTACCCCGCGGTCACGCCGACGATCACCGACAGAGCCGTGGCGATGACGCCGGCGACGACCGCCACCAGGAGCATGGCGCCGCCGCCGACCAGCAGCTGGGAGAACACGTCCTGCTGGATGTTCGTGGTGCCGAGCCAGTGCGCCGCCGAGGGCGGCAGCGGAACCGGCGAGTTCAGCCCTATGTTGTTCGGGCTGTAGGGCGCGACGAACGGCCCGATGATCGACCAGAGCAGGAAGAACGCCAGCATCGCCAGCCCGGCGAGGATCTTCGGCGAGCGGGGCAGCCGCACCGCCCGCGGCCGGCTCCGCGCGGTCCCGGGCAGGGAGCCGCCCGGCATTGCCCCGCTGCCCGCGGTCGGCTCCGTGCCGATGCCTAGAGCCATGCCTAGGCCTCCTGCCGGGTGCGCGGGTCAAGGAAGACGTAGACGAAGTCGGCGATGAGGTTGGCCGCCAGCACCGCGAAGGTGATGATCAGGAACAGGCCCTGCATCAGCTGGTAGTCGTTGTTGGACACAGCCTGGAGCAGCAGGTTGCCCAGACCGGGATAGCTGAACACGATCTCGGTGAGCAGCGAGCCAGACACGATGAACCCGATTGCCAGCGAGAAGCCGGAGACGCTGGGCAAGATCGCGTTGCGGGCGGCGTACCAGATCACCCGGCGCTTCGACAGGCCTTTCGCGGCGGCGATCAGCACGTAGTCCTCGTCCATCGTGGTGACCATCACGTTGCGCATGCCGACGATCCAGCCCGCCGCCGAGGCGATGACGATCGTCAGCGCGGGCAGGATCGCGTGGTAGAGCACGTCGCTGATGTAGGTCCAGGTGAAGGCCGGGAAGTCGGCGACGTTGGAGGCCCGCTCGGAGGGGAACCAGCCGAGCTTGATGGCGAACAGGTTGACGGCGACGAACGCCAGGAAGAAGTACGGCGCCGCCTGGAAGAAGGTGACCACCGGCAGCAGGTTGTCCAGCCAGCTGCCGCGCTTCCAGGCGACGATCGCGCCGATGGCGGTGCCGAGCACGAAGCTGATGAGCGTGGCGACACCGACCAGGCCGAGCGTGTACGGCAGCGCGGCCCGGATCAGGCTGCCCACCGAGTCGGGGTAGCTCATCGTCGACACGCCGAGGTTGCCGTGCAGGACGTTGTTCCAGTAGTGGGTGTACTGGGACCACAGGCTCGCGGTGGTGTTCACGCCAAACTGGAGGTCGAGGGCGTGGATGGTGGCCTTCGAAGGTAGCTGGCCCTGGATCTTGGACAAGATCGCTTGTACTGGGTTGCCCGGGATCAGCCGTGGGATGAAGAAGTCGATGGTGACTGCGATGGCCGCGGTCACCGCGTAGAAGAAGAGCCGCCGAGCTATTACCCGCATCTACCCGGCCTCCTCCGGCTTGCGTGGTGCGGGCGTCAGCGACTGCGGTCCGCAGCCGCAGCTCTCGCGCCGGATGAGGGTCGTCGGCAGCGCGATGTCGCGCCCCCTTGGGGTGTCAGTGGCGTCCGGCCAGCGGCCGATCATCGCGTAGACGGTCTCGAAGGCGGTCGCACCCAGGTCCTGGATTGACTGCCGGACGCTCGTGAGCTGGGGCCGCAGGTGGCGCGCAAGCGGCATGTCATCGAAGCCGGTGACGGCGACCTCGCCGGGGACCGCGATGCCGTGCTGCGCGAGGGTGTGCAGCACGCCGATGGCCGACTGGTCGTTGGCGCACACGATCGCGCGCGGCAGCTGCACGCCGGCCGCGATGAGCCGCTCTATGGCCTGCGCTCCGGCAGCCGCCTGGTAGCTGCCCCGCCACTCCTCGCCGGTGAACAGCGTCGCTCCGGCGGCCGCCACCTCGTCGGCCAGCGCCTCGCCGCGGGTCATGCTGTCCGGGCTGCCCTCGTGCCCGGCGAGGTAAGCGATCGTCCGGTAGCCGTGATCGGCAATGAGGTGCCGGGCCAGGGCGCGCATCCCGCCCGCGTTGTCGCCGTGGACGTTCGCGGTTGTCTCGGTGGGCACCCCGGCCAGGGTCACGATCGGGACCTGCCGCGAGAGCATGTCGAGCTGTTCGGAGGACAGGACCCGGTCGTGCAGGATGAGCCCGTCGCTCTTGCGGGCGAGCGCGAAGATCTGCCGGGCGACGTCCGGCTCGTCCAGGTCCACGGACCGGATGAGGAGATCGAACCCGTGCCGCTGGGCGACGATCTCCATGCCCCGGTTGATCATGTCGGGGAACTGAAGGTTCTCGTCCTCGTCGGCGAACATGTTCGCGCCGTGCCACTGCGGCCGCCGCATCACGACGCCGACGACCTCCTTGAGCCGGACGCTGAGCGCGCGCGCCGCGCCGTCCGGCACGAAGCCGAGTTCGTCAACCGCCTGCAGGACGCGCTGGCGCGTATCGGCCCGCGGATTGCCCTGGCCGTTGAGCACTCGCGA
>JASHQA010000273.1 GCA_030037785.1 Streptosporangiaceae bacterium
GTACCGGGCCGACGCCCTCGTGCAGTCGCAGCACCCGGAACCAGGCCAGGTCGTCGGCGGGGTTCGCGACGATGCGGGCCGCGGCGAGAAAGTCCTTGACGTGCGCGGCCTCGGTGAACCGCAGGCCGCCGTACTTGACGTACGGGATGCCCCGGCCGGACAGCTCGAGCTCCAGCAGGTCGCTGTGGTTCGCTGACCTGACGAGCACGGCCTGGTCGCAGAGCCGGACCCCGGCCTCGTGCTCGGCGAGCACCCGCGCGCAGATCTCCCTGGCCTGAGCCGCCTCGTCGTGGCAGCGGATCAGCACGGGTGCCTGGCCCTGGCCGCGCTCGGCAGTCAGCGCCAGCTCCAGGCCGTCGTGCTGCGGGCGGATCACGTTGGCCAGGCACAGCACCGCGTGCCGCGACCGGTAGTTGCGGGACAGCCGGATCACCGCCAGGTCCTCGAATGTCGCCGCCAGCGCGCGCAGGTGCACGGGATCGGCGCCACGGAAGGCGTAGATGGCCTGCGCGTCGTCACCCACGCACGTCAGCCCCGCGCCGTCTGGCCGCAGCAGCCGCACGATGTCGGCCTGCACCGCGTTGACGTCCTGGTACTCATCGACCAGCACCGCGTCGAACAGTCCGCGCAGCACCGGGCCGGCCGTCGCGTCTGCCAGCGCGGCGCGCCAGAGCAGCAGCAGGTCGTCGAAGTCGACCAGCCCGTGCCGGCGCTTGTACCCGACGAAGTCGGTGAACAGGTCGGCCAGCTGACCGCCGAACGGCACGCACCACGGGTAGCCGGCCCGCAGCACGTCGGCAAGCGCGGTGTTCGTGCTGACGCAGCGCGAGTAGATCTCCGCGCACGTCGCTGCCCGCGGCGTGCGGCGGCCGGAATCGGTGCCGACCAGGCCATGGGCAGCGCGCAGGGTGTCAAGCACGTCGGCCGTGTCGGCCGGGTCGAGCACGCTGAACTCGGCCGGCAGCGCGAAAGCCTCCGCGTGCGCCCTGATGATGCGGTGCGCGATCGCGTGGAACGTGCCGCCGACGATCCGGTCGGCCGGGCTGCCGTCCGCCGGCTGCGCCCGCGCGAGCATGTCGTCGGCTGCCCGCCGCGTGAACGTGAGCAGCAGGATCCGGCTGGGCCGCAGGCCCTGGCCGCGCAGCCAGGCAGCACGGGCGACCAGCGTGCCGGTCTTGCCGGTGCCGGCCCCGGCCAGGATCAGCAGCGGCCCGCCCCGGTAGGTGGCCGCCCGCCGCTGGTCCTCGTTGAGCGCATCCAGCACAGCGGCGGGCGTGGTCATGGCCCTGAATGTAGCCAGCTGCACCGACATCGGCCGCGTAGCCAGACGGCGTGTCGCGCGACCGCGGACCGGCGCAGGACGGGTCGTGGAATGGGCCCGTTCCCCGATGGTTGTGGTGTTAATTCCGGAACGGGGTCGTTGTCGCGCATGCTAGTGGTCAGCAAGGCATCGCGTCAGTCTCTGAACGGAGCTGTGATGACGGCATCGGCCCTCGCGGCGTCGCTGGCCAGGATCGGGCAGGTCCAGCCGCACCTGTCCGGGCCGGCTGCGATCGTCCTCGCGATCGTCGCGATCGGGGCGACCGCACCGGGCATCTGGCTGGTCACGCAGCACCTCACGACGATGGCGCACGAGGGGGCGCACGCCACGCTCGCGTCGTCGTTCGGGCACAAGATCGACGGGATCACGTTCGCCCGCAACGCGTTCGGGGCGACCACGCACCACGGGCCGAGCGGCGCGTTCGGCCGCAACGCGATCACCTTCATCGGCTACCTGGGACCGAGCGCCTACGGCCTGCTCGCCGCTGCGCTGATCCATGCCGGGCACAGCGTCGCGGTGCTCTGGATCGGTCTCGTCGCCCTCCTCGGCATCCTGCTGTCGTTGCGGCGGAGCTTCGGAGTCGTGACGGTATCGGTGGCCTTCGTCCTGCTCCTGCTCATCGCGGGGTTCGCGAGCGTCACTCTGCAGGTGGTCGCCGCTTACCTCGTCGCGTGGTTCATGCTGACCTCCGGCATCCAGATGATCAGGATCCACGGCTCGAGCGCTGTCGACGCCAGGAAGCTGCTCGAGTCGACCAGGGTGCCGGCCCGGCTCTGGTCCGGGTTGTGGCTGGCCGGTTCGGTCCTGGCGCTCGTGTTCGGCGCGATCCTGCTCGTCTAGCCCAGCTCGGCCGGCGTTGATCACCAGCCCAGCTCGCGGAGCCGCTCGTCGGAGATCCCGAAGTAGTGGCCGAC
The DNA here is from genome assembly GCA_030037785.1 of Streptosporangiaceae bacterium. Classification (GTDB taxonomy): domain Bacteria; phylum Actinomycetota; class Actinomycetes; order Streptosporangiales; family Streptosporangiaceae; genus JAJYUU01. The sequence continues at coordinate 2,236 of JASHQA010000273.1, forward strand.
CTCGTGGACCACCGTGCGGCGCACCTGCTCGACCACCTCGGCCTCGGTGTCGCACAGGGCGCAGATGGACCGCTGATAGATCGTGATGCGGTCCGGCAGCACGCCGGCGTAGTTGGTGGTCCGACTGGTCAGCGGCACGCCCTCGTACAGGCCGAGCAGGCCGCGCGGACCCGGGCCATGCTCCACCAGGACGGCCACGTTCTCGATCAGCGCGGCGAACCGCGGCGGCAGCGAGTCCAGCGCGGTGCCGACCATCTGCTCGAACGCGTCGTCGGCCACGGTGATCACCCGCCTATTGTCGGCCGGCGCGGCACCGGCAGCTCGTACGCTGGTGCCCATGGTCGCGCGCGCGCCCAGGCCGCCCAGTCGGGCGGAGCTGGCGGCCGCTCGCGACCGCACGATCCCCGACGTGGTCGCGCCCGGACTGAGAGTGCTGTTCGCCGGGATCAACCCCAGCCTCTACTCGGCCGCCACCGGTCACCACTTCGCCCGGCCCGGCAACCGGTTCTGGCCGGCGCTGCATCAGTCCGGCTTTACTGTCGGCCGGCTCCGGCCCGACGAGCAGCGGCTGCTGCTCGATGCTGGCCTCGGTATCACGAACCTTGTTGCGCGGGCGACAGCACGGGCGGACGAGCTCAGCGCGGCCGAACTGCGGTCCGGCGGCGCGCGCCTGATCGACCTGGCCGCGAGCCTCGGCGTCCGCTGCCTCGCGGTGCTCGGCGTCACCGCCTACCGCGCCGCGTTCGGGCCGCCCGGCGCGACGGTGGGCCCGCAGGCGCTGCCCTGCGGCGGCGCGCTGGTATGGGTGCTGCCGAACCCCAGCGGCCTCAACGCGCACTGGACGATGCCGCGGCTCGTCGCCGCCTTCCGGGAGCTGCGCGCGGTGGCGGACGGCGCGGGCTCCGACCTGACGCGCGACCGGTGCCAGCCCGCCGAGTGACCGGCGGTGACTACGAACCCGGCCGCGCCCCCGGCAGCGAGCCCGGCAGAACTGCCGACCGCGAACCCGGCCGCGCCCCCGGGCAGCGAGCCCGCCACGACCGTCGCCGCGCGGTCGTGGTCGGTCGTCACGGTGGCGACCAGGCCACCGGCCCGCATCGCCGCCGCCGTCAGCGGCGCCTGGCGCTCGCCCGTCTCGATCAGCAGCCGCCCAGCGGGGGCCAGCCACGATGCGGCCTCGGCGGCGACCCGGCGGTGCACAGCCACCCCGTCCGTCCCGCCGTCCAGGGCAACCGCCGGCTCGTACAGCCTCGCCTCCGGCGGCAGCAGCGCGATTTCTGCGGTCGGCACGTACGGCGCGTTCACCGTCAGCACGTCGACCCTGCCACGCAGCGCGGCGGGCAGCGGCTCGTAGAGGTCGCCCTGGTAGACGTGCCCGCCGACGGTCGCCACGTTCGCTCGCGCGCACGCCACCGCGGCGGGCTCGATGTCGGCGGCGTGCAGCTCGCCGCCGCCGAGCGCGGCTGTCACCGCCACGCCGATCGCGCCAGAGCCGCAGCACAGGTCGAGGATCACCAGCTCCGCGTCCCGGCGGTCGTCACGGTCGCGGCCCGACCTCGGTTCGCGCGCGGGTTCGCGGCCGGACCCGGGTTCGCGGCCCGACCCAGGTTCGCGGCCCCACCCAGGTTCGCGGCCCGACCTCGGTTCGCGCGCGGGTTCGCGCGCGGCGGCGATCGCCTGCCGGACCAGTAGTTCACTGCGGCGGCGCGGCACGAACACGCCGGGTTCGACGGTGATCCGCAGCCCGCAGAACTCGGCCCAGCCGAGGATGAGTTCCAGCGGCAGGCCTACGGCCCGGCGGTCCACCATCGCTTCGAGGTCAGCTCTGGTTTCGGCGGCGCCCGTGAGCAGGCGCGCCTCCTCCTCAGCGAACACGCAGCCCGCGGCTCGCAGCCGGGCCGTCACAGCGGCGACGACGTCCGGCGGGACGGGCGTCACCAGGGCAGGGAACTGCTGGTGAAGTGCGTGAGCGTGTCGACGTCGGACATCTTGTAGACGTGCCGGGGCGGGGTCTCGAAGGTGGCGTACGGCCGGACCCGGATGACGACGCGCTCCTCCTCCCTGGCTAGCTGCGCGATCTGCGGTCGGCGGCTCTCCGGTACTGCCTCGCCCGCCATCAGGCTGATGACCTTGGTCAGCACGTCGGCCGCGAGCTCAGGATCGCGGTCGACCACTCCGGTGCCGTAGACCTGCAGGTAGGTGGGCGGCCACTGCTCGTCCAGGATGCAAAGGCTGACACGGCCGTCGCGGGCTACCGCCCTGGCCTTGCCGCGGGCGGCCATCGTGGAGACCAGCAGCTCGTCCTCGCCGTTCAGCACGTAGTACACGATCGTCATGGCGGGCCCGTGGTACTTGCGCGCGTAGCCGAAGACGCACGTGCGGTGGTCGTAGACGAACTGCCGCCGTTCTTGCTGGTTCACCCGACACGCCCCTTGTCGCTGCAACACCCACACCCTAGCCAGCCGATCAGCTGGCGGAGCCTGCCGAGGCCGCCGCGACGGCGGACACCGGCAGTCGTGAGCGCTGCCCGCACCCCCGCACCTCCCGATCGCGAACCCGCGCCCTCCTAGGCGAACTGCGCCTCGTGGTGGAGCGAGATCGCGTGCTCGGCCAGCGCCACGAGCACGTCCCGGCTCGACGCGCGCTGCCGAGCATCGCACCGGATCACCGGCACGGTGCCGGCCAGGTTCAGCGCCTGCGTGATCGTTTGCAGCGAATAGTGCTGGGTGGCGTCAAAGCAGTTCACGGCCACCACGAAGGGGATGTTGTTGCGCTCGAAGTAGTCGATGGATGGAAAGCAGTCCGCTAGCCGCCGCTCGTCGGCCAGCACCACAGCGCCGAGCGCGCCGTAGGACAGGTCGTCCCACATGAACCAGAATCGCCGCTGGCCCGGAGTTCCGAAGAGGTAAACGACGAGATCGTCGCGGATGGTGATCCGCCCGAAATCCATCGCTACCGTCGTCGTCGACTTCTGCTCCACACCGTAGAGCGAATCGACGAGCTCGCTCCGTTCGCTGAGGGTCTCCTCAGTCCGCAGCGGCCGGATCTCACTGACGGAGCCCACCAGCGTCGTCTTACCCGCGCCAAAGCCGCCCGCTACGAGGATCTTGATCGTCACCGGCGTCGTCACCGGCGCCGACACCGAGTCGGCGTCATAGCCGCCGTAGGCCATTGACAACCTCCTGGAGTATCTTCAGGTCGCTGAGCCCGGCCGGCTTTGCCCGGTGGATCGTGACCAGGCCGCGGTCGCGCAGATCTGCCACCAAGATCCGGATGACGCCGGTGGGCAGGTCTAGGTCAGCGGCGAGCTCGACAAGCGGAACCGGGATCCGGCAGCGATAGAGCACTTCAGCCTGCTCAGGGCTCAGCATCGGGTGCTGGCCTACCTGACGCACCGCGCAGGCCATGTCGAGCAGGTCGAGCCGCTGGCCGGATGGGCGGGTCAGCCCGCCCGTCAGCGCGTATGGCCGGACGACTGGACCAGCGTCGTTGTCCAGCCACTCGCCGTCACGAAGCATCGCCGCTCGCCGCCTCTTACGCCGCGCTCGTGGGCCGCCGGGCAACGCCCAGGTGCTGGCCGACGCGCCTGACCAGCAGCGCCATTTCGTAGGCGACCAGGCCCATGTCTGCCCCGAGCGATGCCAGCACGGCCAGGCAGCTGCCCTCACCTGCGGCCATGACGAACAGGATCGCCGACTCCATCTCGACGACCGTCTGCCGGACGCTGCCGCCACCGAAGTGCTGACTGGTCCCCCTGGCAAGGCTCTGGAACCCGGCAGCCGCCGCGCACAGGTACTCCGAGTCTTCGCGTCTCAGCGTGGACGACGCACCGGTGGCCAGGCCGTCGCGGGACAAGATCACAGCCTTGGTGACGTCCGCAACGCGGGCGATGAGGTCGTCGAGGAGCCAGTCAAGCCGTCCTGGCTGCCGCATTACTGAGCCTCCCAGGACTCGCCGTCAGACAGCGGCCTGAACTCTGCGCTGGCCGACGGCCCGCCGGACTCGCTCCTGCCGAGTTCCCAGCCCCGCTGCAGCGCCGACATGGTGTCCCGGACCGAGTCGGCCTCGACCGCGGGAACCTCGGCAGGCGCCACGCCGGCCCCATCCGACTGGCGCAGCTGCGGCGCCAGGCTGGCCTGCCGGACCCGCACCGGCAGCCCGCCATTCGGCGGGTTGTCCGCGTGCTCCACCTGGGCCGGCTCCGGTGCCCGCTGGCTGTCCGCGCTCTGCCGGGTGAACCAGCCGGACTCGTCCGAACTGCCAGCCGAGTGGCGCGGCGTCCACGGCTCGCTGTGCATGCCGTTCCCTCCATGTCCGTTCCCGTTGCCCCCGCGGCCGTCGCCCGGCAGGTGCCCGTTCCCTGGCAGGTGCCCGTTCCCCGGCAGGTGGCCGTTCCCCGGCCCTTCGGCCACGTAGCCGTCGCGGCGGTAGTGGCCGCTGCCGATCGCCGCCTGACCGGCGGGCTCCAGCGCGGGCGCAGCCACGGCGAGCGGCTCGGGCTGGCCGTCGTCCGGGACGACCAGGGCCATGGGGATGATCACGATCGCGGTGGTGCCGCCGTAGGCTGACGGGCGGAGCGTGACCTTGATGTCATGCCGGTGAGCGAGCCGCGCGGTGATGAACAGTCCCAGCCTGTCGCTGCCGGCCAAGTCGAATTCCGGGACGTCCGCCAGGTCGCGGTTGATCTCGGCCAGCCGCTCGTCGGACAGGCCGAGACCACGGTCCTCAACCTCGACGGCGAACCCGCGGCCCACGAGCTCACCGTGGACCCGCACCTGCGTGCCAGGCGGTGAGAAGGTCGTCGCGTTCTCGAGCAGCTCAGCCAGCATGTGGACGACGTCTGCCACGGCGTGACCGGCCAGCGCGGCATGCGTGCGGACCTCGACCTGGATCCGGGTATAGTCCTCGACCTCTGCCACCGCTGCGCGCAGCACGTCGATGAACGGCACCGGCTGGGTCCAGCTGCGGCCAGGGGAGTCACCGGACAAAATGATCAGGCCCTCGGCATGGCGCCGCATGCGGGTCGTGAGATGGTCGATCCGGAACAGGTCCTCGAGCTGCTCCGGCTCGTCCGCCCGGCGCTCCATGCCATCCAGCAGACCGAGCTGGCGGTGCAGCAGAGCCTGGTTGCGCCGGGCCAGGTTCCGGAATACGTCGCTGACGCCGCGGCGCAGGTTCACCTCGTCAACCGCGGCCTGCACAGCGGCTCGGTGCACCACGGTGAACGCCTGCCGGACCTGATCGATCTCGTCCACGGCGGTCGGCGCGGGTGGTGCCTCGGCGTCGACGTCCACCGTCTCGCCACCCCGCAGCCGCGCCATGACGTTCGGCAGCCGCTCATGCGCGAGATCCAGCGCAGCCTGCCGCAGGTCGGTGAGCCGCCGCAGCAGGCGGCGACCCATGAGAAGGGAGAACACCAGCGCGAGGATGACGGCCAGCAGGCCCGCGCTCGCCGCCACGATGAGCGTCGTGAGCGCGCTGCGGGCAGACGACACCACCTGCGACTGGATCCAGTTCGGGCTCTTTGTCATCACCGTCAGGAGGTTGGTGGCGTACGTGCGCACGGTCTGCTGCCACTGGGTCAGCGACACCGGCGGAATGGCGACACCCGGCTGCGCGCCGATGATCAAGTTCTCCTGACTGGTCAGCGCCGCACTCAGCGCGGCCGGCACGTACGTGTGCATCAGGCCGGACGCCTCGGAGTCCAGTTGCGGTTCTGCGTCCTGAACCAGGTACCGGCGGAGGCTAGCCAGCTGGGCGAACTCGATCACATCGGCCGGCGGCATCCCGCCGGTCGCGAAGTCAGCCGAGTAGAGGTCGTTCTCCTCGGCGGCAAGCATCCCGGCGGCGTAGAGGTTGACCTCCGCCCGCGCGGTCGTGGCCAGCGACTGGCCGATGTACGTCTCCTGAATCGCCTGCTCGGCCACCGGAATCCCGGCGTCCATGACAGCGCTGTAGTCGTTGATGGCCGTCGTCGTGCTCACGTTGCCGCTGGCCACCTCCTGACGGAGCGCGGTCAGCGTGCCGAGGTCCCGGACGAACCCTGCTGCCGCGGTCTTCTCCAGCGGCGACGCGTCGGCTACCACCGGTCCGGACTTGCTGACGCCCTCGGCGATCCTGGCCGCCTTGTCGGTGGCGGCTTCCTGCTGCTGCAGCGCCGTCTTGGCCTGGCTGGACGGCGCGACGAGGTAGCGAACCGCGGCATCGCGCTCCGCGCTGAGCGCGACCAGCGTCGCCTCCAGCGGCCTGATCGTCGCGCCGCTGACCTTGCCCGCGTTGGACAGGCCGACAGCGGTACCGAACTCGCCGCCAACCGCGTAGGCGTAGATCCCGATCGTGGCCAGCAGCGGGATCAGGACGAGGAGAAAGACCCGGACCCGGATGGACGTGTGACGCAAACTCAACGTGTAGCCCCTGTCACAAGGTGGCCAGCTGGCCATAGCTCGATCTGGTACGAACTACGTGAATATATCGTAACTCACAGTAGGCACGCCAAATGCGCGCTAAATGATAAACCAGACATCGAATCGGGGCTCGATCGCGTCACCGACGAGCTGTGCGGCCCCGGGCAGGGCTCACCTGCACCACAAGCGAGGCCCCTGGCCCGTCCTTCCAGGGACGGGCCAGGGGCCCTTGGTTCGCCGCAGACCGGGTCAGCCGCTGGGAACTGACTCGTTCAGGTAGACGATCAGGTTGTCGTCGTAGTGGCCGGTCTGGGGATCGAAGTCCCCGCTGCACGTGATGAGCCGCAGTGTCGGGCCCGCCGTCGGACCGTAGACCGACTGTGTCGGGAAGTCCGTCTTGCTGACCTGCTGCGAGCCGACCATGTTGAACCACACCTGCGCGCCATCGGCCAGGATGACCTCGACGGCCTGGCCCGGCACCAGTTCATGCAGGTTCCAGAACACCATCGGTCCGAGGGCCGCGCTGTCGATGTGGCCGACGATGACCGCCGGGCCGTCCTGACCGGGGGTGTTCCCGCCGTCCCACCAGCCGGTGACGTTCTGCTCGGTCAGGGGCGGGGTTTCCAGGGCACCGGTGGAGTCGGTGCCCTCGGGGATGACCTGAGCGTCCACGCCGATCGAAGGGATCTTGATCTGCACCGGGACGCTCCTAGGGATGGCCGCCGCCACCTTCGGCGGCACCGCCAGCGGGCTCACGCTCGCCTTTGGCGCCACCGAGGAGGCAGCGCGAGGCAGCGACGGAGGCTTGTACGAGTGGCTGGCCAGAGCGACAGCGGTGACGCCGCCGCCGATCACAACGATCGCCGCGCCCGCGAGCGCGAGCGCGCGCGGGCGGCTGGCGAACAGCCACTCAGCTGGTCGCTGCATCTTCATGTCAGCCCCGCTGCCTGCGCAGCGCGACCACCCCGGCGGTCAGGGCCAGCGCGCCGAACACGGCGAGGCCGAGACCGAGTGGCAGCCATGGGCTGTTGACCGGCGTACCGCCACCAGTCTCCACGCCGCCCGTCGGGTACGTGGTTGACGATGGAGTTGGAGTTGACGGCGTCGAGGACGACGCGATGGTCAGCAGGAAGGTCGCACTAGCCGAGCCGTTGCTGTCCTTGACGTTGACCGTGACCGTGATCGTGCCCGTGGCCGTGCTCGGCACCTTGATCTCGAACTGGTAGCCCTTGACATTGGTGCCATCGAAGTAGCTCACGTCATCAGTGCAGATGATCGTCGCACCGCTGGCAGGTGAGCACGTGCCGCCCTGCGGATCGGTGACGGTAGCCCCGCCGTTGACGCTCACGGCGACGGTCTCGGTGCCGGTGGCCGTGGGCTGACCGGTGCCGTTCGAGTCATCCTCGATGGCTGCCTGGAAGTCCACGAGGTCGCCGGGCTTGGCTGTTGCGGTTGCCGTGCCGCTATAGCTCGGCGCGCTGTTGTCACCGTCGAAGCCAGAGTTCGGCGGGGGCGACACTGACACCGACGACTTAATGGTCAGCGGGAACTGAGCGGTTGCCGATCCGTTGCTATCGGTGACGTTGACTGTGACTTCGACCACGCCGAAGCCTGCGGTAGCTGCTACATCAAGGTTGAAGGAGTAACCCTTGGTGTTGCTATCGCTGAAGTCGCTGACACTGTCGGTGCAGCTAACAGACGTCGTCCCGAGGCCAGTACAAGTGCCTCCGGTGCCGCTGGTGCCCGCGACAATGGTGACGCCGCTGCTCGCTGGGACGCTCACCGCGACGGTTTCGGTGCCAGTCGCGGTGGGCTGGCCGGTACCTCCTGGGCCGGAGATGTCCTGAATCGCAGCGCCGAACGCTTCAGTGGTGCCACGGAAAACCGTCGCTGCTGCTGCGAACGGGTAGGGGCCGAAGCCCGAGTTGGGCGCGGTCGCGACCGATACGGGGTTCGGGGCCGCGCTGGCTGTGCCTGCTCCCAGCACGCCTGCCACGCCGAGAGCCGCAACGGCAGCGGCGGCGACCGCCGCTATACGCCTGCCGATATGCAAACCTGGGTCCAATTTCTTACCTTTCCAGTGGGTAGTCGCGCCAACATGACGGGATGCTCTTACTTGTCGGACTCTCTGCAGCCCCGGCGGGTTTACAGCCCCTGGCCACAAGCACGGGGCGAGATAGTGCAGCTTTGTCGCCGTGGTCAGCCGAAGTGTCGTAGCGACGGCCCGGTGGCGGCCCAGCTGCGGCTCAGCCGACAGATCCACGCCGGAGCGCGCTGCCGGACAGGAAGCATCCCGGCGCGACCGCAGGGCTTGCCGCCCGTCAGCATGAACGCGACCGCCTCCGTTGCCCCTGTCTGTTGCCGGCCCAGTGGGATAGGCTCTCGCGCAGTGGCAGCCGCGCCTGCCCGCTCCGAACCGGGCATCACCTACGCTGGGCCCGGTGGCGAGGACAAGGGTTACGACTCGCGCGACCTTAACTGGGCTGTGACGTCCTGGCGGGGTGCGTAGGGCCCGGCCGGAGAGACCCACAGTGACCAGAGGTCGACCCCGCAAGAAGGCCATCCGTGCACGCATGGCTACCAGCGGAGAGCCCTATAGCGTAGCCGCCCGCAACCTCGATGCCACCGGAGCGCCGACGAGTGGCGCGGCGGTCGCGGAGATTGCCGCCTGTGCCGATCGCACCCTGGCCGAACCAAGTGCCCGGATAGCACTGCGGTCTGATATTGAATCGCCAGCGTCCGCGACTCAGGCGAGCCCCGGGCCTATCGGCAGCCTGATCACCGTTGTCGGCAAGGCCGTCTCGGAGCGCGTCTCCGGCGGAAAGTCCTTCCGGCACAGTGCAGGTGAGGGTCTCATCGAGCCAGCTGCTGATCGATTCATGATCGACTTCGGCTACTACGCGCAGATCGGCACCGACGGCCTGACCTTCGGCGGCCTGTCCGGCCGCTCGCTGCAGACCCTCCGCCCGTCGAGCAGGCGGGAGGGCGATGTGCTGTGGCTGCTCAGACTGATTCTAGGTGCCACCGACGCGAGCCCTGAAGGCACCGAGGCACTGCGCGAAACCCTCTGCCGCAAGTACGCCGTGCGTGTAGAGGTGCAACGAGCCGCCGCGGCCAGCGGCAGGGCGGCATTGCCCGCTCCGCTGGGCGTCGAGTCCGTCCAGCCGCCGGTCCTGGCACTCACCGTATGGATCGACGGCCAGCACATCCGCCAGGTTCGGTTTGAAGACCGCCCGAAGAGCGTTCCGAAGCGCGGCCAGAGCGGATCTAGTGCAAAGATCCTGACCCTCGAACTGTGGGACTTCGGCGTCCCGGTGCGCGAGCTCGATTGGTCGCGTCTGCCGACGTTCCTGTCGCCCGGCTAGCGCAGGTCCTCCGGTGGCAGGACGGAGCATGCAGTCAGCCGCCGGACTGTGTTCTCACCGGCCATGGCTCAGCGTCCCGCCGCGGGCGGCTTTTGGTAGCAGTCCAGGCTGGCAGACGGCAGTCCATGACCGTCCATGCAGCTTCTCCGAATAGAGCCCGCCCGAGCCTGGCTGCTGCGTGCTGAGCGAGCACGGACGAGACGTGCGTGTAGCCGCGGGTGACTCTGATATCTGAATGGCCGAGCATCTCCTGGACCACGGCCAGCGCTATGCCCTGGTCCAGGACGATGGCGATACGGTGCGTGCTATGTGCACGCATCAGCACGGTTGCCAGGCCGTCGACACGGTCCGAGCGCTCTGGGATCTGATCGAGGCCCGCGACTGGCCGGGAGTTCGGGCGCTGCTCTCGGACGACCTCGTCATCGAAATGCCCGCGACCGGAGAGCGGTTTGTCAGCGCCGACGCGTTTGTGACGTTCAACGCGACCTACCCGGAGGGCTGGACAATCCAGGTTCAGCGGGTTGTGTGCGGCGGCCCCGCTACCACGCCGACCGGCGATGTTGCAGACCTGGTGATCAGTGAGCTGCAAGTACCACAGGAGGGCGTCGGGCTGTTTGCCGCCGCGCAGTTCGCCTGGGTGTGCGACGCCCGGATCGTCGCCGCCCGCGAGTTCTGGGTGACCTGCGCCGGGGAAGAGCCGCCGCTATGGAGAGCTCATCTCACCGAGCGCTATGACGGCAGGCTAGCCCCGTGACTTCGGTGCCGTGGCGGCGGCCGGACTCGGCGACGACGGCTAGCGAGACGGCCCCTGCTCGGCGGCCGTGCCCGGCGCGGACGTCAGCGGCAGCCGCGGGTCCACCGGCTGCGACGACAACGCATCCCTGACCCAGGCGTGCGCCGGGTCGAAGCTGAACGTCATGGACCGCTGGTCCGCGGGACCGGCCAGCACGGTGAGGTAGTAGAGGTGGTAGCCGGGCGCGGCCATGGACGGCCCGTGATACCCGTGCGGTACGCGCTCGTCGATCTCGAACACTGGACTACCGCGCCGACTGGCCGAGTCGTCCGCGATCCTCACCGCCGCGGGGATAGCGCACGCTGGAACCCACACGATGCAGCACTCGGCCGCCTCCATCGCCATCGAGCAGGGCATCGCGCTGCCGGTCGTGCAGGAGCGCTCGGGCACTCCGACATCCGCGTCACCCGCGGCTACGTCCACGTCTCCTCGGCCCAGGATCAGGTAGCCGCCGACGCCATGGGACGCGCGCTGTTCACGGAAGCTGCTGTCAAAACTGCTGCCAAGGTGGCCGGAGAAATGATCTTCAAGACCACGTTCTCGCTGGTCAGGACCAGAGCCGCCTGTCGGAATCGAACCGACGACCTATTCATTACGAGTGAATCGCTCTGCCGACTGAGCTAAGGCGGCGCACGCAGGGCGAACCGTGCGAGCCAGAGGATTCTATCCGCCCCCGGCCGGTCTGCGCGCATCGCCGTGCATCGCCTCGTATGCCTGCCGGGAGCCGCACACACTGGCCTTCGGGCAGGCGGTGCGCCTGCCGTCCTCGGTCAGCTTGACGATCACCTGCTCTGCCGGGACGTTGTGCCCGATTACCGTGCCAGGTCCCTCCGGTGTGTCGACTGCCGCACCGTAGGCCGGCGCTGAAGCGCGGAATTCCTGGTAGAGCGGGTGCTCGTACTTCAGGCAGCACATCAGCCGCCCGCACGCCCCGGCGAT
>JASHQA010000274.1 GCA_030037785.1 Streptosporangiaceae bacterium
CGAGGCCGCCCGGCTGCTGCTGACGGCGGGTCGGCGCGCAATCCGGCAGGCCGCCATCACCAGCGGCACAGCCGCGCTGCAGGACGCGCGGCGGCTGCTGGCAGAGGCGACCACCGACAGCCCCGCTGGACTGGATGTCGACATCGACGAGGCACTCGTCGACACGCTCGCGCTGTCCGGCAAATACGAGCAGCTCGGCCCCCTGATGACGGACCTGCTCGCCCGCCTCGGTCCAGCGGACCAGCGGCGCGAGGCACTGATCCGGGTGCGAGCGGCCAGCACGCGTCCGGAGGACAACCTGGATGTGGCTGCCGAGCACCTCGCGGTGGCCAGCGCCATCGCTGGCCGGCTGCGGGAGCCAGAGCTGGCGAGCCGGGTCGACGTCGCTACCGCTCGGTACGCCCTGGTTACGGGCGACCTCGAGCACGCGGAGGAACTGGCGCGCCGATCGCTGGCGACCGCCGAAGGCGCGGGGCTCACCGGCTGGGCGGCGGAAGTCGCAGTGGAGTCGCTCGGCATGATCGGTCGGATCGAGCGGATCCTGAACCTGGGTGGGGCCAGGGCCGCATTCGAGCGGGCCCACAAGATCGCCGACAAGCGCGGGCTCGGGGTGTGGCGGATCGCGGCGCTGCACCGGCTGGCTACGACCGACATGCTCGCCGACGGGCGGACGAGCGGGCTGCTCGACGTGCAGAAGCTTGCGCACGAAGCTGGCCTGTTTTCGATCGCGACGACGATCGACCTCCAGCTCGCGAACCTGCTCAGCCTCGGCACGGACACCGGCCAGGCACTGGAGGCGGCCAGGCAGTGCGAGCGCGGGGCGCGCCTGATCGGCTCCCAACGGATCGAGGCGCTCGCCTTGTGCCTGCAGGGCCTCGCCCTCGGGATCCGTGGCGACGCGGCCGGGCTGGAGCAGTCCGCCCAGCGCGCCGAGGCAGTCATGCCGGGCAATCCCGAGGTCCTGCTGACCACTGTCGGCCAGGTGCGGGTGGTCGGCGCGCTGTTCCGGAACGAGGTCGACCGGGCCGCGGCCTACAGCGCTCGCGCGGGCGAGTACGCGGCTGCGACGCTGAGCGCGCCGCGCCGGGCGCGTGGTTACTACTCGCCGGTGCAGATCCCGCTGGTCGGGCGCGGGCGATCCTGGGGGTTGCGCGCGCTGCTCACGGCCGTCAGCGGCGGTGCCGCGGCGACGGCGATCGAGCAGGCCGAGCTGGCTGGTGCCAGGGTCAGCTGGAACCAGGGCTGCCTGGCGTACGCGGAGGCCGTGCTGGCCGGACGGGCCGGAGAGCGACAGCGCGCCGCGTCGCTGGCAAGTCAGGGCGCCGACGCGTTCGCCCCGTTTGCGCCGTGGTGGAATCACCTCGCCCGCAGGCTCGTCGCCCAGTCGGCGCTCGACGACGGCTGGGGAGAGCCGGTGGCGTGGCTGCGCGAGGCGGCCGCCAGCTTCGAGGCGACCGGCCATGGTCAGCTGGCGTCGGCGTGCCGCGGCATCCTGCGCCGGGCGGGCGTGCCGGTGCCGCGCTCTGGCCGCGGCTCGGCGCAGGTGCCGGCGCAGCTGAGCCGACTCGGCGTCACGAGTCGGGAGATGGATGTGTACCTGCTCATCGGCCGCGGATACTCCAACAGCCAGATCGCCGAGCGCCTGTTCATATCGCCCAAAACGGTCGAAACACACGTCGCGAGCCTGGTGGCGAAGACCGGCCAGCGGGGCCGTCGCGAGCTTGTCGCCCACGCCGCCAGGCACGTCACGGTGTTACTCGGGCTTAACTCAGGGATGCCGCCCGCATTAGCTCAGGCTCCGCCCGATGCGCCCGCTGGCCAGGCGCGAGATGGTTACTTGCTAGTAGTAGTTACTTCCAAGTAGCTCACAGCGAGCAAGGAGGCATCTCATGCACGCCATGGCAGCCGCGGCCACCTGCCCGGGCGGCACGTTCGAGGAGCAGGCGCTCCCCCACGCCCCCCAGTTGTACGCCGTCGCGCTCCGACTGACCCGCCAGCACTGCGACGCCGAGGATCTCGTCCAGGACACGCTGGCCAGGGCCTACGCGAAGTTCTACCAGTTCACCCCCGGCACCAACCTTGGCGGTTGGCTCTACCGGATCCTGCTCAGCACCTTCTACAGCAGCTGTCGGCAGCGCGGCCGCCGTCCGGCCGAGGTGCTCACCGCCCAGCAGGAGACGAGCGGCCGGGCCGGGCACGCTCCGGCGGCGAAGTCGGCCGAGGCGGAGGCGCTCGGCCAGCTCGGTGACTCGGGCGCTGTCCGCGCCCTGACCACGCTGCCCGGCGCCTACAAGGCGGTCATCTACCTTGCTGACGTCGAGGGCTACCGATACGCCGAGATAGCGGACATTCTGAACATTCCGCTGGGTACGGTCATGTCCAGGGTCCACCGCGGCCGGGCCATGCTGCGCGCGAAGCTCACCGGGCCACCCCCGGCGCAGCTGCGGCAGCAGCGCCGACCGGACCTCCCGGCTGCGCTCAAGGACGGTGCTCGGCTCGCCGCGTGACCAGGCCCGGGCGTCGCGTAAGAATGTCCCATGAGTAAAACTCCCGCGGCGCCGCCCCCCGGCGACCGGCCCGTCGGCACCGCACCGCCGCAGCCGCCTGGCTGGCGACACTGGCTCTGGCTGCTCTGGCTGGTGATCATCCTGCTCTGGGTAGTGCCTGCCTTCGTGCACACCACGCCCCAGTCGGTGCTGACCTACACGCAGTTCAGCACCGACGTGGCCGCGCACAAGGTGAAGAGCGTCAGCATCCCGAGCCCGGCGTCCGAGGGCGCGAACGTCACGGTCACCGGCACGTTCACCGACGGGAAGGACTTCTCGGCCGTGACGCCGCCGATCACGCCGGGCTCGCCGCTGGCTACCAGCCTGAAGTCCGCGGGCGTCGCGATCACCTACCAGACGCCCCCGAGCTCGCTCGACGGCCTGCTGTTCGAGATCCTCATCTTCCTGGTGCTGCCGGTCGTGTTGATCTTCTTCTTCTTCCGGTGGATGGCGCGCCGGTCAGGCAGCTCGCTGCAGGGCGTGATGGGCGTCGGCCGGGCGAGAGCCCGGGTCTTCGACGCCGAGCGGCCGAAGACCCGGTTCAGCGACGTGGCCGGGTACGACGGAGCGAAGGCCGAGATCAGCGAAGTCGTCGACTTCCTGCGCAATCCGGACCGGTACCAGCGGGCCGGAGCGACGGCACCGCGCGGAGTGCTCATGGTAGGCCCGCCAGGCACCGGCAAGACGCTGCTGGCCAGGGCAGTGGCCGGCGAGGCATCGGTCCCGTTCTTCTCCGTGGCCGGCTCCAGCTTTGTGGAGCTGTTCGTAGGGGTCGGCGCCGCCCGGGTGCGAGACCTGTTCGCCGAGGCCCGCAAGCAGGCCCCGGCCATCATCTTCGTGGATGAGATCGACGCCATCGGCCAGCGACGCGCGGGCTCGGGCACGGTCGTCGCGAACGATGAGCGGGAGCAAACCCTGAATCAGCTGCTGTCCGAGCTGGATGGGTTTGACACGAGATCGGGGATTGTGGTCCTCGGCGCGACCAACCGGCCCGAGGTGCTCGACCCGGCCTTGCTCCGGCCCGGCCGGTTCGACCGGCAGGTGGTCATCCCGCTGCCCACGCTCGACGAGCGCGCGGCCATCCTCGCCGTGCACTGCCGGGACAAGAAGCTCGGCCCGGACGTCGACCTGCAGGTCGTAGCCCGCGGCACGCCGGGCTTCTCCGGCGCGGACCTGGCCAACCTGGCCAACGAGGCGGCGATCTTCGCCGTGCGGGACGCCCGCGACGTGCTCACGGCCACCGATTTCGACAATGCCAGGGACCGGATCCTGCTCGGCCGGCGCGAGGGCTCCAACGTGCTGCTCCCCGAAGAGAAGCACGCGGTGGCGGTGCACGAGGCCGGCCACGCGCTGGTGGCGGCGCTGTCCGAGCACGCCGACCCGGTCGCGAAGGTGACGATCCTGCCGGCCGGCCAGGCGCTCGGCGTGACGCAGCAGCTACCGCTGTACGAGCGGCACCTGTACGGGCAGGACTATCTGATCGAGTCGCTGGCCGTCCGGCTCGGCGGCCGGGCCGCGGAGCTTGTCGAGCTCGGCCAGGGCTCCACCGGAGCCGCGAACGACCTGGCGTCCGCGACCGACCTGGCGACCAAGATGGTGCGCGAGTTCGGACTCTCCGACGCGCTCGGCCCGGTCGGCTATCCGCAGGGTGGGTCGGTGTTCCTGGGCGACGGCGCGGGGGGCGGCGGTTTCTCCAGCCGGCCGTTCGCCGAGGCCACTCAGGCGAGCATCGACACGGAGGTGGCCAGGCTGCTCCGGGACGCCGAGCAGACGGCCGTCTCGCTGATCCGGGCGCACACCCACGAGCTCGACCAGCTCGTCGCTCTGCTGCTGGAGAAGGAGACGGTGGACGGGGCCGAGGTGTACGCGGTCGTCGGCAGACCGGCACCGGAGCGGCGGACCGAGCAGCTGACGATCGCGCCGCACGGAGCCTCCGCGGCGCAGCCACCGGAGCACCACCACGA